>JBOHGX010000298.1:0-4715 GCA_050700255.1 Pseudonocardiaceae bacterium
CCGCTGAACACATGGGCGGCATCGAGCATCTCGTGCTCGACAAGCAGCAGCTGCCGCTGATGTATGCGGATGTCGGCCAGGGCGGTGTGGGAGCCGACGAGCCGCACATCGCCATCCGGGACCATGCGCGCACTGCCGCCGTCGCCCGTCAGCTCGTTCAGTGCGGTAGCCGGCTGCACCTGTGTGGGATCGGCGGTGATCAGGTGTTGCAGGCCCCGGCGGCCTACCTGCACACCACCGCCTGGGCCCATCCCCGCATCGCGGCCAACCATCTGCGAGGCCGCCGCGCGGTGAGCGGCTGGCCGCTGGCGGCCACGCTGCGCGGGCTGACCGACCGCCGCAGCTACCAGCAATGGCTGACCGCCGCTGTTGACGACCTCACCGCCTCCCCACCGGCGCGCGGGATGCCCAAGCTCGGCTGGGGCCCCGCCCTACGACTCCCGTCATGGGCCACCCCACATGCGGCCGACGCGGCCCGGACCCTGCTCCACGAGGCAGCCGCCAACGCACAGCCCCTGGCGCCCACCCGCGGCCAGCACGCCACTCTGGAGCATCTCCGCGGCGTCAGCTACTTCACCCGTCACATCGCTGGAATCATGGCCCGGGCCGGGCTGCCGCTGGCTGCCCCGTTCCTCGACGACCGGATGGTCGAAGCCTGCCTGGCTGTGCGTCTGCACGAGCGCACCACCCCATGGCGATTCAAGCCGCTGATCGTCGAGGCGATGCGCGACCTGGTGCCCCCCGCGGTCATGCAACGCACCACCAAGGGCGATTTCAGTGTCGACTGGCACGCCGGGTTGCGCGAGGCTCGGCCCCACCTCGCCGCTCTGCTCGACGATCCGGTGCTGGCCCGGCTCGGCCTGGTCGACGCCGATGCCTTGCGCAAGGTGTGTCTCGGGCTCTACCCCTACACCCTCGATCTGGTGGCACTTGACCGAACCTTGGCCTGCGAAGCCTGGCTGCGCAGCCTCACCCCGGGCGCCCTCACTCCGGCCGCCCCCGCCACCGCGAGAGGAGCCTCACGATGACTGTGCAACTGCGGGCTGACGTATCCACCGTGGACACCGACGACGGAGTGGTCTTGCTTGACGAGCGCGCTGGCCGCTACTGGCAACTCAACCCCACCGGCGCACTCGTCCTTCGGCTGCTGCTCGACGGCGCTGCCCCCCACCAGGCCGCCCAGACCCTGGCCGACCGGCACACGGTGAGCATGGAGCAAGCGGCCGCCGACGTCACCGCCCTCCTGGAGCGGCTACGCACCGCCGGCCTGGTTAACGAGCTTCAAGGAAGGGCGCGCCCATGACGCAGCCACAGACCGTGGAACGCGGCGGGAGCATCCCGATTCGGCAACGTCCCGCTGCCCTGGTTGCCGTCGGCATCGCCCGCGTGCTCGCCCACCTGCCACCACGACGCATCCGCGCCGTGCTCACTTTGCTGCGCCGCCGCGCCGCACCGGGCACCTACCAGCAGGTCAAGGACGCCCAGGACGCGGTCCTGGCGGTCAGCGTGTTGTGCGGCGGCCGGTACTGCCTACAGCGCTCCTTGGCCACCACGCTGCTGTGCCGCATCCGTGGTGTGTGGCCCACCTGGTGCACCGGCGTGCGCACCGCTCCTTTCGTCGCCCACGCCTGGGTGGAAGTCGACGGACAACCGGTCGGCGAGCCGCAAGGCGCCGGCTACTACCGCCCGCTCATCGTCATTCCGCCCAAGCGCAAAGCTCAGTAGGTCATCGATTCAGCACGCCGTCGGGTGCCGAACGCATCAGTGCCGTCAGCGGCCGCCCTGCTCAGGCTAGAGCTGCACACAGTTTCACCCGATCGGCGATTGAGCATGACGTACGTACCCGGCGTTGCGCATTCTCCTTACCTGTGGTCGCTGGTTGAGCCGGTGAGTCGGGGAGAACCTCGCGATGCCAAGGCTGCGCGTGGGATGAAGCGTTGCTGTGGCGAAGCAGAGGCATCAAGCCGCGATGGATGGGCCACAAACACCGAGCTCGGCCAGGTCCATGAATGGACACAATGTAGGGGTGGGTCAGATGACGAGTCTGTCGGGTGGCACGGATGACGGCGTGGGTCGCCGCTGGAACCACAAGCGTGACATGACCGCCTCCCTCCTACTCGACGCCCACTTCCAGGGCCGCAACCTGGTGGTGCGACCCGTGGGGGAGTTGACCCCCGAGACCTACGAGCGACTGCGGGATGGCCTGGTCAAGTTTGCAGCCGAGGAACCGGCGGCAATCGTGGTGGACCTGGCCAGCATGCGGACGGCCATTGCCGCGTTGCTCACGCTGTTCCCGACCGTGCATGACCGCATCAACAACTGGCCCGGAGTGCCGGTCGTACTGGCCGCGGCGCAGCAGCCGCTACGCACCATGCTTGACTTCAGTGCCGTACCGCGGTTCGTCCCCACCTACCACAGTGTCAGCGAGGCCATCAAGGGACTCAACGCCGCACCCCGCCGTTGCCGGCGCCAAGTCCAGCTGCCATGCGACCCGGTCAGCGGGCGGCTAGCCAGGCGGCTGGTCGAGCAAACCTGTCACGAGTGGGGCATCCCCGGGATGGCGGCCGGCGCCGTAGTAGTTGCCTCGGAGCTGACCGAGAATATGGTGTACCACGCGCGTTCAGACGGCTGGCTGCGCCTGGATCTGCGCAGCAGCATGCTTACCATCGCAGTGGCCGACGCAGACCCGCGCCCACCCCGGCTGCGAGCACCTGGCCTCCCCGCCCCCGGCGGCCGCGGCCTGGTACTCGTTGACAAGCTCAGTCGGACCTGGGGAACCTCATCTCAGCTTTCCGGCGGCAAGGTGGTCTGGGCGATACTCACCGTTGCCGCACAGAAGCGGACCCGCGCCCACCCTGGCTGCTCGTGCCCGGCCACCGCGCCGTCAACGGCCGCAAGCTGAGCCGGACATCGGAAACCGCATTTCGGCTGCCCCCGGCCGGGTGATCCGGGCCTCGGACAACGCCGAAGTGCCGTTGTAGCACTAAAGCCTAGGGGGAATCCCGATGTTCGGGGTCCATTCCAGCATCTACCGTGCAGATGTGTGCACGAGAGCCGCATACTCTCTCGCTCTGACGCGGACACTATAGAGGGAACTGAAATGTGCGCAACAAAAATTGAAGCTCTCCCTGGAAGAACGCAGCCCTTGGGTGCAATACCTGACAGCGAGGGTGTTAATTTCTCGCTCTACGCCGAGCATGCGACCAGCGTCGAGCTGTTGTTGTTTCCTACCCATGATGCGGCCGAACCGGAGCACGTGATCGTGCTGGATCCGGCCGTGAACAGAGATTTTCATTTCTGGCATGTGCATGTGAAGGGTATACAGCCGGGACAGATGTACGCTTATCGCGTGGATGGTCCGTTCGACCCCGGCGCCGGGTACCGTTTCAACCGCAACAAGGTACTTATTGATCCCTATGCGCGCGGGAATGTCGACATTGTCTGGGACCGCGTGGACGCGACTGGATTAGCAGACAACATCGCGACCTCAATGCGCAGCGTCGTCATAGACTGTGGTTCCTATGACTGGGAGGGGGATCGGCCGCTCAATACGCCGCTGAACCAGACTCTCATTTATGAGATGCACGTGCGT
The DNA here is from genome assembly GCA_050700255.1 of Pseudonocardiaceae bacterium. Lineage (GTDB taxonomy): Bacteria > Actinomycetota > Actinomycetes > Mycobacteriales > Pseudonocardiaceae. Next base: position 3,593 of record JBOHGX010000298.1, read on the forward strand.
GGCTTCACATGTTCGCCGAGTTCCGGCTGCGGGCAGCCTGGAAAATTCGCTGGCGTGATCGAGAAAATTCCTTACCTGAAAGAGCTCGGGATCACTGCTGTTGAGCTGTTGCCGATCTTCGACTTCGACGAAGCTGAGGTACTTCGTCACGGCCCTGGTGGGGAGAGCTTATACAACTTCTGGGGGTACGACCCCTATAGCTTCTTTGCACCGCAGTTGTGGTACTGCATGAATCCTGAGGGTGGTAACCACCTGGATGAGTTCCGCGACCTGGTGAAAGCGCTGCACAAGGCGGGTATCGAGGTGATCCTTGATGTCGTCTACAACCACACCAGCGAAGGTAACCATGAGGGCCCAACGATCAGCTTCCGTGGCCTGGCCAACGAGTCCTACTATCACCTCAGCTCCCAAGACCGGCGGTACTACATGAACTACTCGGGCACTGGGAACACGGTCAATGCCAATCATCCGCTCATGACGAAGCTCATTTCCGACTCATTGGAGTACTGGGTCACCGAGTGCCACGTCGACGGCTTTCGCTTCGATCTCGGCTCAGTGCTGTCGCGTGGGCCTGACGGCGCTGTGCTAGCGATGCCTCCGGTGGTGTGGGCCATCGAACTGGCCGACGCCTTGGCCGACACGAAGGTCATCGCCGAGGCCTGGGACGCCGGAGGGCTCTATCAGGTCGGAGGATTTCCAGGCGAGCGTTGGTGCGAGTGGAACGGCCGATACCGTGACGATATCCGCCGCTTCGTCAAGGGCGACCCTGGACTTGTCGCAGCGATGGCCACCCGCATCGCCGGCAGCGCCGACTTGTATGAGTCAGAGGGTAGGAGACCGACCAACAGCGTCAACTTCATCACCGCTCATGACGGCTTCACGCTGAATGATCTTGTGACGTACAACTGGAAGCACAACGAGGCCAACGGCGAGGGCAACCGCGACGGCGCCGACGACAACAACAGCTGGAACTGCGGTGCGGAGGGTGAGACCGACGACCCCGAGATCGAGCGGCTGCGCCAGCGCCAGATCAAGAATTTTGCCGCCATCCTGCTGCTCAGCCAGGGCGTGCCGATGATCTTGAGCGGTGACGAGTGCCGTCGCACCCAGTCGGGCAATAACA
>JBOHGX010000299.1:0-12975 GCA_050700255.1 Pseudonocardiaceae bacterium
CGCTGATGTTGATCGCGAGACGGCACAGGTTCAATTGCCGGCGCAGCCGGCGGCACCCCTCCTGCCGCGGAGAGTCCGCGGCCGACCAGTCCACAGGAGGTTAGTGGTCTTCATGCGTCATTACGAGATGATGGTCATCCTCGATCCGCAACTCGACGAGCGCACCGTTGCGCCATCGCTGGAGCAGTTCCTCGGCGTCGTGCGGACGCAGGGCGGCAGCGTCGACAAGGTCGAGGTCTGGGGCAAGCGCAGGCTGTCCTTCGAGATCAACAAGCGCACCGAAGGCATTTACGCGGTGGTCGACATCTCCTGTACCCCCGATACGGTGGCCGAGCTCGACCGGCAGCTTTCACTGAGCGAGACGATCCTGCGCACCAAGGTGCTGCGGCGCGAGACCGGGAGGAAGGGCTGACATGGCCGGCGAAACTGTCATCACGGTGATCGGCAACCTCACCGCCGATCCGGAGTTGCGGTTCACCCCGTCCGGCGCGGCGGTAGCAAACTTCACAGTGGCGTCCACCCCACGTACCTTCGACCGGCAGACCGGCGAGTGGAAAGACGGTGAAGCGCTCTTCCTGCGTTGCAACATCTGGCGGCAGGCCGCGGAGAATACCGCCGAGTCGCTCACCCGAGGCATGCGTGTGATCGTCAGTGGGCGGCTGCGCCAGCGCTCGTTCGAGACTCGAGAGGGCGAGAAGCGCACTGTCGTCGAGATGGAGGTCGATGAGGTCGGCCCCTCGCTGCGCTATGCCACCGCCAAGGTCAACAAGGTGACCCGTCAGGGTGGCCCGTCGGGTAGCGGCGGCTATGGCTCGTCCGGGTCGCCGGCCGACGATCCGTGGAGTTCGGCACCACAGGTCGGTGCGCCGGCCGGATCTGGCGGCGGCGCCGCCGGTTACGACGACGAGCCCCCGTTCTGATCATCCGTTCTCGGCTACCCATTCAGGAGTACCCCCATCATGGCCAAGCCACCGATTCGTAAACCGAAGAAGAAGATCTGCATTTTTTGTAAGGACTCCGACGCCATTATCGACTACAAGGACACGGTGTTATTGCGGAAGTACATCTCCGACCGCGGCAAGATCCGTGCCCGCCGGGTTACCGGCAACTGCAGCCAGCACCAGCGCGATGTCGCGGTTGCGGTGAAGAACGCCCGCGAGGTGGCTCTGCTGCCCTACACGTCGACCGTACGCTGAGCCGAGGAAGAAGCGATCACGTGAAGATCATCCTTACCGCTGACGTCCCCAACCTCGGCGCACCCGGCGATCTGGTCCAGGTCAAGGATGGGTACGCCCGCAACTACCTGCTTCCTCGCAATCTGGCCATCGTGGCCACTAGCGGTGCGGAGAAGCAGGTGGCCACCATCCGCCGGGCCAGGCAGGCGCGGCAGATCCGCGACCTCGGTCACGCCCGAGAAGTTGCCGGCACCCTGTCGGATCTGGGCACAGTGTCCGTGACGGCCAAAGCCGCCAGGTCCGGCGGGAAGCTGTTCGGTTCGGTCACCGTGGCCGACGTCGTCGATGCGGTCCGTACAGCGGGCGGCCCCACGTTGGACAAGCGAGCTGTCGACCTCGACGGACCGATCAAGTCCGCAGGTGACTACCAGGTGACCGTCCGGCTGCACCCGGAGGTCTCGGTGACCGTCCCTGTCAAGGTCACCACTGCTGGCTGAGCCGGCAATCAGACCACGCCGGCTGAGCAGGGAATCAGGCGACCGCTGACTGTTGCGCTCGGAGTTGTCGTTGCCGTAGGCAACTTTCGCGTTCGCCGAACTCACCCGACGCGCTCACGGATGGCGCATCGCGTCGTTGGCGGCACTGGTCCTCGGTTGGGCGACCACGGCTTCTGCGCGAGCTGCCCCGGTCATCACCGAGGAAAAACGCGATCGGCGAACCCAGCTGGAGCGGCTATTGGCCGTAGCGCGTCAGCAAGACGTTACGTAGCCTACCGCTGGAGAGCTTTGGTCTCCGTACGAAGGTCGAGCTGCACGTCCTCGACCACATGCTGGGGCCGTGTCGAAGTCCCCAGATGTGAGACTCGAAGACGATGATTGCTTCACTGTTCTCGGGCAAGGAGGCAGAGCTGTGGGGCCATTAGAGCACGCTGAGCGCCGAAACCTCACGCTGGTCGAGACCTTCGTAACGATTGCAAGAAACGAGACCGGCTCTAGTCCTCAGAAGATCGTCCAGGTAACCGGACATTCCGCGGAGACCGTCGAGAAGGCCGTCGGGACGCTGATCGACCGAGGCTACGTCCGAGCCCCAGGACAGCTACGTGATCAAGAAACCGCGGTGCACGTTGTCGACGACTGTTGCGTCCTTGGCGTCAGGATCCTCCCGACAAGACTCATCGGGGTCGTTACCAACCTCCGATGCCGAACGCTGACCGTGGGCGGGCAGACGCTGCGGATGGAGCACCCCTTGGAGAATCAGGGGGCGAGCGTCGATACCGTCATCAGCGGGGTGACCCAGCTGACTAGAGACCTCACGCAGCGCCTCCCTCGCGACTACAAGTGTCTCGGGCTTGGAGTGGAGCTCGGTGGGCATATCCATCCCGCGTCCGGACAGGTCATCTACTCCCCCAACCTCCAATGGCACGATGTTCCCCTCGGGAAGCGACTCAGGGAGGCAACGACTCTCGAGGTGACGGTTGAGAACGATGTCAATGCCCTTGCGGTAGCCGAGCAATGGTTCGGGGATGGTCACGGGATCGGGTCGTTCGCCGTAATACTCCTAGCTGAAGGAATCGGCTGTGGCCTCGTGGTGAACAACGACCTTTTCCACGGCGCATCGGGCATCGCTGGCGAGCTAGGTCATATCGTTGTTGATCCTGACGGTCCGAATTGCCGTTGTGGAAACCGCGGCTGCCTGGAGAGCATCGCCACCGACCGCGCGATTCTGCGAGCCATCAAGACCGGCAAGCCACGCCATGAGAAAGCACCTGGCACCGTCGCCGAGGCTGTCAGGCTTGCCAGGGACGGCGACGTGGTGGCCCGGGATACCTTTCGCCACGCGGGTGAGGCGCTCGCTCGCGCTATCTCGATCCTGCTGAACGTCCTGAACCCAGAGAAGATCATCATCCACAGCCTGCATCCCCAGGCTACCGAACTCCTGTGGGAGAGAGTCGATGGCGTGCTGCCGACCTATACATTCTCGACCGCGTTCAGGGATTGCGACATCAAGCGCAAGATGGTGGCGGTGGACTTGGGTGCGCAGGGAGCCGCAGCCGTCGCGATCAGCCAGTTCCTCAACCTGAGCCAGCCATAACGGGGAGACCAGGATGGACTTGGAAGCCTCGACCGAGTACCAGGCAGCCAGGAGCCGCATCCTGGAAGTCGCATCCACTAGACAGTCAAGTCTAGATCTCGCTGGGAGGCAGTTGACGACGCTGCCGCCGGAGATCGGGCAACTCACAAACCTCTGCGAACTGCGGCTTGACGGCAATCAGCTGGTGGCCCTGCCCCCGGAGATCGGCCAACTTGTCAGCCTTCAGAACTTGCACCTCGAGGGCAATCAGCTGGTGGCCCTGCCCCCGGAGATCGGGCAACTTGCCAGGCTTCAGAACTTGCACCTCGAGGGCAACCGGCTCGGCGCCTTGCCGCCGGAGATCGGGCGGCTGACCAACCTCGACTTCCTCAGTTTGGAGAGCAATCGGCTCAGCGCCCTACCGATGGAGCTGGGGCAACTTGTCAACCTGGAGGTTCTTCGCCTTGAAGGCAACCGGTTGACCGCGCTGCCTCCGGAGATCGGACAACTCACCAGACTCCAAAGCTTGCATCTCGAGAGCAATGATCTCGGCGCTTTGCCATCGGAGATCGGACAACTCATAAGACTCCGAAGCCTGCATCTGGCAGACAACCAGCTCAGCGCATTGCCGGTGGAGATTGGACGACTGGCCCACCTTGAGTTCCTCAACCTCGAGGGCAACCAGCTCGGCGTCCTCCCCCGAGAGCTCGGAAGACTCATCAAGCTGGAGGTTCTTCGCCTCGAAGGCAACCGGTTGACGGCGCTGCCGCCGGAGATCGGACGTCTGATCAATCTCGAATTCATCGACCTCGGCGGAAATCATCTGACCACACTGTCACCGGAGCTGGGAGACCTGCCAGAAGTTGTTCTACTTCGTCTCGGTGGGAATTCTCTCCGAGAGCCGTTGCTCGAGCTTTTGGAGCGTGGTGCAAACGAGCTGTTCGCATATCTGCGGAGCCTTAAGGACGCTGAGCCACAATATGAGGCAAAGCTGCTTTTGGTGGGCGAGGGTAAGGTCGGCAAGACATCATTAGTGGCAGCGTTACAAGGCAAGCCGTTTATTGAGAACCGGCCCCCGACTCACCCCATCGAGGTCGGGAAGCTGAGGTGCAAACACCCTGGCCTAATTGCGGACATTACCATGAACACATGGGACTTCGGCGGCCAGGAGGTCTATCGCATCACGCAACAGTTCTTCTTCAGCCGTCGAGCGCTGTACTTGGTGGTCTGGCATCCACGTCAGGGCGTGGAGCAGAACGAGGTCGAGGGATGGCTGCGCCGGATCCGGTTGCGGGTGGGGGAGGACGCGCGGGTCATTGTGGTGGCAACCCATGCTGACGAGATGGGTAGTCCGGAGTTGGACTATCCGAGCCTCAAACAAAAATTCGGAGACCTCCTGGCTGGGCACTACACTATCGATAGTTGCTCCGGAACGGGTATAGACGAATTGCACCAGGCAATCGCCGATCAAGCCGCCAAGCTGCCACAAATGGGTGAGCGGTGGAGCAGGCGCTGGATTGCCGCCCACGACGAGATCCGGGCTCTATCCCAGCCGCAGATCACCCGTCAGGAGTTCGTGACGAGCTGTGCGCGCCACAGGCTGGACGGTGAAGCTACGGCGACACTTGCCAACCTGCTGCACGACCTCGGACACATCATCTACTACGGCGAGGACGACGGGCTGCGCGACATCATAGTTCTCCAACACGAATGGCTCACGAAAGCAATCAGCTATGTGTTGAATGACCAACCGACGCGAGCAGCCGGTGGTGTGCTCGACCATGCTCGACTCAAGGATATTTGGGGTCGTGATGACGCGTATCCAACCGAGTACCATCCCTACTTTCTACGGTTGATGGAAAAATTCGATGTCTCACACCGCCTACCGGAGGAGGAACGCAAGAGTCTTGTCGGCCAGCTTGTGCCCTACGAGAAACCCGTACTACCGTGGTCCGGGGCTGCGGATGTGCCGGACACACGCACTCTCGGGCTCGTGTGCAGCATGGATGAGTTGCCCTCGGGGCTCGTTGCATGGCTTACGGTTCGCAACCATCACCACTCGACCGGACTGCACTGGCGTTCGGGTGTCTTTCTGGAATATCGACGATACGACTCCGAGGCGCTCTTCGAGTTGTTCGGCGACCGGCACCTTATGCTGACGGTGTGTGCGCCTTCTCCTGACTATTTCTTCAACATTCTGCGTGGTAGTCTCGAAGAACTCGTCAGCGAACGGTGGCCGGGATTGAGGTATGAGCTGTTCGTCCCCTGTCCGAAACGCTTGGATAGCCGCATCCAATGCACAGGTAGGTTCAAGTTCCAGACCCTCGACCGACGCCGCCAGCGCGGAGACGTACAGATCGACTGCCGCGAGTGTGACGAACTCTACGATGTCGCCCAATTGCTCACAGGATTCGCGGCGCCAGCCCTTCCGCGGCTTGACGAGGTACTGAACCGATTGGATGATGTCGCAGTCGATCTCCATCGGCTCCGCGCTTGCCAAGCCGAACTAGCCAACGGAGTTCGGAATATCTTGAAGGTGGTCACTACTGAAGTCGATGACTGCCCTCGACTGTTTACATTCGTTCCGGTGGAGTCCGGTTGGAGGCGGGCACAAATCTGGCAGCGCCACTACCGACTTACGCTGTGGTGCGAACACCCTGACCACTGGCACGCCTGGCCTGAGGCCACATACGATGCGAACTGTCAGGAGGAATGGTTCCGCGACGCCGCACCTTATCTACGGCTGGTGATCAAGACACTGCGGCTGATATTGCCAGTCGCGAAGGCGGTCGCAGGTGTCGTCTGGAACGAGCAGGAACTCGGGAACACCAAGAACAAGATCGATCTTATGGGCACCATCGTGGAGAAGCTTCCCCCGCCAGACATCCGCGATGACACCGCCATCGAGCCTCAGAGCCACTTGACCAGCGCCCAGGGAGCCGGACTTCGAGCCTTGCGACAACTCCTCTTCGAGCTAGACCGTTCACGAAGTTTTGGCGGCCTTCGCCGCTTCCATACTCAGTCCGGCGACGTTTTATGGATCTGCCCCAAACACTCTCGCGAGTACGACCCGGGTCTTCCGCACAGTAGCGAATTGTGAACTATGTGACGGTCACCGAGCGGGGATGCCATTGGTGGAGCGCAAGTGTGGCGGCGCCGATCACGCCGCTGTCCAAACCGAGCCGTGCGACGACCAACTGGGGAAGCTCCCGGTGTTCGCGCGCGAACACAAACTGTTGAAGGCTCGCGCGGGCTGGGTCGAGGAGCAGGTCGCCAGTCTCGGCAAGCCCACCACTGAGCACCACCAGCTGCGGGTCGAAGATTGTCACGAGCGATGCAATCCCCACGCCGAGCCAGAAGCCGACCCGGTCGAACAGGGCACAAGCGGTGGGGTCGGCTTCACGCGCCGCCTGAAAGACGATTTCTCCATTCACCTGCTCCGGCGCGCCCGCCAACTGGGCCAACCGTCCGTTTGGGTCGGCCATCGCAGCCTGACGCCCGTACCGGCCGAGTGTGCTTCCCGATGCCATCGCCTCGAGGCAGCCGACGTTGCCACAACCACATCGGTCCCCGTCTGGGTCGACGATCAAGTGCCCGACTTCCCCTCCCAGCCCGCTTGCGCCCCTAAAGACTTCGCCATTGAGCACTAGGCCGCCGCCGATACCGGTGCCGACGGTGAGTAGCACCATATCTTGTCTAGCGAGCTCGGCGCCAAAACGTGCCTCGGCACAGGCGGCCACGTTGGCGTCGTTGTCGACCACGGTCGGCAGACCGGTTGCGTTCTGCAGAAGCGCACGCAGCGGCAGGTTGCGGTAGGCGTTATTGGGAGCAAAGCGAATGTATCCCTCTGGCCACTCCACGAGGCCTGCCGCACCGACGCCGATTGCCTTCACGCGCGGATGTCTGGTACGTAACTCGTCGATGACCTGTGTGATCGATGCCAATGTCGCTGCCTCGTCGTCGCTTGCCGGCGTCGGCGCTAGTACACGATCAATTATTCGACCATCAGCGCTTACTACCCCACCCATGATCTTGGTTCCGCCGACGTCCAGCCCAATCGCCATGACAGGGTGTTCATTCGTAAATCTAGCCTCGGATATCATCAAACACTCTCCCGGCTGCCACTTGCATGTGCGCGTAGCTCCTTAGGCGGTTGACCAAGCTGACAACGCCAAGCAGTGCGGGCCTGTGGCTTCTCAAAAGTTGCCCGCGTCGCGCCAGCGTCTTGTGTTTGTAGTCAGACATATGGGATGCACCACCTCTATCTATTGCGACCCAGGCCAGGAACAGCATAGCGGCCGACGCTCCTCGAGCGGCCCCTTGCCGACCAAAGTATCCTCGATGTTTCATGCCGATTGCGTAGTGATCTTTGATCTTTCTGGTTGATCGTGTGTGGCATCGTTTCTGGAAGTGGGCAGGGGCGACTCCCGGCTGTGCGGCAGAGGCCGCCGCTCCGGGTTCTTTCTGGTGCGGGTTCTGGGTGAAGGCGAGGACAGCAGGCGGATGTGCGCGGTGGTGGTGATCTCGTCGACCCAGGTGCGGCACGAACGGCGCGTGGGTACGCCTTCTGCGGATATGCCACAGCACAACATTGCAACAGAAGTTGCCCGTCATGGCACCTCAGCACGCTGGGACACCGTATCGTTGGACGACACGGACAGTGCCGATGGCGTCCCACCCCTGCGCGGTGCTGCCGACACGCTGGAGCGGTGAAGCATCGCCGGGACACGCCCAGTCACGGCAGGGAGTTTTTCCCACAGCTGTCCACAGCCCTACGAGCTGCCAAGATGTCGATATTTCGGCAACTTTTCCCCATGTTGTCCCCAGCCGCCTCTCGCACTATGAGCAAGGTCGGGCGCTCCGTCCTCTACCGCGTCCCCATGTTGTCCCCAGCGGTCGCTTGCCCACGCTTCCGGGCCGCCCTAACCTCGCCCGGCGCGGCTGATGGAACGAGCAGCGGACCGTCCAGACGGTTTCTGTCGGTGCCATCAGGTAGAACGTGTGTTCGATCGGGGTCGGACAGTCGGGGAAGGGCAGGTACCCACTAGTGGCGCTGGTGGATGACCGCGGCGTGCGGCTGGAGGACAGCGGGCAGTCCTTTGACCGGCAGCCGCCGCAGGACATCACCGCCGAGCAATCAGTGCTCGGTGGAATGCTGCTGTCCAAGGACGCCATCGCCGACGTGGTGGAGGTATTACGGCCCGGAGACTTCTACCGACCCGCTCATCAGGCGCTGTTCAACTGCGTGCTGGACCTGTACGGGCGCGGTGAGCCGGCTGATCCAGTCACCGTCTCCGCCGAGCTGGAACGCCGCGGTGAGCTGCTGCGGGTAGGTGGGGCGCCCTACCTGCACACGTTGATCTCGGTGGTGCCGACCGCGGCCAATGCTGGGTACTACGCCGAGATCGTCGCCGGTAAGGCGGTGTTGCGGCGTCTGGTCGAGGCCGGCACCCGGATCGTTCAGCTGGGCTATCTCGGATCCGACGGCGCTGCCGTGGACGAGGTGGTGGATCGCGCTCAGGCCGCGGTCTACGAGGTCACCGAGCGGCGGATGAGCGAGGACTACATCGCGCTCGAGGAGCTGCTGCAGCCCACGATGGACGAGATCGATGCGATCGCCTCCCGGGGCGGCGCATCGGCCGGGGTCCCGACCGGCTTCGTGGACCTCGACGCGGTGACCAATGGCCTGCATGCCGGACAAATGGTGATTATTGCGGCCCGCCCCGGAATAGGAAAGGCGCTCGCGCTGGACACTTCGCTGCCTACGCCGAATGGTTGGACGACAATGGGCGACATTGCCGTTGGCGACCAGTTGTTGGGCGCGAACGGCCGACCCACGACAGTGGTGGCGGCAACAAAGGTACTACGCGGCAGGCCCTGCTACGAGGTCGAATTCTCCGACGGCTCGATCATCGTGGCCGATGGTCAGCATCAGTGGCTCACCGAGACCCGCGCCTCACGCCGCTCGGCGCAGCAGGCCGCGATCGGCTACAATCGTTACCGCAACCAGCGGACATTTGCCGAGGTGCGCACTACTGAGCAAATCGCAGCGACGCTCCGGTGCTGCACCGCTGATCGGCGACTCAATCATTCAGTGGTCAATTGCCAGCCACTCGACCTTCCCGACCGGAACTTGCTCATCCCGCCCTACTCCCTCGGTGTGTGGCTCGGTGATGGTTCCAGCTACGCCGCAAACTTCACCAGAGCCGATCCAGAGATCGCAGTTCACGTCGAGGCTGAGGTGCCTGCTCCCACATGCGACGACTGTGGCACTCCTTCGTGCGGTCTGGTCCAGTGCCAGTCGTGCCGTGACCGCCACGGGACCGTCCAGGCGAGGCTGCGTACGCTCGATCTGTTGGGAAATAAGCACATTCCCTTGATCTATCTGCGGGCCTCGCTCGCGCAGCGGCGGGCTCTGCTTGCCGGTCTGCTCGACACTGACGGTACGGTTACATCCGGTGGATCGGTGCAGTTCTGCGTCACTTCTGCCCGGCTCGCACACGATGTTCGTGAGCTTGTTGTCAGTCTGGGTTACCGGTGCGGAATCTCCACCAAGCAGGTGCGTGGGCGCACCAGCAAGTCGGCTACGGCCTTCACTCTCACGTTCAGTACAGAGGACGACGTTTTCCGTTTGGAGCGCAAGCGGCTCGTTCACAAAGAAGGTCGGCAGTATTCACGGGCGAGATCAGGCGCACGCTACATCGTCGACGTGCGACCGGTTCAGTCCGTTCCCGTCCGCTGCGTCCAGGTGGACAACAGCGACCACCTTTATCTGGCGGGGCAATCGATGATTCCCACCCACAACTCGACACTGGGACTGGATTTCGCGCGGTCCTGCTCGGTTGCTCATGGCATGACCAGCGTGATCTTTTCTCTGGAGATGAGCCGCACTGAGATCGTGATGCGGCTGCTGTCTGCCGAGGCGAGGATTCGATTGGCGGACATGCGCTCCGGTCGGATGAGTGACGATGACTGGACCCGGTTGGCCCGGCGGATGGGCGAGGTGAGCGAGGCTCCGCTGTTCATTGATGACTCGCCGAACATGACGATGATGGAGATCCGGGCGAAAGCCCGACGGCTCAAGCAGCGCCATGACCTGCGCCTGATCGTCGTGGACTACATGCAGCTGATGACCTCGGGCAAGAAGGTCGAGTCCCGCCAGCAGGAGGTCAGCGAATTCTCCCGGCACCTCAAGCTGCTGGCCAAGGAGCTGGAAGTCCCGGTGGTCACAATTTCCCAGCTCAACCGTGGTCCAGAGCAGCGCACCGACAAGAGGCCGATGCTGGCCGACCTTCGCGAGTCCGGCTGTCTCACCGCTGGAACGCGGATTCTCCGCGCCGACACCGGCGCCGAGGTCACCCTTGGCGAACTGCTCGCCAGCGGCGAGCGAAATGTCCCGGTGTGGTCTTTGGACGAGCGTTTGCGGCTGGTAGCCCGGCCGTTGACGCACGCCTTCCCGAGCGGTACGAAAGAGACGTTCCGAGTCACCCTCCGGTCCGGACGGATGGTGGAGGCCACCGCGAACCATCCATTCTTGACTTTCGACGGATGGCTCCCGCTCGGTGAGCTCACCGAGGGGTCACGGGTAGCCGTGCCGCGATCCGTGCCCGAGCCACAACAGGTTCGAACGTGGTCCGAACAACACGTCATTCTGCTTGCGCACCTGATCGGCGACGGCTCGTTTGTGCGACGGCAGCCGCTGCGCTACGCCAGCATCGACGAGGCCAACTTCCGCGCCGTGTCCGACGCTGCCGCGACGTTCGGGATCACCGCGGTCCGCGATGACCACGAGGCAGCGAGGTGTACCTCGCTCCGTCTCCCGGCGCCCTTCCGGCTCACTCATGGCAGGCGCAATCCCATCGCGGCCTGGCTCGACAAGCTGGGTCTATTCGGATTGCACAGCTATGAGAAGTTCATTCCTGACGAGGTGTTCGGGCTCTCCCGTGCCCAGGTGGCATTGTTCCTGCGACACCTATGGGCAACGGATGGCTGCATCCGGTACCCGAGTGGATCAGATCGGCGCGTCCAGATTTACTACGCAAGTACAAGCCGTCGGCTCGCAGACGACGTGGCGCGCCTGTTGCTGCGGGTCGGTGTGCTCGCCCGGATTAACGTGGCGCACAAGTCCGGATATCGCGACAGCTACCACGTGAGCGTCACCGGCCTCGACAATCAGCGCACCTTCCTCTCCGACGTGGGCTGCCACTGTGCCCGTGGAGAAGCTGCAATCCGAGCGTTGGAAGCGCTGTGCGGGCTAGCAGGCAACACGAACGTCGACACCGTTCCCACTGAGGTATGGGCACGGGTCCGTTCGGTTCTCATCGAGCGTCGCATGACGCAACGCGCCTTCGCCGCTGCGATGGGTACTAAGTTCTGTGGCAGCCCGTTATGGAAACACAGCGTGAGTCGAGCTCGGCTGACCCGGATTGCTGCGATTCTTGAGGACTCGGACCTTCATCTGCTCGCCACTAATGACGTCTTCTGGGACGAGATTTGTTCCATAGAGAGCATCGGTGAGCAGCCGGTCCATGACGCCACCGTTCTTGGGACTCACAATTTCGTTGCAAACGGCGTCAGCTTGCATAACAGTTTGGAGCAGGATGCGGATATGGTGATGCTGATTCACCGGCCTGATGCGTGGGAGCGTGACGATCCTCGGGCCGGTGAGGCGGACCTGATCCTCGCTAAGCACCGCAACGGGCCGACCACGACCGTGACCGTTGCCCACCAGTTGCACTACAGCCGCTTCTTCGACATGGCCCAGGATTGACCCGGCCAGTTCAACCCGGTTCGCCGCGGCGCTTGCGGTGGATCACCCAACCCAGGTCCACCAGCGCCACCCCAGCGAGCACGGCGAACACCACCCCGAAGGCCACCAGACCTGATCGGATCGTCAACACCGCGGCGACGGTGCAGAACAACAACCCGAAACCAGCCAGCACCGCGCGCAGGGTCAGCGCGCTGCGGGCTGGGGTGGCACCGCCGAATCCGGCGGTCGGGTCGTGGTACCCGGGTAGCCCGCGCTCGTACTCCTCCCGCGTTCGCCGCTGGCGGGACCTGTCTTGTGATGGCATGACGCTTCCTTTCACATCGACGTCCATCGCCGGTCTCAGCCCACGTACCGGCGCGCCCGCGAATGCCGCTGCGGCTCCTCCAGCAGCCGCAGCCCATGTTCCACCTCGGGTGGCACCACCAGCCGTGTGCGGCGAGATCGATCACCAGCAGTTCCTCCTCCCCGCCTGGCCACAACCGCGGTGAGAAACCACCGACCTCGCGGAAGGCATCGACGCGGAGCATGCTTGCGCCGGCCAGCATGCCCAGCAGCGCCGGGCCGGGCAACCACGCCGGGCCGGGCACCGGGGAGTCGCGCAGCTCGGGTGATCGGATCCTCAACCAGGTCCGGCGCGACGAGGATGCGGGCTGTCACCGAGGCCAGCCCCGGATGGGTATCCAGCAGATCGGCAGCGCGGCGCAACGCACCGGGTTCCCACCAGGTGTCGTCGTCACAGAACGCCACGTATGGCGTCGTGACATCCCGGACGGCCAGGTTGCGTCCCAGGGAACCCAGGTTGCGCGTGCTGCGCAGCAGCATCACCTGGCCGAAGAGCTCGGCCACCGCATCGCAGGTGCCGTCTGTCGACGCGTTGTCGACCACCACCACGGTGGCCTGGTCCGGCAGCGCGGTCATGCGGGCCAGCGTGCGTAGCAGCTCGGCCCGACGGTTGTGGGT
>JBOHGX010000300.1:0-1820 GCA_050700255.1 Pseudonocardiaceae bacterium
CGGTCTCAGCATCCCCCGTGGGGGGTCCGCCCGTCGTGCAGCGTCCGCGCATCGCCGGCCGGACGCACAACAGGTAGGTCGCGGTGATCGCGGCCACGGCGACCAACGCGGCGATCCAGGTGGACATCACTACCCGCCCGGTGTCCGCTGCCCGGCACGGTCGGCCTTGAGCTGGTCGATCTCGGTCCGCAGCGCGGCGACCTGCTCCTGCCCGCCGCTACGGTCACCGCCACTGGTGTGCTTCCCGCGCATCATCATCCACATCATCAGGCCCATCCCGATCGGACAGGCCAGCAAGGCCACGCCGTACAGGTATGACTCCATCGCTTCTCCTTCTCGGTGGTGGCGTGTGGCGGCGCCGGGCCGAGTCGCTGTTACCGCCAGGTCGACAGACCCGACAGGCGACGCTCGTACTCCTCATCGTCGATCTCGCCGGCGGCGTAGCGTTCGCGCAGCCTGGTGCGCGCCGAATCGGTGTCGACGGTGCCCGCGTTGTGCTGTTCGGCGCGCAGCCGCCGGTAGAGCCAGACGCCGCCGAGCACGGCAAGCACGAGCACAGCGAGCAACGTCAGGATCACCTGGAGCCCCCAGAGCCCCATGCCAGCCATCGTTCCGCACATCACGGTCGTGACCTCCTGTCGATGGTCCGTCTGGCGGCCGCGAGGGCCGCTGCGATCGCCGAGGGCTACCCGCATGGCGGGAGCGAGATCGACATGACCTACGTAGTCCGTACGTAAATAGTATCTCATGTCGACCGATGGCACTGTGTCGTCGATGGCGGTCACCACCGGTGTGCTGGAGATCGGTCTGCGCGCCAACGGTCGTGAGCATCCGGAGGTGGGTGCGCGTCTTCGGCCAGCTGGCGTGCTGGCCTACAGCCTGACCGTCGCTGCGCAGACTGTGGTTGCTGGGGGAGGGCTTAGCCGACGGGGCTCCCGGTCCCCCCGGAGCAGGGAGCACCGGGTTCCACGCTCTGGGGTCCCTGGCGGAAGTAACTGATGAAGCTCTGGAGACGGGGATCGGTGGGTGCCTGCAGCGTCAGCTGGCGTCCCCATGCCGAGGCGATGATCGGCGCCCTTTGCCCGGGATAGCGGCTGAGGATCACGTAGCGGTCCGTTCCGTCGTAGCTCGCCTTCACCAGCGCGCGGAGGCGGTCCAGTTCGGCCGGAGATAAGCCCGGAAGGTCGGTGATCCACACCGCACCGTGCTCAAGCGCGTGGACGGCGTTTTCGTGGGCAACCGGGAGATCGTAAATCCCGCAGTTGAGCACCACGGCCCAGTGATCCCCACCGACCGGCGGACTGTGGTCGTATTGGACATTGCCGGTGACGTGCGCTCCCCTCAGCTCTGGGTAGGTCACAGTTCCGGCCGGCGCTGAGCCGTTTGAGGCCGACGCTGAGCGATTTAGGGTTGATTGACCGCAGCTTGTCACGACGAGCAGCGCAGCGACCGCGACAGTGGCGATCAGGCCAGCGAGCCACCACCTGTCCACGTTCCTTCCCGGGACCGCTGGTGCGGAATCCACGCACATTGAATCCTCCTGGAAAGATAACAAAGGTGTTCCCTGGCACGGAAACACCTCATCAGTGCCAGTGCCGATGCGGCGGTGGCATGCCTTCACCGAATCTCCGTACTCCCGCGAGGTCGGGACAGTACGGTCAGGTATACAGCGAGCGCGGCGAGGAAGACCGCGAACCAGGTGAGGTTGCCGCCGGGCACGAAGTGGGTGCTGATGTGCCCGAGGAACACGTCCATCCACCGCTGGTGGGCGAGGCCGAAGCTGAACAGGACATCGGGGAACATCGCGACCAGGTGTCCGA
>JBOHGX010000301.1:0-17822 GCA_050700255.1 Pseudonocardiaceae bacterium
GGGTAACGCCGCACGCACCTCGGCGAGGGCCTCGGTGCGGGTGTCTGCGACATGGGCCACCCCGGCGGCCAGGTGACCGGGATCAAACCCATCGGTCAACGCCGCATAGCGTGCCGTGAACGTGGCCTTCTCCTCGTCGTCGGCATGCATGCCCAGCAGCATCGGAAGGCGACGCGCGGCCGCCACCTCGAGGCCACCCTGCGAGGTCACCGCGGTGACCACCGGCGGGTGCGGGCGGGTCCGGGGCGCCGGCACCAGTGGCAAGGCGTCCGCCACGCGCCCGGTACGCAATGTCTCGAGTAGGACGTCCAGCGCTACCGGGTAGCCATGCTCCCAGCGGCCGAGCCCGGTATCGAACACGTCCAGGTCGACCCACGGGCCGCCGCGGCCCACCCCCAACCGGAACCGACCGCCGGAGAGCTGGTCGAGCAGCGCGGTCTGCTCGGCAAGAGCGACGGGATGCGCGGTGGACAGCACACTCACCGCCGTACCCACCGCCACTCGCCGGGTCGCTGCCAGCAAGTAACCGGCGAGCGTCACCGCCGAGGGGCACACCCCGTAGGAGATGAAGTGGTGCTCGGCAACCCATACCTCGTCGAACCCGGCCTGGTCAGCGGCCACCGCAGCGGCCACGGTGGCGTCCAGCACCGTGCCGTGGTTCTGGCCGGGATACTGTGGCGCCAGCAGGAACGCCCCGAATTTCACCGCTGCCACCTCACGCTCGGCCACCTCGCCCTGAGCCCTGAGCCCACCTCACCCCTGAGCACAGTGCCAGGAGCTATTCCGGGACAAGTACCACCCATACCGGTCCGGGGGTGAAGGTCAGCGGTGATCCATCCGGGAGGGTGAACGTGGTGATCGCGTCAGGGGCCGGGCGCGACCAGCTCCCGTCGAACGCGAGGCCATCCCGGAGCACCACCACGCTCCCGACGCCCACGGTCGCCGCGAATGGCGAGGGCGACCCGGAGGCGTCGCGGATCGGGGTGTCTCGCAGTGCCACCCGCTGCAGCACCACGGTGGCCGCACCGGGCCGTGGCCCGGAGGCGGAGGTGAGCGGCGCACCGTCCATCGACATCACCCACCTCGCCTCGGCAGGCATCCACTGCACCCCGATGCCGGTAGCCGCATACCGGACGTTGGTCTCCGGCATCGGGCGGCCACTGGGCGGGGTGGGACCGAAGCGGAACCCGATGTCGCGCGGCGGCGCACCGCCCTGGCGTAGCAGGTTGGTGTCGGCGTAGAGATTGTGCGGCATCCGTCTTTTCCGGTCTCGGCGGTAGCTGCCCGGCTGTTCATCGGCCGAGACGTCGAGCACCGGCGCTTGTGCCACCAGTGCACCGACCTCGGCGGCAGCGCCAGAGAACGCCAGCGCCGGCCGGCCGAAATTGGCCAGCAGTTGCAGGTCAGTCAATCGCGTGCTGCGCACCGGCCCCACCAGCGGCGGGTATTGAGACTGGTACACCGCGAGCAGCCGGCTGATGCCCCCCTCAACCGGCTCGACATACACCACATCGGCAAGGGTGAGGCCGGTCTGTGGGCGCGCCGGCCGGGCGTTGTCGATCTTGACGGTGAGCACCGGCGCGCTGAGGTCGGTGGTCAGACCGGTGAACGGCGAGACCGGCGGCAGTGCGGGTGACTGGTTGGGCAGTGGGTCAGGTGCGGCGCCAGGCGGTGGGATGCTCGGGAACGACGAAACAGACGGCGCGGCCGAGTGGTGTGACATCAGCGGCGGGGAAACCGAGGAGGACAGCAGCGCGGCCGAAAGCGTGGAGACCAGCAAGACCTTAGCCAGTGCGCCCAGCACGCGTCCCCGCTGCGTCATGACCACCCCCTCTCGCCGGTGCAGGATGCAACGCTGAGTGACGCACTTCATACCAAGCGTAATCGCAGCAGGTGACGTCACGGGGTACCGCTCATCCATTATCTGCACCGTTCAACGTTGCCGGCTACGGGATCGCCCAGCGGCTACGAGCCCGCCCCTCGCCGCGCGGCTGATTCGACCGGGGGCCGGTCTCGCTGCCCGATCTGCTACCGGATGACGCTGCTGGCGTGACCTTCCGAAGTTCTCTCCGTTCAACAGTCGATTACTGAAAGTGATTGCAGCTCGCCTGAATGTGGCACTTCGCTCGGAGGATGACAAAGAGTCGCAGGCCGATTACGCTGGGGGAGATTGCTCAACGTCACCACCGGGGGCCCCTAGTGAGCGTGAGCCACGGGTTTGATCACGTCGTGTCCCGGCGTGGCCTGGCGGCTCTGCACCCGCGGCGGTGGAAGCTTTGGGGCGAGCGGCGGGCCGTGGTCGCCTACATCCTGACCGTGGACATCGTGGCGCTGGCGTTGCTCGCCGGGGTGATCGCGGCGATCCCGGTTCAGCCGGACGATGTGTTCCGGTTCTGCGTGCTGGTTGCGGGAGCAGTCCTCCACCAGGAGGCGGTTCGCCAGATCGAGATCCAGCGGGAGCGGACAGTCGGCAGCGGCCTGCTCCCGAACCTGAAGTCATTGTGGATCTTCGCGGCGGTGTTGTCGGTCCCGCTACCGCTGGTCTTCGCCGTCACCATGATTGTGTACCTGCACTCCTGGTACCGGATCAGCCCTGGCCGCCTGTACCGCAAGCTGTTCTCGGGCGCGACGATGGTGCTGGCGCCGGCTGCTGCTGCCGCGGTCCTGCAGCTGGTGGCGCCCAACGGATATCCGATCATCCCGCATGGTCTGCCGGGGCTGGCGGCCCTGATCGGTGCCGGAGCGGCGTACTGGCTGGTCAATTTCGGGCTGGTCGCCGGTGCCGTGATGATGTCCGACCCTTTGCAGCCAACTCGTCAGGCATTGGGCAACCCGAGCGATCAGGTTGTCGTTGCGGCCTCGCTCGGGCTGGGCGTGGCACTTGCCGCCATGCTGGCCTGGCAGCCGTGGCTGATCGCGGTCCTCATGATCACCGTGATCGCTCTGCATCGCGCATTGCTGCTGCCGCACTTCCAGCAGGCCGCCCGCACCGACAGCAAGACAGGTTTGCTCACCGTGGGCTTCTGGCATGAGGTCGCCGGCCGGGAAATCGAACGGGCCCGCCGGCTCGCCGAGCCACTCGGAGTGCTGATGCTCGACCTGGACCATTTCAAGTCGTTCAACGACCGGATGGGGCATCTCGTCGGCGATCAACTGCTGCGCGCCGTCGCTGACGAACTGCGCGCTGCGACCCGGCCCTACGACCTGGTCGGGCGCTTCGGCGGCGAGGAATTCGTGATCCTGCTGCCAGGGGTGGGAACCACCCAGATCGAGCCCGTCGCAGACCGGATCCGGCTGCGCATCAGCCGGCTGTGTGTCCTGGTCCACGGCCCACACGACCGGCCGGTCACGGTGGGCGGGATCTCGGTGTCCATCGGGGCGGCGGTGTGCCCCGATGACGGCAATGAACTCGACCGCCTGCTGCTGGCAGCCGACGGCGCGCTGATGGC
Organism: Pseudonocardiaceae bacterium; assembly: GCA_050700255.1. GTDB lineage: Bacteria > Actinomycetota > Actinomycetes > Mycobacteriales > Pseudonocardiaceae. The sequence continues at coordinate 3,450 of JBOHGX010000301.1, forward strand.
GGCCAAGGCCGCCGGCCGCGACCGCGTACGCCTTGCCACCCACTAGCCCGCGCCTCACTAACCCGCGCCTCACTAACCCGCGCCTCACTAACCCGATATGGAGACATATCAGGCCTATAGAGTCCTGGTTAGCCCCGATGTGTCTCCATATCGGGGCCGGTGGAGGCGTGATGGGCGACGGGGGCGGGCTCGTTCGGTTAGGCACACGGGAGTTGCTGGGTCGGGCTCGTGCGGTCCGGGACGCGGTGTACGGCACTCGGGTGACCTACTCCCCCAAGGTGTTCTTGCCGCTGACCATGCTGTGCCGGGATCGCTGCGGCTACTGCACCTTCGCGCATGCCCCGCGTGAGCTGCCGTCGCCCTACCTTCAGTTTGACGAGATCTTGGCGACCGCATGTCGGGGCGGGGAGCTGGGCTGCCACGAAGCCTTGTTCACCCTCGGCGAGTGCCCTGAGCAGCGCTATCCGGCGGCTCGGAACTGGCTTGCCGACCACGGCTACGACTCCACCGTGGATTACCTCGTCGCTGCCTGCCGCGGGGTACTGGAGCACACCGGGCTGCTCCCGCATGCCAACGCCGGCGCGTTGTACCGCGCCGAGCTGGCCACATTGCGTGAGGTGACCGCCAGCCAGGGCATGATGATCGAGTCGTTGCGGTCGGACCTCGCAGCGCACCGGGGTGCTCCGGACAAACACCCGGATCGGCGGCTGGCCACCCTGCACATAGCGGGCGAGCTGGCGATCCCGTTCACCACCGGGATCCTGGTCGGTATCGGCGAGACCGAGGCCGACCGCGTTGCCGCATTGGAGGCGATCGCCGAGGCACACCGCCGGTACGGGCACGTGCAGGAAGTGATCGTGCAGAACTTCCGGCCCAAGGCGGGCACTGCCATGCGCCACGGCCCACCCTGCCCGGCGGAGGAGCACCTGCGGGCCATCGCGCTGGCCCGGCTGCTGCTGCCGCCCGAGGTGCATGTGCAGGCGCCGCCCAACCTCACCGACGACCCAGCGCGCGTGCTTGCCGCCGGCATCGATGACTGGGGCGGGGTCTCCCCCATCACCGTCGATCACGTCAATCCCGAACGGCCGTGGCCCTCTCTGGAGGAGCTGCGCATCGCCACCGAGGCCGCGGGCCACACTCTGGCACCACGCCTGACCATCTACCCGGAGTACGCGCTGGACCCGCAGCGGTGGCTGGATGAGGCGGTGCGCTTCCGGGTACTGGACCGCTCCGACGCCGAGGGGCTGGGCCGGGACGATCCGGGTGCGGTGTTGGCCGAACGGGCGCAGCAGGCCACCAATGTCGGGTATGGCGCCGAGGTGCTCCTGACCGGGCGTCGCTCCACCGCCTGGTACTCAGGTACCGACGTCGCGCCGCCGGTATTGCTGCCCGCGCCGGCACGTGCCACCGGCGCGGTGCGTGCGGTGCTCGACGGGGTCCGGGCCGGGCAGCGTCCCGGACTTGACGAGCTGATGACGCTGCTGTCCGCCCGTGGCCCCGAGGTTGCCGCTGTTGCCGAGCTGGCCGACGAGCTGCGCGTGACAACCGTCGGCGACACCGTCACCTACGTGGTCAATCGCAACATCAACTACACCAACGTGTGCACCTTCCGGTGCCGGTTCTGCGGGTTCTCCAAGGGCAAGCTGTCGCTGAACCTGCGCGGCGCGCCGTACCTGCTCGAGCTGTCCGAGATCGTGGCACGGGTCCTCGAGGCGCAACGGTGCGGCGCCACCGAGGTGTGCCTACAGGGTGGCATTCACCCCAGTTTCGACGGCGACTACTACCTGACGGTGTGCCGGGTGATCCGGGAGGCCGCTCCCACGATCCACATTCACGGCTTCACTGCACTGGAAGTCACCGAAGGAGCCCGGCGGCTGGGCGAACCACTCGCCGACTACCTGATCCGGTTGCGCGAGGCGGGCCTGCGCTCGCTGCCCGGGACCGCCGCGGAGATCCTCGACGACGAGGTCCGGGCGGTGCTGTGCCCGGACAAGATCACCACTGCGGAGTGGCTGGAGGCGCACCGGGTGGCGCACTCGGTGGGGTTGCGATCCAACGTCACGATGATGTTCGGCGCCATCGAACAACCCCTGCACTGGGTCCGTCACCTGCTGCGCGCCCGTGCCCTGCAGGAGCAGACCGGTGGGTTCACCGAGTTCGTCGGGCTGCCCTTCGTGCACATGGCCACTCCGATGTACCTCAAGCGGGCGGCCCGGCGGGGACCGACGTGGCGGGAGGTGCTGCTGGTGCACGCGGTGGCCAGGATTGCGTTTCACGGGCTGATTGACCACGTGCAGGCGTCCTGGGTCAAGCTCGGCGCCTCCGGTGCCCGCCAGCTGCTGCAGGCTGGAGTGGATGATCTCGGTGGCACACTGATGGACGAGAACATCAGCCGCGCAGCTGGTGCCAGCCACGGTCAAAGCTTGGACGAGGCCGGATTCCGGGCGATCGTCGAGCCGCTCGGGCGGCCGCTGGCGCAGCGCACCACTCTCTACGAGCCGGTGGCTACGGTGCAAACGCCGTAACTGGTGGCGCCATCAAGGGCCGGGCTTGCGGCCCACGGCCATGAAGAATGCGAGGGTCATCCAGGGCCGGGTGGTGAGCGCGTCGACGCGCTCGAACGCCGCTGCCCACCTGCGTAGGTCGGCCGCGGTGGCGAGCCGGGCGGCCACCAGCGCATCCCGAGCGGCCCAGGACGGTGGGCGCAGCTGCGGTGGAACCTGGTACACCGGTCCCCCGCTGCGGAAAGACTCGACCTGCAGCCCCGCGGTTTCGAGCAGGGTCCCGAGCGTCGGGCCGATGGCGATGTTGTTGCCGCGAGAGCGGTGCATTTCTGCGTACCGGGCTTCGAGATCGGCGAGGTCGGGGTCCTCGGGATGCACCCGCATCGCAGTGCCATCGGCATCAACGAGATAGATCGCCCCACCGGGGACGTGCGAGCTCGACGAGATGGGCGATGATGGCCGCTTCATGGCCGCCGTTGTGGGCCAGGACGTGGCGACACATCACCACGTCATAGCTGCCCGGGTCGAGTCCGGTGGCCGCGGCCTCACCCACCCGCGCCGAAGCCTGGGTGAGATCGGCGACCTGCTCGGCGGCGGCGGTGACGGCGCCGCCATCCAGGTCGACACCGTCCGCCCTCCCGCCGTTGCCGACCTCCTCGGCGAGCAACCGCAGGACCGCTCCTGGCCCACAGCCGATATCCGCCACCCGCGCGCCGGGCCCGATCCCGGCAGCCGTCCACTGGGCTCGTTCCTCGGCACGGGCAGCCTCCGCCATGAGGCGGTAGCGTTCCTGCTCAGCCGGCGTGAGCTGCAGCGGGTAGGTCACCTCGATCCCTTTCTGTCCTGTCCTGCGGATCAGGCTAGGGATACCGGCCCCCGACGAACACCCGTGGCTGGGCGGTGTCTTTCAGGAAGAGGGAGCCGGAGTACCGGAGTCGCCGTCCCCGGGTGTCGAGTCGCCGCCCCCGGGAGTGGAGTCGCTGTCGACGGGGGTCGAGTCGCCAGCGCCAGGAGTGGAGTCTCCGTCCCCAGGAGTCGAGCCACCAGCGCTGGGAATGGAGTCGCCGTTAGGCGGGGTGGATTGGCTACTGCGAGGAGTGGAGTCGCCATCACCGGGAGTGGTATCACCACCACCGGGATCAGTCCCACCACCCGGACCAGTCTCAGGGGGTTTGGTCCAGCTGGTGCTCCACCGGGTAGTCCATGTGGTCGGTGGCGAGTTGGTGTGCGCAGTGCCGCCCGGCTTGGCCGCGGTGTCGCCCCCAGGAGCCGGTGCGTTTGTGCGGCTCATACGGACAGCACCGTTGGAGTCCTCGTTACCCGAGTCCGGGTCGTTGCCGCTGCCGGCGTCCGGTCCGGGGATGGGGATGTCCGGTACCGCAGCGGGGTTAGGAGTTGCGGTGGCGGGTGTCCCTGCGTCCGCTGGAGGAACCGGGCCGCTGCGGGCGGTCAGGAAAGGCACGGCCACCGCTCCACCGGCGAGAACGAGGGCAAGGAATCCCGCCGCGGTGATCTGCTGCACCCGCCGCGACCTGGCTCGGCGCGACTCGACGTCGGCACCTTCGATCCCCGAAGGGATGGCAGTCAGAGTTGGCCTGTGCGGAGCATCCATCTGGGAGTGCTCTGGCATGTCGGATCCAGCCAGTGTTGCGATCGGCTGGGTCACATCTTCGGCAGGAACCGGTGCGTCCGGTGAGACATCCGGGCTGACGGTGTCGAGGTCGGCGGTCTCTTCGGCAAGCGCGGACAGGGCGGCCCCCAGCGCGATCGCAGCCGTGGGATCGGCGTCCACTGCGACTGGGCGACCTAGCTCGGCCGAGACGAGTTGCGCTACGAGCGGTATCCGTGAGGAACCACCGACCAGCAGCACCGCGTCAAGCTCCTCTGGAGCGACGTCGGCGGACCGCAGCGCCCGGCGCAGCGCCTCAATCGTCTGGGCTACCTGCGGGCGGATCAGGTCCTCCAACTCGGCCCGGACCAGCCGCACCTGCGACTGGATCTCGGGAAGCAGCACCGGAATCGTCACCTCGGTGTCGGCCGAGAGCGCTTCTTTGGCTTCGGTGCACTCACGCCGCAGTCGAGTGGTCGCCGCAAGTGCGGCGGGGGCCTCCGGATCGAGTTCGCTCAAGGTGGGGACCTTGGCCGCGACGTGGCCGAAGACGGCATCGTCGAAGTCCACGCCGCCCAATCGCTCAATGCCCTCGGGGACGCCGAGCACGGAGAACGTCGCAGGACCGGTCTTGCGCACGACGGCTGCATCGAAGGTGCCCCCGCCCAGGTCGTAGACCGCGATGGTGCTGCCAGTGGCGACCCGTTCCTGCATCGAGTAGCTCGCAGCCGCCGCCTCCGGCTCCGTGCGGAACGTGATCTCCGACAGATCGGTCGCGCGCAGCGCCTCCGCCATGATCTGGGTCTTGTACGTGCCCCAGCTGGCCGGATGTGTGATCGTGATGCCCCGGGCGGATTCGCCCTCGCGCTCGGCGACGCGATCGACGACCCAGCGGACCACCATCGCAGCGATGTCGGAGGCGGAATGCGGGACACCGCCGATCACCATCGGGACCTCGTCGCCGATGCGCCGTTTGAACTCGCGTACCACCCGGTCAGAGTCGGTGACGGCGCGGCGTTCGGCAGCTTCCCCGACGACCGCCTGGCCGTCTTCACTCAGGTAGACCACCGAGCTCACGGCAGCGGAGCGGCTGCCCAGCGGTATCACCTCGGGCAGCGGGCGCCGCCCAGCTTCCCGCCTGCAGATGGCCGCGGCGGTGAAGGTGGTGCCCACGTCGATCCCGAGCCAGTAGCTCATCCTGGCGTGCCCCTATCCTCGTCTTACGGTGCCGGACGCCCCCAAAGCAGCGTTCGAGAGCAGCGTTCAAGCACAACTGGCACGACGCTCGGTTTCCGTATCGCTGCTACGAGGCGTTGCGTTAGCGATACAGCCGGTGAGCTTCCCGGATGCTTGCGCGTCAACGCGGCCCAACCCTCTAACGCCCCAGCCCGTGGCCCGATGCGATCCCCGTTGACCACGAGCGACGAGCGCATTGCTGCGGCAGCAGCACGCCACGCTCCTCACACTGCTCAGGTTTCAACCGCAGCCTCCAGGGCTAGCGGGGGTGTGAGATGCGGCATGTGAGCGGCTGCGCTCAGCAAGTGCCGTTGCAGTGCTACCCCAGCTGGCCGCGGATTGCTCCGTCTTTGAACGCGGTGGAGTGGAGTTGGAGATAGTAGGCCGAAGGATCGTTGATGACGGCCTCGATCTTCTCTCGGGTGCTACGCACGCAATCCGATGCCTTGTCTTGGTCTCCATCGAAATTCTGATCGTTGAAGAAATCAATCCAATGCGGGCCTTCGCTGCCGTGACGGGCGGCGTGGAGGTGGAACGCGGTAACCGCACCGTCGAGCTTCTTCCAGGTGATCTCGTAGCAGGCCGTCCCCTGTTGCGGGTTGAGATCGAGTCGAGCGGACCCCTGCCCGTCGGCATCTCCGCCGTTGACGCTCTCCTGGCCAGACAGCGCAACGGTGAACTGAGCACCGTCCTGTTGCGCCAACGCTGGAGTCGACCAGGCGAGCACGACCGCCGAGGACGCGAACGCCAAGCACGCTCCGACGCGTCCCATTGCCCGGACGCCTTTGCTGAGCTGCATCAGCTTTCCTTTCTTCGGTGCCCGCGTGCCCGCTTGACCACTCTCAAGGACTCGGAGTGTACGGCAGCGTAACCGGATTATCACTGTCGGTAGTAACAGCCCGTACGCGGCTTGCCGAGGTTTTTAGGCTCCTGGAGTGAGCTATCCGGAAGGCGACCTGTGCGATCAGCTTGGCCACGTCGGCGCGCAGGTCGTCCGCGCGGGCCTAGTGGTCGGATCAGGAGGCAATCTTTCGGCCCGCCAGCCGGGCTCTGACCAGTGCTGGATCACCGCGGCTAACACGTGGCTGGAGCGGTTACAGCCCGCTGAGTTCTCCCTGGTCAGCATCCCGGACGGCGGGCTGCATGGCGGGCACCCGAACCCGTCCAGCGAGTGGCGCCTCCACACCGAGACCTATACTCGGCGCCCGGACGTCAACGCGATCGTCCACCTGCATCCCCAGACCAGCGTGCTGCTCACCGCGTTGGGCTACGACATCGCGCTGATCACCACCGACCACGCGTACTACCTGCGCGAGATCGTCGCCGTCCCGTTCGAGCAGCCCGGCACCATCGAGCTCGCGGTCGCCGCCGCCGAGGCCGTGGCTGGCGGGGTCAACGCCGTGGTGCTCGGGCATCACGGTTGCTCGGTGCTGGCCGATTCAGTCGAGCTGGCACACAAGCGAGCGGTCAACCTGGAGGAGGCCGCCCGCGCGACCTATGCCGCGCTGCTGCTCACTGCGGGAAATCCCAGCAGAGTCCCGCAGGTGCCGGCGCGCTTCCTGGAGGCCGCCGCTCAGGGCGAGGCCTCGGTATGAGCACCGGGACTCATCCGGCATGGTGGAGGGATGCTGCCCGCCGAGCCGTTGCGGTTGCGTCCGCCTCGTCACCTGGTGAGCCGCCGGGCGATCACCTGGTGGACCACCCAAGCCGCACTCGAGGTGGCGGCCGTCCTGATCCCCCTGGTGGTCGCTCTGGTCGCCTGGGCCGAGGCGCGGTCGTGGCTGGCCGGCGTCACGGTCGCGGCGGTGATCATCGGGTTCGGCTATGTCCTGGTGATGCCGCGGTGGCGATTCCGGGTGCACCGCTGGGAAACGACTGATGACGCCGTCTACACCTCTGCGGGCTGGATCAGCCAGGAATGGCGAGTCGCACCCATGTCGCGGATCCAGACCGTGGACACCGAACGCGGGCCGCTGCAGCAACTGTTCGGCCTGTCCACCGTCACGGTCACCACCGCATCAGCGGCCGGGGCGCTGCGGCTGGCCGGGCTGGACCACGCGCTTGCTGATGAACTCGTCGAGCAGCTCACGCAGATCACCCAGGCGACCCGCGGGGATGCCACATGACCCACACCGCGGCGGACTGGCAGCGCTTGGACCCTCGGATGCTCGCCGTCACGCCGCTGCGCCAGCTGGCCGGATTCCTGCCGGTGATCGCCTTGGTGCTGATCATCGGAGTCCAGCAGGATCTCGGTGGGCGGGTCTACGGAGTCCTGGTAGGCGTGCTGGTTGTCGTACTCGCCGGGGTGTTGCGCTGGGTGACCACCCGTTACCGGATCACCAGCGAGCGCGTCGAGCTGCGATCGGGCTTGCTGTTCCGCAGTGCCCGATCCGTTCCACGGGACCGGATCCGCAGCGTGGACATCACTGCCGGGCCGGTGCACCGGTTGTTCCGGCTGTCCGTGGTCACTGTCGGGACCGGGGAGCGCAGCGAGGGCATCGAGTCACGGGAGCTGACCCTGGACGCGATATCCGCCGCTGAGGCCGACCGCTTGCGTCAGCGCCTGCTGGATTCCTCAGATGCCGCAGACGCCGGTGATCCGAACCTCGCAGGTGCCACGGCTGCGCCGAGCTCTACCGAGTTGGCCACGCTCGATTGGTCGTGGCTGCGCTTCGCTCCGCTCACGGCGTCCAGCCTGGTGGCGGTCGGCGCGGTCGCTGGGGCGTTCGGCCAGCTGGTGGGCGAGCTCAGCGCCGAACTCGCGGATCTCGGCGGTGTCCGCGAGAGACTGAGCCTTGCACCGTTGTGGCTGGGGATCTCCGCGTTCGCCGTACTGGTGCTGGTGATCGCGTTGTTGGGCTCGGTGCTGATCTTCGTTGAGGCCTGGTGGGGATTCCGGCTGGTCCGCGAGCCGGGCGGCACCCTGCGGATCCGCCGGGGACTGTTGACCGCGCGGTCGGTGTCGCTGGAGGAGCGTCGACTGCGCGGGGTCGAGGTGGTCGAGCCGCTGCTGCTGCGGGCCGGCCGTGGGGCCCGTACCGGTGCGGTGGCCACCGGGCTGGGCAGCGGCCGGGGCACCCTGCTGCCGCCCGCCCCCCGGGACGAGGCGCACCGGGTGTCGGGGGCCGTGCTCACCGAGGATCCCTCCCCTACCCGCACGACATTGCGCAGGCACCCGCGCGTCGCGCTGCGGCGGCGGCTGGCCCGCGCGGTACTGCCGGTGCTCGCGGGATCCGCGGTGCTGTGGCTGACTGCGGTGCCCACCTGGGTGGCGTGGGCAACACTGGGCCTGCTGCCGGTGACGGTGCTGCTCGCGGTGGACGCCTATCGTAATCTCGGGCATGCACTGACCAGCCGCTACCTCGTCACCCGGCACGGTGCCGGCGTGCGCGGCACGGTCGCGCTGCAGCGCTCCGGAGTGATCGGCTGGACAGTGTCGCAGTCGTTTTTTCAACGCCGAGCCGGGTTGGTCACCGTGACCGCGACCACCGCAGCCGGCAGCGGTGCCTACCGCGTGATCGATGTCCGCACCGCCGACGGGCTGGCCGTTGCCGAGCACGCCGTGCCGGGATTGCTTACGCCGTTCCTGCTTGGAGAACATGGCGACGCCGCCGGCGCACTAGGCTCACGGGTGTGAACGACCGTCTGGTGTGGATCGACTGCGAGATGACTGGCTTGGACGTCGTTAAGGACGCGCTGATCGAGATCGCCGCGTTGGTCACCGACGGCGAGCTGCGGGTGCTCGGCGAGGGCGTCGACGTGGTGATCCACGCCGATGATGCCGCGCTGGACTCGATGCCGGAGGTGGTGCGCGAGATGCATGCGAAGTCCGGCCTGACCGAGGCTGTGCGGCGGTCCACGGTGAGCCTCGCCGAGGCCGAGCAGCAGGTGCTGGCCTATGTGCGCGCATGGGTGCCCGAGGCCCGCTCGGCGCCGCTGGCCGGCAACTCGGTGGCCACCGACCGGGCATTTCTGGCCCGCGACATGGTCGAGCTTGACGAGCACCTGCACTACCGGATGGTGGATGTGTCATCGATCAAGGAGCTGTGCCGTCGCTGGTACCCGCGGGTCTACTACGCGCAGCCGGCCAAGGGCCTGGCACACCGGGCGCTGGCCGACATCACCGAATCCATCCGCGAGCTGGCGTACTACCGGCGCACCGTGTTCGTGCCCGAACCGGGCCCCAGCTCCGAGGAGGCGCAGGCGGCGGCTCAGGCCATCGTCGATCAGATGCCCGGGCGGTAACCGCGACGCGGTGCCGGATATCATGGTGATCAGCACTGGCGAGGCCGGCGCATGGTGGGTGTAGCTCAGCTGGTAGAGCACCTGGTTGTGGTCCAGGATGTCGCGGGTTCGAATCCCGTCACTCACCCCATACTGTGGGCATCTGGCACTAGAGTGCCCGCATGAGAGGCGTCAAGGTCGATCACGATCTCGTCGGGCCGGCTGACTCGCCGGTGCTGGTGCTGGCCGGACCATTGGGTAGCACGATGCAGATCTGGCAGCCCCAGGTCGAGGTGCTTGCCGAGCGATTCCGGGTGCTTCGCTATGACCATCGCGGGCATGGCGGATCTCCGGTGGGGGGCGGGACGTACGCGATTGCGGATCTGGCCATCGACGTACTCGAGCTGCTGGACCGGTTGGAGATCGAGCGGGTGGCCTTTTGCGGGCTCTCATTGGGCGGGATGGTCGGGATCTGTCTCGCCGCGTACACCCCGGAGCGATTGTCGTCACTGGTCTTGTGCAGCGCCAGCGCGCATTACGACGATCCTGGGCCCTACCTCGAGCGGGCCGCAGCAGTTCGTTGGGCGGGCACGTCCGCGATAGCACCGGAGGTAGTCGCCGGTTGGTTCACCCCGGAGTGGGCAGCTGCGCACCCGGAGGTGGTGGAGCAGGCGACCCAGATGATCGCGGATACCTCCGACGACGGCTACGCCGCGTGCTGCGGGGCCATCGCCACCTGGGATGGTCGCAAGCTGCTGGGCCGGATCATGACGCCCACGCTGGTGCTCGCCGGTGCCCAGGATGAGCGCACACCGGTGAATCCGCATGCCAAAACTCTTGCCGCCGGCATTTACCGGGCGAAGCTGGAGATTCTCGAGGGAGCGCACCTGGCGCCCATCGAGCAGGCGGAGCGGGCCAACCGCCTGATCGCCAAGCACGCCGCAGGGTGATGGCGGTGGTGCGGCTACCTGTTGTTGCCGCCCGAGACCCACTGTCCCCACGGGACCTGCCAGTCCCCGAAGCCGTCCCACGGCTTGAGGTTGGGGCCGCCAGTGTTGACGTTGATGACAACGTCACCCTTCTTCACGTTGTCGAAGAACCACTTGGCGTTCTCCGGCGACAGGTTGATGCAACCGTGGCTGACGTTGCTGTTGCCCTGCTGGGCGACTGACCATGGCGCGGAGTGCACGAACTCGCCGCTGTTGGAGATCCGGGTGGCCCACTGCACCTTGGTCATGTACCCGCCGGCATCGAGCGAGAGGCCGAAGGTGGTCGAGTCCATCACCTTGGTGGCGTTGCGCTCGGTGACCACGTGCACACCATTGGCGCTGGCGAAATCCGGGCGCCCCATGGAGATCGGCATCGTGCGCACCACCCGGCCGTTGATTTCGACGATCATCTGGTGGGTCGCGCCATCGGCCCGGGCCACGAAGGCGTCACCGATCGTGAACTGGGACTTCCGGTCCTGCTGGCCGTACACCCCGTTGCCGAAGTCCTTGCCGTAGAAGCGGATGTCCACGGTCACCTTGGTCCCCGGCTGCCAGAACTGCTGGGGACGCCAGTGCACCTCCTTGTTGGAAAACCAGTAGAAGGCGCCCTCGACCTGGGGGCTCGTGGTCACGGTGATGGAGTTCTGGGCTTCCTGCTTGTTTGCGATCGGTTCGTCGAAGTACAGCGCCAGCGGCTGTCCCACTCCGACCGTCTGCCCGTCGGTCGGGTTGATCGAAGGGTAGACCAGGGTGCGCGGCGCGATGGTTTTGAAGCTGGACTCGATGGCCACCGGTCGGTTGTCGTCGCCGACCGCGTTGGCGTTGATCATGTATTCCTTGCCGTAACCCAGGGGTTCGGTGGTCTTCCAGCTCGTCCCGTCGGGCTTGAGCTGGCCGACAACCGGTGCTCCCTGCGTATTGGTCAAGGTCACTTGGCCGAGCTTGCCCTTCGCGACGGTGACGGTGATGGGCGCCAATGGCGAGATGTCGGTCGCGCGATCCGGCGGATCGGTGGTGATGCGCGCGACCGGCGGTGGAGGGGGTGGTGGAGCGGCCGGGAGCTCACCGGGCTTCGGCGCGCTGTTACCCGCGCTGCAACCCGCCAGCAGCGTGCCGAGCATGCCGACGAGCAGCAACGCTGTGATCATCAGGGTGTTCTTGATCAGCTTTGACACTGTGTTCCGACCCCCGACCGCCGGACGCGACCTGCTCGCCCCCACGGGCACCATCCGTTCCATGATTCACTGCTACAAGAGGATTGTGAGTCTGCCGCACCCGACCGACAGACTTGCCGGCGCACCCAGCGGGGTACGTGTGTACTGACGCACGGCGGCGTTGTCCGGTTGCTTGTGGTCCTGACCCAGACCAGCCAGCGCCAGCGTGCTAGCGTCCTGCACGTCACGCACGGGAGGCGTCGACACCAGCGCCGCTAGCTCAACTGGCAGAGCAGCTGACTCTTAATCAGCGGGTTCGGGGTTCGAGTCCCTGGCGGCGCACCGGCGGCGCACCACCTCTGAACTGGGAAGACCGACAGAAGAAGATCACATTAAAGGATCTTTGTCCATTACCACGTACCCTTAGTAGCTGCTGGGGTGGCCGATGACCATATCGACGTCGCGATGGGCCTACCGCCGACGGCGAAGACGGTCGATGCCAGCCTGACGCAGCTGCGCAAGAATCCCGACTAGTCTGTCAGGCTAGAGTTTCGATCTCTGACTGTTTGGCATGACCCCATAATCCTACGGTTGCGCCGGAGATATGATCGGCCCATGCGTAGTGATCCCCCGCCGTTGCTGCCGATCCTGCGCTCCCGCACCCAAGCAGGATTGTTAACCGTGCTGCTGCTCAATCCTGATCTTGAACTCACCCAGACCGAGTTGGCGCGGCGGGTGGGCGCCTCGTTGAGCAGTGTGGTCGACGAAGTTCGCCGACTAGAGCAGGCTGGACTGCTGTCCACCCGCACTCTGGGCCGATCCCGGCTCGTGCGCGCTGGTAGCGGGCCACTAGTGGACGCGCTTGCTGAGGTCATGCTGCGGGCGTTCGGCCCACTGCAGATCATCGCCGAAGAATTCGGCGCGGCGATCACCGAGCTGGACACGGTCGTGGTCGAGCTGGCGTTGTTCGGGTCCTGGGCGGCGCGCTATCACGGTGAGCTTGGGGCGGAGCCTGCGGACCTGGATGTCCTGGTCGTGGTCACCAACGCCGGCCTAGACCGCGGACCGCTCTATGCCGCGGCCGACCGGGCCCAGGAGCGGCTCGGCCGTCCAGTCAATCCCACGGTCATCACCACCGACCGATGGACACGCCAAGGTACCGGGCAGGACCGGTTCGTCGACGAGATAGCCTCCCGGCCCATTGTGTCGGTGCTCCTGCCGAACCGAAGTGGGCGCTGACGTGAGCCGCTGGTCACAAGGCGCCAAGGAGATCGAGCAACTCCTGGCTCGACGACACCTCGAACGGGTCCGAGGAACTCGCGCCGATGGGACGCCATGGCTGGAGAAAGCGCAGCGCCGGCTGGAATCCGCTGACGCCATCGCTGTTGACGATCCAGAGTCAGCGTTTGTCCTCGCCTATGACGCCGCCCGGTTCGTCGGCGAAGCGCTCTTGGCGCAACAGGGTCTGCGACCCACTCAGGCCGGCGGGCACCTTGCAGTCAGCGACGCCGTGCGCGCCCAGTTCGGCGGGCCGCTGAACGGGCTCGGCGCACTGCGTCGGCGCCGCAACGAGCTTGAATACCCCGCCTTCCCCGGCGAACACGTCGAAATCGAAGAAGTCACAACGGCAATCACCACAGCCCAGAACCTCCTCGACGCCGCGCACCGACTAATTGGACAGCTAGCACTATTTTTCTGATCGGCGTGCCCATGCTCGCGGCGGTGACCGCCAGGCTTAGGTGCACCGCCACGGGCGAGAGCTCCCAGTTCGAAGGACATCATGCACTCCCGAAAGGTCGCCGGCCGGACCGCAGGTCCGGCCCGGGCCGGGTTTGCCGGCCTTGTTCCAGCTCAGCGGCGTCTCGAACTTCAAGCACTTCTGGCCCTTGGCCGGGTCGATCACACGCAGGATGCCGGTCTGCTTCCCGACGCAGCCGTTGATTTCCGGGCTGGATGGCAGAGGCCACGAGCGCCCCGGTCCCGACATCGCGGCGCAGATGGCATCGACCGCGATCACGCGTTGCTACTTCATGGTTGGATTCCCTTCCGGGTCGAGCTGTTGCGCACGGCTCCACATTGGGCCGATCTGATTCGATGTCGAGGTCTCGCACTCGAAGCTCAGGTACTCCGCGTAGACGGAGAAGGACAGGAACAGGTCGCTACGTCGATGCGCAGATGACGGTCACGTTGAGGACGAAGCGCTGGTCACCGAAGGCACCCACCGACCAGTTGACGCCGTCGGCGACAGCCAGAAACGCCGTGTGCTCCGATTCCTCGTAGAACGGAGAGCGCCCCCGCAGGCGCTGGTGGACATCGCCGGCGATTTCGCGGATCGCCAGCGGATTGTCGGCAATCGCCGCGCGCTCGACGGAGATGAACCGGTCGTGCTCGCGCTTGTCCGCGACCGTGATCTCGCGTACCGCGCCGACGACCCCGGCCCGCGACCGCTGCATCGGTTCCCCTGTTCTCTCAGGCGCCCCGAGTTCCGCCGTCCAGGCGTGTTCCCGGTGCCAGTAACGTCGACAACACTGCGGCCATTGCGACCGGTGACCAATCCCAGGAACGTGGGCGGTGTTCACCCCAGCAATCTGGGAACCTTCCGGCGTGCCAACGGCGCACACTGCTGGCGTGCACTCCAAAGCAGAGCTGGCGCGCGC
>JBOHGX010000302.1:0-9501 GCA_050700255.1 Pseudonocardiaceae bacterium
CCGCACCACGGCGTCGAACTCGACGTCACCGGCCCCGACGTGCACCGTGCGCGGCGTGCCGCCCTCGTTCAGCTCGGTGATCCCGCTGATGTCGAACGTCTCGGTGCCATCCAGGCCCAGCGATTCCGCTGTCTCGCCGGAGGGGAACTGCAGCGGCAGCACGCCCATGCCGATCAGGTTGGACCGGTGGATCCGCTCGAACGACTCCGCGATCACGGCCCGCACGCCGAGCAGCGACGTGCCCTTGGCCGCCCAGTCCCGCGACGAGCCTGAGCCGTACTCCTTGCCCCCCAGGACCAGCAGCGGGATGCCGGCCTTGGCGTAGTGCTGCGCCGCGTCGTAAATCGACACCGGCTGGCTATCACCGGACTCTGCGGTGAAGTCGCGGGTGTAGCCGCCACTGACATCCGTCAGCAGCAGATTGCGCAACCGGATGTTGGCGAACGTGCCGCGGATCATCACCTCATGGTTACCCCGGCGGGATCCATATGAGTTGAAGTCCCGGCGCGCCACGCCGTGCTCCGACAAGTAGCGGCCGGCCGGAGAATCTTCTTTGATCGCTCCGGCGGGGGAGATGTGATCGGTGGTCACCGAATCGCCAAGTAGGGCCAACACCCGGGCACCGGAGATGTCGGCCACCGGCGGCGGTTGCGTCGCCATGCCCTCGAAGTACGGGGGTTTGCGGACATAGGTGGACTCCGGGTTCCAGCTGAACGTTTCGCCTTCCGGGGTGGGTAAGGTCTGCCAGCGATCATCACCGGCGAAGACGTCGGCGTAGTCCTTGGCGAACATCTCTTGACTGATGGCGGACTCGATCACCTTCTGGATTTCCTCCGGGGAGGGCCAGATATCAGTCAGGTAGACCGGGTTGCCGTCGCGGTCGATGCCCAGCGGCTCGCTGGAGAAGTCGAAGTCCATCGTTCCCGCCAACGCGTAGGCGATCACCAACGGCGGTGAGGCGAGGTAGTTCATCGTGACGTCCGGGTTGATCCGGCCCTCGAAGTTGCGGTTGCCGGACAGCACGCTGACCACGGCGAGATCGGCGTCGCGGACAGCTCGTGAGACCTCTTCGGGCAGCGGACCTGAGTTGCCGATGCAGGTGGTACAGCCGTAGCCGACCAGGTGATAGCCCAGCTTCTCCAGGTAGGGCCACAGGCCGGCCTTCTCGTAATAGTCGGTGACCACCTGGGAGCCAGGAGCCATCGACGTCTTCACCCACGGCTTGACGGTCAGGCCCCGATCGACGGCGTTGCGGGCCAGCAGAGCTGCGCCGATCATCACCGATGGGTTAGAGGTGTTGGTGCAGGAGGTGATCGAGGCGATCACCACCGCGCCATGGTCGACCTCGTACTCGGTGCCCTCGGGAGCGCGTACTGGTGTGGGACGGCTGGGACGGCCCTGCGCGCCGGTCCCGACGGAGATTACTGTGCGGGGCACCCCGTCGCCGTTGCCGTTGCTCACCGCGGGCGCATCACTGGCCGGGAAGGATTCCTCGCCCGCCTCGTCCACCGTCGACGACGCTGCCTTCGCTGGCTCCCTGACAGAGACGTAGTTGACCAGCGCGCCACGGAACGCTGACTTGGCGTCGGAGAGCGCGATGCGGTCCTGCGGGCGCTTAGGTCCGGCGATGCAGGGAACCACGGTGGACAGATCCAGCTCGAGGTACTCGGAGTAGGTGGCCTCCCGACTTGGGTCGTGCCACAGTTCCTGTTCCTTGGCGTAGGCCTCGACCAGCGCGAGCTGTTCGGCGGGGCGGCCGGTGAAACTCAGGTAGCGGATGGTTTCCTCGTCGATCGGGAAGATCGCGCAGGTGGAGCCAAATTCGGGACTCATGTTGCCGATGGTGGCGCGGTTGGCCAGCGGCACCATCGGCACACCTTCGCCGTAGAACTCGACGAACTTTCCGACCACGCCATGGCGGCGCAGCATCTCCGTCAGGGTGAGCACAACATCGGTGGCGGTCGCCCCGGGGGGGATGGAGCCAGTGAGTTTGCAGCCGACCACGCGCGGGATGAGCATCGACACCGGCTGGCCGAGCATCGCCGCCTCGGCCTCGATGCCGCCCACGCCCCAGCCCAGCACTCCCAGCCCGTTGACCATCGTGGTGTGGCTGTCAGTGCCCACCACGGTGTCCGGGTAGGCCTGGCCGTTGCGGATCATCACGGTGCGGGCCAGGTGCTCGATGTTGACCTGGTGCACGATCCCGGTCCCCGGCGGGACCACCCTGAACTCATCGAAGGCGTCCTGGCCCCAGCGCAGGAACTGGTAGCGCTCCCGATTTCGCTGATACTCCAGATCGACATTGCGCTCGAAGGCATCCGGACGGCCGAATACATCCGCGATCACCGAGTGGTCGATGACCAGCTCGGCCGGCGCCAGCGGGTTCACCGCATCCGGGTCGCCGCCCAGGGCCGTGACCGCCTCGCGCATCGTGGCCAGATCGACCACGCAGGGCACCCCGGTGAAGTCCTGCATGATCACCCGAGCGGGGATGAACTGGATCTCCGTGGACGATGCCGCCTGGGGATCCCAGCCCACGAGCGCCTCGATGTGCTCGGCTGTGACGAAAGCACCACGATCAGCTGACTCGAAGCGCAGCAGGTTCTCCAGCAGCACCTTGAGGCTGTAGGGCAGCGCACGCCACTGCGTGCCGAGCCGATGGTCCAGCTCAGCCAACCGGAACACCTCGTAGCAGGTGTCCCCGACCGACAGCGTGCCGCGGGTACCGAAGCTGTCGGCGCGCGCTGCTGCTTGGGTCACGGGCTACTCCTTCAGAGGGGCAGGTTGGTTGCCCTCAACAGTGACTCTACGTCCGCCTACCCGCCGGTGGGATCAACGGGCAATGTCGTTACACCCCAGTAAAGAGTCTGAGCGTTCGTGGTAACCCCGCTCGGCGGACGGCCCCTCGATCAGGGGCTGCCTCGCTGGGAAGGCCGGCCATAGCCTGGGCCTGACCGTCAGCACATTCCTGGAGGTACCAGCCATGCGGGTGCCCTTGACCGTTGCCGACTTTCTCGCCCGCGGCGAGACGGCGTTCGCGGAGTCCATCGCGGTCGTGGATGAACCCACTCAGCCGGCCTCGCCGTTGCCGGCGTCGACGTACCGGGAGCTGGGTAGGCGGGTTCGCGCCTGGCAGGCCGGCCTTGACGCACTCGGCGTAGCTGACGGGGAACGGGTGGCCGTGGTCAGCCACAACTGCGCCCGGCTGCTCGAGCTGTTGCATGCGGTGCCGGCCAGCGGCCGCATCTGCGTTCCGGTGAACTTCCGGCTGCATCCCGACGAGGTGGCCTACATCGTCGGGCACAGTGGCTCGTCGGTGCTGTTGGTCGACCCGGAGCTGGACGGGGCGCTCAAGGGTGTGGCGGCCACGCACCGCTTCGTGCTCGGCGCTGAGACCGAGGAGCAGGTGATGCGCTTCGATGCCGAGCCTCGCCCATGGGCCGAGCCGGACGAGGATGCCACGGCGACGATCAACTACACCTCGGGCACCACCGCACGACCCAAGGGGGTGCAGCTGACTCAACGCAACATCTGGATCAACGCAGTGACCTTCGCCTTACACACGCGGGCCTGGGAGCGCGACGTGTACCTGCACACCTTGCCGATGTTTCACTGCAACGGCTGGGGCATGCCGTTCGGCCTGGTAGGGCTCGGGACCAAGCACGTAGTGCTGCGCAAGGTGGACGGCGCGGAGATCCTGCGGCGAGTCGACCAGCACGGGGTGACCTTGATGTGCGGTGCCCCCGCGGTATGGAACGCGGTACTCGACGCCGCCACCAGCTGGACCGGTGAGATCCCCGGACGGGGCAGGGTGCGGCTGGTCTGCGCGGGCGCACCACCCCCCACCAAGACCATCCAGCGGATCGGTGAGGAACTCGGCTGGGAATTCCTGCAGATCTACGGACTCACTGAAACCGCACCACTGCTCACCTTCAACCGCTGCGCGCCCGCCGATGACGATCTGCCCGGCGCGGATCGGGCGCGAAGGCTGTCCCGGGCCGGCGCCCCCGCCCTCGGCGCACGGATAAGCACCTCCGAGTCCGGGGAGGTGCTGGCCCGCTCCAACGTCGTGATGGCCGGTTACTGGGATGATCCACAAGCCAGCAGCGACGTGCTGGTGGACGGCTGGTTCCACACCGGCGACGGTGGATCGGTGGACGACGAGGGTTGCCTATCGATCATGGACCGGCGTAAGGATGTGATCATCACCGGCGGCGAGAACGTCTCCTCCATCGAAGTGGAGGACTGCGTGTTCAGCCACCCGGCGGTCGCTGAGGTCGCGGTGATCGGAGTTCCCTCCAAGCAGTGGGGCGAGACGATCAAGGCACTGGTCGTGCTGGCCGATGGGGAGCAGGTCACCGCCGACGAGATCATCAGATACTGCAAGGAACGGCTGGCCGGCTACAAAACGCCGACGTCGGTGGAGTTTCGTGAGGCGATACCGCGCACGGCAACCGGGAAGATCCAGAAGTTCAAGTTACGCGAGGAGTACTGGCAGGGGCGGGAGCGCCAGGTGAACTAACTCCTGCGCAGCACCGGATCACCATCGAAGGGCTGTCGACCGCGGAACCAGCCCTGCCACCGGCTTGGCACGCAGCAGGTTCGATCTTCCTCCAGGACATAACAGAGCGTGATCGTCAGTTACTCTGTTGTAACTCCTGTGGTTGAAGTTATGCTTGTTATGTTTGAGGCAGCTGGTGTGTATGAGGCTTAAGTGGCAGAGTACACCCGCATGTCTGCTTGACGAGATCGAGCGGACGTCAGGGAGGGCCGGCGCCTGCAGGGGGGAGCCGGGGGAGGAGTGGATGTGAACGTCCGGACTCGGCGTCGCTCCGCCAGCCGCGTCCTCGCCGCAGCCTCACTCACCGTGCTAGCTCTGGTGGGGCAACCCGCCATCGGGCACGCCGTGCCGCTGCCCCCACCAAACCCCAGCGATGACGACCTCAGGTCCAGCCAGAATCGCGCCAACACCACCGCGAGCCGGGTGGGGCAACTGGCCAATCAAGTCGCCCAGGCTGACGCCGCTCTGCTGGTCTTGCAGTCTGAGGTTGCACTCAAGCGCGAGCAGACCAACAAGGCATTGGTCGACCAGCAAGCCGCGGAGGCGGCCGCCGCAACCGCGTTGACCGCAGCACACAACGCCCGCGCGGAGGCCGACGCAGCGGCTGCCCAGATCACCGGGGCACATCGAGATCTGGACCTGTTCGCGGCCGCAAGCTTTCGCCAGGGCAGCACAATCGGATCGATCTCGGCCTTCCTCGGCTCGAGCAGTCCCAAGGATCTGCTGGCCAGAGCCGAGTTGCTGGACGCGGTGGGCGGCTCTGCGCTCAACGCGGTGGAGAACATACGGCGGGCCCGTATCGATGCGGCCAACAAGGATTCTCAGACTCGGGCAGCGTTGGCCGCAGCACAGGCCGCTCAGCAGGCCGCCGCCGACGCCACGACCGCGCTCAATACCGCCTACCGTGCCGCCGTCGACACCGAGGCAGCTAAATCTGCACAGGCCAATGCACTGCTGGAACACAAGGCGGACCTGGAGCGCCAGCTCTACGAGGCGCAGAACGCCGTCGCCGGGCTGCGGGGTCAGCGCCAGCGCTACGACGAGTGGCGTGCGGCGCGGGATCGTGAACAGGCGGCTGCGGCAGCAGCAGCCGCAGCGGCGGCAGCAGCGGCTTCTGCTGCCGCAGAGAGAAATGAGGCTGCGTCTGGTGGTGCTACCCGGGTCGCCTCACGTGATGTGCAGACCGTGATCAACCGGGCAATGACGCAACTCGGCGTCCGGTACTCATGGGGTGGTGGAAACGCCAGCGGACCCACAATCGGCATCCGGGACGGTGGCGTCGCCGACACCTTCGGCGACTACCGCAAGGTCGGCTTCGACTGCTCAGGCTTGATGATCTACGCCTTCTCCCGGGCACTCGGTTACTCGTTGCCGCACTACAGTGGGTTCCAATACAACTCCGGCCGCAAGGTGCCGCTTGCCCAGAAGCGTCCCGGCGACATGCTGTTCTGGGCCACCAATGGAAACATCCATCACGTGGCGCTGTACATCGGCGGCGGGCAGATGATCGAGGCGCCGTACTCCGGAGGCGCGGTCCGCGTCACCTCGGTGCGCTACAGCGGGATCATGCCCAACGCAGTCCGTGTGCTCTGAGCTGACATTCCAGCCGCACCTTCACGGCCATCACACTGCAGCAGCGGTTGGGTTTGCCCTGGTGCGTACCCGAACAGTGCCCCCAAAATCCCTGGTCAAACCAGTCGGACCGGATGCGAGGAGGACCCGTGAGGGAAGCTGACAGCGGGTCGCCCTCGCCGGCGTCCGGCCCGTCCGGCCTGCTGGCGACCCCAGCCAGGGATGCGCAGCTGATCGAGCGGACTGTCTTCGAGATCCAACGGGTGATCGTGGGGCAGAACCGGCTCGTCGAGCGGATGCTGGTCGGGCTGCTGGCCCGCGGGCACCTGCTGCTCGAGGGAGTGCCAGGGGTGGCCAAGACCCTCGCGGTGGAAACCGTCGCCGGAGTAATGGGCGGCTCGTTCTCACGCATCCAGTTCACCCCCGACCTGGTACCCGCCGACATCCTCGGTACCCGCATCTATCGGCAGGGACGCGAGCAGTTCGACGTCGAGCTGGGGCCGGTGGTGGCCAACTTCGTGCTCGCCGACGAAATCAACCGCGCCCCGGCCAAGGTGCAGTCGGCGCTGCTGGAGGTGATGGCTGAGCGGCACGTGTCCATCGGCGGTACCACCCACCCGATGCCGGAGCCGTTCCTCGTGCTGGCCACCCAGAACCCGATCGAGAACGAGGGCGTCTACCCGCTTCCCGAGGCGCAACGCGACCGGTTCCTGTTCAAGATCCAGGTGGAATACCCCACCGTCGAGGAGGAGCGGGAGATCATTTACCGGATGGGCGTGCACCCTCCCCAGCCGCAACGGGTGCTCGATACTGGCGAGCTGACCCGGCTGCAGGAGGTCGCCGCACGGGTTTTCGTGCACCACGCCCTGGTCGACTACGTGGTGCGGCTGGTGCTGGCCACCCGCATCCCCGCTGAACACGGTCTGTCCGACGTCGCCGGATGGGTGGCCTACGGCGCCTCCCCGCGAGCCAGCCTCGGCATCGTCGCAGCGGCGCGCGCATTGGCGTTGATCCGAGGGCGTGACTACGTCCTACCGCAGGATGTCGTGGACGTCTCGGCCGACGTGCTGCGACACCGTCTGGTGCTGTCCTACGACGCACTGGCTGATGGTGTTCCGGTGGAGCACATCGTCACCCGGGTACTCCAGACCGTGCCGCTACCCCAGGTCTCATCCCGCCCGCAGGGTCCAGCTGCGGGCGGTCCGGGTGAGCCGGCCGGGGTAGCGGGGCGGACCTGACCGGCGGATGACCGACCCCATGGCGGTGCACAACGGGCCGCGCCAGCGGCACAGTTGGGCGCCGCCGGCGTTGCCGGAGGGGCGGATGGAGGCCGCGCTGCGCGCGTTGGAGCTCACAGTGCGGCACCGGTTGGACGGATTACTGCAGGGCAACCACCTCGGCCTGGTGCCAGGACCGGGCACCGAGCCGGGCGAAGCCAGGCGTTACCAGCCTGGGGACGACGTCCGGCGAATGGACTGGGCGGTCACCGCACGCACCACCGAAGCCCATATCCGCGAGACCGTCGCGGATCGAGAGCTGGAGACCTGGCTAGCCGTGGATCTGTCGGCCAGCCTCGACTTCGGTACCGCGGAGTGTGACAAGCGCGAGCTCGCGGTGGCCGCCTGCGCCGCTGTGGCGCACCTGACCCGGGGCGGCGGCAACCGGGTCGGCGTGGTCGCCAGCACCGGCGCGGACGTCGTGCGGATCCCAGCCCGCGGTGGCCTGCCACACGCCCGCGGAATGATTCGCCGGATCGCCGAGCTGCGGCGGGCTGCCGAAGGCGTCCGAGGTGATCTGGCTGGGATACTCGAACAGCTACGCCGCCCCCCGCGCCGCCGCGGGTTGGTCGCGGTGGTGTCGGACTTCCTCGGCCCTCGGTCCGGGAGCGTCTTCGACTGGGAACGGCCGCTGCGCGGGCTGTCGGCCCGGCACGACCTGATCGCGATCGAGGTGCTCGACCCGCGCGATCTCGAACTACCCGACATCGGCACGGTGGTGCTCGCAGATCCGGAGACCGGGCGGCAGAAGGAGGTCGTGACCACGCCGTTGCTACGCCGGGAGTTCGCCGCCGCGGCGGCCGCGCATCGCGAGGAGGTGGCCGCGACGCTGCGGCGGTGCGGTGCAGCGCAGCTGACGCTGCGCACCGATTCGGACTGGGTGTCCGACATGGTGCGCTTCGCGGTCGCTCGCAAGCGCGGCTGGTCGGGAGGCCGCGCATGACTCTCGGTGGGTTCACCAGTCCCTTCTGGTTCCTCCTGCTGGTGGTGATCGCCGCGCTGGCTGCCGGCTACGTCTGGATGCAACGCCGGCGGCGCCGTCAGGTACTGCGCTTCGCCAATCTCGCCATGCTGGAACGCGTCGCCCCCAGGCGCCAGGGCTGGCAGCGACACCTGCCGCTGACTCTGCTGCTGACCGCCCTGGTGCTGTTCACCGTCGCGCTGGCCGGTCCCACCGCGGAGCAGAAGGTGCCGCGCAACCGAGCCACCGTCATGCTGGTGATCGACGTGTCCCTGTCCATGCGGGCCACCGATATCGAGCCCAGCAGGCTCGCGGCCGCCCAGCGGGAGGCGAAGAGGTTCGCCCACGAACTCACCCCGGGCGTGAACCTGGGCCTGGTGTCCTTCGCCGGCTCACCCACCGTGCTGGTGTCACCCACCACCGAGCGGGTTTCGGTGGTCCGGGCCATCGACAATCTCAAGTTGGCCGAGGCCACCGGTACCGGAGAGGCGATCTTCGCCGCGCTGTCGTCGATCGAGGCGTTCGGCGCTGTGGTCTCAGATGCGCAGGGACCGCCGCCGGCGCGCATCGTGCTGCTCACCGACGGCAAGCAGACGGTGCCCACCCCCGACGGCGACGACCCCCGCGGCGGGTTCACCGCGGGCCGCGCCGCGGCCGCCGCCAAGATCCCCATCTCGGCGATCTCCTTCGGCACCGCCTACGGTCAGGTGGATATCAACGGCGAGCGCCAGCCGGTGCCCGCCGACGACGAGTCGATCCGGCGGATCGCCGAACTGTCCGACGGGCAGTTCTACGACGCCGCCACCGCGGGCCAGCTCAGCGATGTCGTCAACACCCTGGGCGAGCAGATCGGCTACGAGACCAAGCGGGCCGAAGCGAGCAAGCCGTGGCTGATCGCGGGAACCATCATCGCCGTACTCGCCGCTGCCGGCGCGTTGGCCATCGGGCAACGGCTGCCCTGAGCTGCCAGGCAGAGGCGCTCCGGTACCGTCGCCGGCAAAACACTCGTGAGTGGGTAACAGCACCTGATACCCGTGCGGGTCGCGCGTTCCGTGGTGAAAATGGGGGTTGGCTGCTGTTGTGCGGGTGGATGATCGTGGTCTGGGCCTTTCGAGGGGGAGGGTGGTGGA
>JBOHGX010000303.1:0-1840 GCA_050700255.1 Pseudonocardiaceae bacterium
GGCCAGCACCGCGTCCACGGCAAGTTTGCTGGCGAGAACGAGCGTGGTGGCCATCGCCGCGCCGAGGATCTGAAAGCAGGCAGCGCTGAGGAATCCCGATCTGCTGGCCTGCCAGACCAGCCGCAGCGCGCTGCGCGTCACGCGAGGTAGCGCCCGCGGCGAACGGGTGCGGCGGCGCTCCTCGTGAAAGAGTGCGAGCGGATCCACTCGGCCGTCGACGGCCTCGACCGGCATTTGTCCTCCGCTCATCTCACGGCCCCTGGAGCCGTGTCTTCCCGGTCCGGCTCGCCGCGTGCAGCGCTTCCGGTATGGCGGCCTATTGGAGTGGAAGCCTTCACACCGACCGCCCCGCCGTAGTCCACCGAGCCGAAGTCGACGAGATCGGAGCCCGCGTCGGCGAGTTCCTCGGTCACCTCCGCCCTGGGTGAAGAGATGGACCAGTTTCCCTCCGCGGCAAGAAGCCGGCTGCCGAAACGGGCGAGTTCCTTATGCGACTCGAAACCGACCACCTCGCAGCCTGCCTTGGCGAGTGCGAGCACCTCACGCCCCCGCCAGCGACTCGTCATCAAGCCGAGCGCAGCGTTCGTTACGCGCTCAGACGCGAGGTAGAGACGCATGACGCCACGCGCAGACCCCGCGTTGGATCCTCTCTGTGATCTCACCGATACACAGACTTTTTCACTCGTCCCACCTAACGCAGCGTGCTAACTGCCGCCAGTGACACCGATGCTCACCGAGTAAATCGTTGCTGACCTCTACTGCGTTATCAAGATCCGCGGCGGCGCACCAGGCGTAACAGTCGGCGGCCCTCGAACGACGAAGTGACTATCGGAACTGAATTCCGGTAGTGATTAAGAAAGTAGCCCGTCATGGATTGATCCTTCTCCGCTGTCCACCGGCAGTACCTACGTATCGGTCGGCTGGACGGCCGCTGCGTCGGCCATCGGTGAGCGCGCGGCTACGAACGGCGGTCCAGGACCGTCGGCGACTGATTCGTGAGGGCGTGGCGGCCCTGCTCGCCGCCGAGCCCGCCGTGTGCTCCGTAACCTGCGTCGCGACCCTGGACCAGCTATCCGGTGCCGTCGCCCGGGGGGAGCTGGACGTCGTGGTCCTGGGCGCTGCGGACGATCCACCGGAAGCATGGTCACGCGTTGGGCTTCAGCTGCACCGCCTCACCGATACCACGCTGGCATCGAGCCTGGTCGCCGCGGTCTGCGGGTACCTGAAGCCGGGCCAGGTCGTCGCTGGCGAATCGAAGAACACGCTCGGGGGTTCTGGGATCCTTACCCAGCGCGAGACGGAGATCCTCAGCCGAATCGCGGACGGAATGTCGAGCCTGCAGGTGGCGACGTCGCTCGGTATCTCCCCCCGGACCGTGGAGAACCACAAGCAACGGATCTTCGTCAAGCTGGGCGTCCGAAGCCAAGCCCACGCCGTCGCCGTCACCCTCGCGTCCGGAGAACTGGCCGCAAGGACCGCCGTGAGTTGGCGCAGTCCGTGAAGGTGCTGGTGGCTGACCCTTCTCCGCTGCTTCGGGAGGTCCTGTGGGCGTCGTTTGCGGACGCGAACTGCGACGATGTGGAGTGCGCCGGTGCGGTGGAATCGCTCGCCGAGCTTCGCGCAGCCTGCCAGCGCTTACGGCCCCACATCGTGTTGTCGGCCTGTAGTTTCGCAGACGGTGACCTCCTCGATGCCATGCCGGAACTGCTCGGCACCGGCGCTCGGCTGCTCGTAGTCTCCACCTCGACCGCGATTGAGAGCGTCTCGGCACTGCTATTCGCTGGGGCGTCGGGATGTCTATCGGTCGACGACTGTGCGCCGTCTGATGTGGTGGCCGCGA
>JBOHGX010000304.1:0-1916 GCA_050700255.1 Pseudonocardiaceae bacterium
AGCGGCGCCCCGCTCAGCCCCGGCGGGGCGTCCCCGGCGGCGCCCTTCCGGTTACCCTCTCGAATCGACGAAGACCGATTCGGAGCCGAATCGCGGTTTTGGGCACCCCGCCGGGCGCGATTCGGAGCCGAATCGCGGTTTCGGGAGCCGCTACACGTCCAGGAAGTGGACGTCCTTGTGGCGGGTGACTCCGGGATGGTGAGCACTCAGCCCGGGAGGAGGCCGTCCAGTCTCAAGCTGACCGGGAAGGGCTCGGTGGTGCCGAACCGACCGGTGACGGGGCCAGGATCCTGGTAGCCGAACTCCGCGGCGAGGTGGCAGTCGATCAGTGTCACCGGGCGGTCGAGGTCCACGATCCAGTAGTACGGGATACCCGCGTCGGCGTACTCACCGCGCTTGATCACGTGGTCGGTGCGGCGTGAACCGGGTGAGACGATCTCCACGACGACCAGCGCGTCACAGGCACGCAGGATGCCTCCGTCGCGGCGTACCCGGTCGACGGCCGCTTCGGGCACGACGATCAGATCTGGCCTACGGACGAAACCGGGATTACCGCGCGGCGCGAGTTCGAGGTCGACATCGATGTCCGGGATCACCTGCAGACCCGACGGAAGCTGCTCGTCCATCTGGATGAGCAGCTTCCTCATGACGATCATGTGATCCGGCGCCGGGCTCGGCGACATGACCAGGTTGCCTTCCTGCAACTCCGAGCGGTAGCGGTCGTCCTCACCGAGCGCGGCGTACGCATCGACAGTCAGCAGGCGGCCCGGCGGCTCCGGCACAGCTGTCACAGCGTCTCCTCAACATCCTCGACCAGTCTTACAGATCATCAACGCTGTTCGGAGCCGAATCGCGGTCTGACAGGCCAGCCGGGCGCCATTCGGAGCCGAATCGCGGTTCTGACAGGCCGGCTAGACATCGAGGAAGCGGACGTCCTTGGCGTTGCGGGTGATGAATGAGCGGCGAGACTCCACGTCCTCGCCCATCAGGACGCTGAACAATTCGTCCGCTGTCGCGGCATCATCTAAGGTGACCTGCATCAGCACCCGGTTGGCCGGGTCCATCGTGGTCTCCCACAGCTCCTTGGCGCTCATCTCACCGAGGCCCTTGTAGCGCTGGATCGCATCGTCCTTGGGCAGCTTGCGGCCCTCCGCGAGGCCGGCCTCGATGAGCCCGTCACGTTCCCGGTCGGAGTAGGCGTATTGCGCCTCCGCTCGCGGCCACTTGATCTTGTACAGCGGTGGCTGGGCGAGGAACACATGCCCGTGCTCGACCAGCGGGCGCATGAACCGGAACAGCAACGTCAGCAGCAGGGTGCGGATGTGCTGACCGTCCACGTCGGCGTCGGCCATCAGCACGATCTTGTGGTAGCGCAACCGGGTCAGATCGAACTCGTCGTGGATCCCGGTGCCTAGCGCGGTGATCAGCGCCTGCACTTCGGTGTTCTTCAGCACCCGGTCCAGCCGCGCCTTCTCCACGTTGATGATCTTTCCGCGGATCGGCAGGATCGCCTGGTACAGCGAGTCCCGGCCGGACTTCGCCGAGCCGCCCGCGGAGTCACCCTCCACGATGAACACTTCGCTGCGGGCCGGGTCGGTGGAGCGGCAGTCGGACAGCTTGCCGGGCAAGCCGCCCAAATCACCTGCCGACTTACGGCGCACCAGCTCGCGAGCTCGCCGCGCGGCCAGCCGGGCCTGCGACGACGAGATCGACTTGTTGATGATGGTCTTGGCCTCGGCCGGGTTGCGCTCCAGCCAGTCCGCGAGCCACTCGTTGCAGGTCTTCTGCACGAAGGACTTGGCCTCGGTGTTGCCCAGCTTCGTCTTCGTCTGGCCCTCGAACTGCGGGTTGCGCAGCTTGACCGAGACGACGGCGGCAAGACCCTCGCGCGTGTCTTCGCCCTCAAGGTTGTCCTC
>JBOHGX010000305.1:0-22089 GCA_050700255.1 Pseudonocardiaceae bacterium
AGGTCGGAGCAGTGGACCAGGTGTTCAACCACCCCCAGCACCCGTACACCGAGGCCCTGCTCTCGGCGATCCCGGTGCCCGACCCGCAGGTCGAGCGCGCGCGGAAACGGGTGATCCTGCGTGGCGACCTGCCCAGCCCCACCGACTCCAGCCCCGGCTGCCGGTTCACCAGCCGCTGCCCCCTGCACCTGACCCTGAACGACGCGCAGCGCGCCCGCTGCACGGACGAGACACCCAGGCTGACCGGAGGGGGGGTCTCCGACCAGCGCAACGCCTGCCACTTCCGCTGACGCTCGCCTCCCGGCCGCCCGCCGTGCGGCATGATGCACTGCCCGGAAAGAGAGAACACAGGATGCACGTCGTGAGAAGGACCGTCGCCCTGGCGGCGACCGCTGTGCTGTCGGTGGCGTTGGTCGCCTGCGGCGGCTCCGTAACCGGCGGCGGCAGTGGCGACACCGCGCAGTCGCTGTCCGAGCAGGCCCAGTTCAACCCCCAGCCGTACGAGAACATCAGGGACGGCGGCACCCTCACCACCTCCTTGATCGAGATCACCCCGCAGTTCAACCTCTGGCAGGGGGACATGACGCTCTACACCCGCACGGTGTGGAACTGGTTCAACCCGCTGCTGATCACCTTCACCGCCGACGGGGACGCCGTCTTCAACCCCGACTACCTGACAAACGTCAGGCAGGAGCTGGTCGACGGCAACACCCGGGTCACCTACACGATCAACGCAAAGGCCACCTACAACGACGGTACGCCGATCGACTGGCGCTCGTTCGAGGCGGTCTACAAGACCAACAGCGCCACCAACCCGGCATACATCGTCAACTCCACCGACGGCTACGACCGGATCGCCTCGGTGACCCGCGGCGTGGACGACCGCCAGGCGGTGGTCACCTTCCGGGGCGTGAACCTGTGGTGGCAAAGCCTGTTCAACAACCTGATCCATCCGAACGCGGTCGACCCGCAAGTGTTCAACCAGGGCTACATCGACAACCCGCACCCGGAGTGGGGGGCCGGCCCGTACCAGATCCAGAACTTCGACAAGCGCAACGGCACCATCACCTTCGTCCGCAACCCGAAGTGGTGGGGCAAGCCGGGCAAGCTGGACACGCGGACGTTCCTGACCATGGAGTCCGCCGCATCCATCAACGCGTTCAAAAACGGTCAGCTCGACGCGACGGGAGTGGCCACCAAGGACCGGTTGGCCCAGGTACAGGGCATGACCAGGATCGACATCCGCAAGAGCATCGAGCCGGCGCTGAACCTCTTCACCCTCAACGGCGAGAGCCCGATCCTCACGGACCCGGCGGTGCGCAAAGCGGTGTTCGAGGGGATCGACCGCCAGCAGTTGCAGGAGATCCACTTCCAGGGCCTGAACCTGACCGCGCAGCTGCCCGGCTCGATGGTCCTGCTGCCCTTCCAGGACGGCTACCAGGACAACTTCGCCAAGGTGATCACCTTCAACCCGGAGCAGGCCAAGCGAGGCCTCGAGGCGGCGGGCTGGGTGCCTGGTCCGGACGGGGTCCGGGTCAAGGACGGCAAGCCCCTGGAGTTCACCTACGTCAACACCGGCGACGATGCGACCGGCAAGGCCATCGCCAGTGCCACCGCCGCGATGCTCAAGAACATCGGGGTACGGCTGAACATCCGGCAGGTCCCGGCCAGCGAGTTCTCCACGATCGTCACCGGCAAGCGGTTCGACATGTTCTACTCCGGGGTCTCCCAGTCCGACCCGTACGGCATCGCCTACATCTGCCAGCTCTACTGCTCGGACAGCACGCTCATCCAGTCCGGGGTGAACAACCCGGTGCTGGACGCCCAGCTACGGGCGATCAACCAGCTCCCCACCCCGCAAGAGCAATACACGGCGGCCAACGAGGTGGAGACCGAGGCGTTCAAGACCTACGGGATCATGCCGACGATCAACCGGCCGGACATCGTCGCCGTCAAGCAGGGCCTGGTCAACTACGGCGCCGGGCGCTACTTCGTGGCCACGCCGGAAACCATCGGCTGGCAGAAGTAGCCGCTAGTTCATCTTCCACTCGTTGGCGTTCCAGGTGACGCCGGTTGAACCGTGGCGGTAGACGCTGTCGATGTTGCTGGTGTAGGCCCACATGATCGGAACCTGGAACAGCGGCAGCGATACCAGGTCGTCGGCCAGGAGCCGATCAGCTTTCCGAAGGGCGGCTATCTGGGTGGACTCGGCGTACTGCGTCTTCGCCACGTTCAGCGCAGCGTCGAGCTCAGGGTTGGTGTAGTGCTGGTAGTTGAACTCACCCTTGGTCGCGTAACGGTCGGCCAGGGACCACACCCGTGGAGCGCGCGAGCTCGTCGTCAGGGCGACGTCGAACTGTCCACGGGCAAGCACCTCGTCCAGACTCCCTGGAACGGCACCATCAGCGATCTCCATTCCAGCCTGCCTGCATTGCTTCCGGATGAGTTCGACCTCCCGGGAATGGCCTGACGGAGCGTCGTGGCTGATCGAGAAGGACAGGCGCTGACTTCCCCGCGAATACACCCCGTCCTGACCCAGCACCCAACCCGCGCGCTCCAGCGTCACCTGCGCTTTCTGCGAGTCGGCGACCATCTTGTCAGAGTAGAGATCATCATAGGCCTCATCGCCCGTGAGAAATGCAAGACTTCCCAGTGGTTGGGTCTCCGGGAGCACACCGCGAACCAGTTCGTCGACCAGTTTATTGCGATCGACACACTGGGCGAAAGCGGTGCGCACGACAGGATCCTTGAACAGCGCATTGGCCAGATTGAGGTCCAAGTGCTCGGCGGTGGGCCCGCCCCGCGCTTCGAATATCACGCCCTGGACCGACAGCGCGCGCAGCCGATCCGCCAGCAGCGGGTCAGCCGGCAGCTGCACCACACTGAACTGCTGGTCCGCCACGCCCTGCACCGCGGCCGCACCGTCAGCAACGGGCGTGAGAACGATCCGCTCCGGACCTGCGGGGTTGCCCACCCACGCCTCATTGCGGACCAGCACGGTCTGTTCGCCCGGCGTTGAGCTGTCGATTCGATAGGGTCCCGATCCTGGCATCGTGGCGGCGTTGAAACCGGTCCACATGCTGTTCCAGAAGTCACCGGCCTTCTTCAGGTCGACCGGGGCGGACTGCGGGGTCAGCGCGGTGACGTCGGCGATCCCAGTCTCCCGCTCGAGGATGTGCGCCGGAAGGATGGCATTTTGGATGTAGTTTCGTCGCCAGTCGGCGTACGGCGACTGGTAGGTCTCGACGAACGTGTTCGCGTCACGGCACTCGGCCGTCGCCCGCTCATGTCCACGCGTTGTCGCCGGTGTGAAATACGGTGACTTGCCGCTGCCGGCAAGCCAGGCGAGGTAGAAGTCGCGGCAGTTCCACGGCTGACCATCCGACCAATTGACGTTTGGTTTGATCTTGTACGTCACGACCTGAGGATCCTTCGAAGTCAGCTCGGCTGACAGCAGCACGTCCGAGTTGAGCAGGAACTTGCCGTTCCCGTCGACAATGAACGGGTCTACGAGAACCTGGTTGAGCACCAGGGCATTGTCCGGATTGTTGTTCGCCCGCGCCGTCTTGTTGTTGTACGCGGAGTAAGGCGCATCGTGGGCGATGACGATCGCAGGTCCGGGTGGGATCCGCGGAGCCCGATATGATCCGTCTCCGCTATCGCCGCGCGCGCCCGTCTCCCCCGACCCGCCGCCGCGGCCGTCGCGACGATCATTCTCGCTGTTGGCCACGCACGCGGTGGCGGCGAGGGCAAGGCAGACAATCCCCGCCAGGAAGCTGATCAGGGCCGGGATCCACCTCGACCTCCCCATTACAGAGACCTCCTCCCCTACCGGCGACGCTGCCAGCGCGTGGCACCATCGAGAGGACCTTCCAGCGCCGTCCCCGGCGCCGGGTCGCTCAACTGGCTTGTGCTGACCAGTAACGAAACCTGCTGGTAGAGCGGGATCGTCACGACCCGATCCCACAGCGCCGCCTCGACGGTAGGGGCTACCGCGCCCACCGGGTCGTCCTGAACAAGCGCTCGCTCGATGAACGGCTGCAGAGCCAGGTCGCACAATCCCGCCGGGTTGGGCGGCGCGGGAGCCAGCCTGGCCGGTACGACCAGTGAGCAGCCGTACCAGGAGGCCAACTGGGTGGCGGGGTGGCCGGCCGCAGGCTGCGGCAGCACAGCGATGTCGACACCGTCGTCCACCGTGACCGTCGCTGGGCGAAAGGAGATCCCGCCAGTTGCTGGCGTTGGACCGAGCATGGTGCCGAACAGCTCGTCGGGATCGACCTCACGCAGCTCGGCGTCGATCCCCACGGTCCGAAGCTGATCGGCCACCCGCGCGGCGAGTGTCCCGTAGGGTTCGCGATCAGCCGGCGCCGCGACCACCAGCCGCAACGGCTTTCCTGCCCGCTCCCAGTGCACCGGGCCCCGGGTATACCCGGCCTCGGTGAGCGATCGGCGCACGGTGTCCGGATCCGGCGCCACCGGGACTCCGGCGGCCGGCGCGGTTGCCTGGTAGCCCGGCGCCAACGGAGCGAGCACCGCGGACGCAGCCCGCAGCGCCGCGGCCACCGCGGTGCGCACCCGCTGGTCGTCCAGCACCTGGCTGGCTGGACGCAGCAACACCGAGGCGAGCACCGGCTGCGGCACAACCATCGGGGTCACCCCCAGATTCGCGGCACGCAGCAATGACTCCGTGATCGCGTTGGGGCGGCCGAAGAAAGCTGCCTGCGCACCACCAGTACGCAGCGCATCCACCAGAGCCGCGTCGCTGCCTTGGCGGAACAGGATCCGATCCACCTGCGCCGGGGTGTCCCAGTACCGATCGTTGCGTACCAGCACCATCTCACCGCGGGACGGGTCGACCGAGACCATCGCGAACGGACCACCGGAGACCGGAAGACCGGCGTCGAAGCCCTTGCTCCAACCACCCGGCGCGTCCTTGAGCAGGTGCGCAGGCACCAGGTGCCGGAACAAAGTGCGCCAGCCGGCATAAGGACGGTGAAAGACCACCTCGGCGGTCTTGCCGCCGTCTCGCGACACCACCTGGTCGATCAGCTGGTAGCCGGCCGAGTCCAGCACACCGGGCTGGCTGCGCATCTGCTCAGCGAGATAGCCGAAGTCCTCAGCGGCGATGGGGGTGATGTCCGACCATTGCGCGTTGCGCCGGATCCGGTAGGTGACGGTGAACGGTGCGGTGTCCGTCACTTCGGCGGAGTCCAGCAGCGTGTCGTCGAGCACCCACTGCCCCGCTGGCGTTTGGTGAAACGCTGAGGGCAGCAGCAGGCCGGCGACCGCCTGCGACAGCGGTGTCAGGTCCGCCAGGTTGTGCGGGTTGAAGCCGCCGGTCAGCCGATCTACCCCGAGCACTATCTCCTGCTCGGCAGGCGCCGCCACCGGAGTGTTCACCGGGGCGTTGCCCGGTTGGACCAGCGGCAGTGGTTGCGCGGTACATGCGGCGAGCGCGGCGCCGACGATCAGCGCCGTCACCACTCGGCGCGCGCCACCGGGCCTTCTCACGAGGCGATATGGTGCCGTAGGGCGATCGCCGCGGAGACAGGGCATCCCGGGGCTTGTGCTCGGGGCTATGTCTGGGGCTATGTCCGGGGCTATGTCCGGGGCTATGTCTGGGGCTATGTCTGGGCCACCCGCTCCCGGGAACGCTGCCGGGCGCGCTGGGTGGCGTCCAGCACCGCCTTGCGGACCCGAACGATGTCGGGAGCCACCTCGACGCACTCGTCGGCGGCGCAGAATTCCAGCGCCTCCTCCAGCCCGAGAATCCGTGGCCGAGCCAGCCGCTCGAGCTCCTCGCCGGTGGAGGAACGCATGTTGGTGAGCTTTCGCTCCCGGCACACGTTGAGGTCGAGGTCTTCGGCGCGGGGGTTCTCTCCGATCACCATCCCGGCGTAGACGGCCGCGCCCGGCTGCACGAAGAAAGTGCCCCGGTCGGCCAGCTGCGCCAATGCGTACCCGGTGACCGAACCGGACCGGTCAGCCACCAGCGATCCCGAACGACGGGTCCGCAGTTCGCCGGCCCACGGCCGGTAGCCGTCGAAGACGTGGTGGGCGATGCCGGTGCCGCGAGTGGTGGTGAGGAACTCGGTGCGGAAACCGATCAACCCACGTGCAGGCACCGTGAACTCCAGGCGCACCCAGCCGTCTCCCGACGTTGCACCCAGCTGTTCCATCCGGCCCTTGCGGGCGGCCAGCAGCTCCGTCAGGGCACCGAGGTGTTCCTCGGGCACGTCCACGGTGAGGTGTTCGAAAGGCTCCTGCACAGTGCCGCCCACGGTGCGGGTGACGACCTGTGGCTTGCCGACGGTCAGCTCGAATCCCTCTCGCCGCATGGTTTCCACCAGGACAGCCAGGGCCAGCTCGCCACGGCCCTGCACCTCCCAGGTGTCCGGCGATGCGGTCGGCAACACCCGGACGCTCACATTGCCGACAAGCTCGACGTCCAGCCGGTTTCGAACCAGGCGGGCGGTGAGCTTGCTGCCCCCACCACGACCCGCCAGCGGGCTGGTGTTGACCCCGAGCGTCATCGCGATCACCGGCTCGTCCACGGTGATCCGCGGTAGCGGGCGCGGATCGTCGATGTCGGCAAGGGTGTCACCGATGGTGATCTCCGCGATTCCGGCGATGGCGATCAGGTCACCGGCCTTTGCGCTGGCGGCCGGAACACGGTTAAGCCCCTCGGTACGCAGCAGTTCGGTGATGCGGACCGGCCGGATCGATCCGTCTTCGCGGCACCACGCCACGGTCTGGCCCTTGTGCAAGCGCCCGGCACGGACCCGGCACAGCGCGATTCGTCCCAGGAAAGTGGAGGCATCGAGGTTGGTGACGTGCGCCTGCAGCGGCGCGTCGGCATCACCGGCGGGCGGCGGCACGTGCGCCAGCACGGTGTCGAACAGTGGGGTGAGGTCTTCGGCGTCGGGCATTTCGCCATCGCGTGGAGGGTTCAGGCTGGCCAGCCCGGCCCGGGCGCTGGCGTAGAGCACCGGCATGTCCAGCACTGACTCGGCAGCGGCAACTTCGAGGCCTTCCAGGTCGGAGGCGAGATCCAGCAGCAGGTCATGGGTCTCGTCGACCACCTCCGCGATCCTGGCATCCGGCCGGTCCACCTTGTTCACCACCAGCACCACCGGCAGGTGCGCCGCCAGCGCCTTGCGGAGCACAAAGCGGGTCTGGGGCAGCGGGCCCTCGCTGGCGTCGACGAGCAGCAGCACACCGTCCACCATCGACAGCCCGCGCTCGACTTCACCGCCGAAATCGGCGTGCCCAGGGGTGTCAACCACGTTGATGGTGATCGGACCGTCCGGTGTGGAC
The DNA here is from genome assembly GCA_050700255.1 of Pseudonocardiaceae bacterium. Lineage (GTDB taxonomy): Bacteria > Actinomycetota > Actinomycetes > Mycobacteriales > Pseudonocardiaceae. The sequence goes on from JBOHGX010000305.1 coordinate 7,318, forward strand.
CGGGTGACCGCCGTGCTCTTGGCCAGGATCGTGATGCCCTTTTCCCGCTCCAGATCACCCGAATCCATCACCCGGTCGACCTCGCTGCGCCCGGTGACCGCGCCGGACTGGCGCAGCATGGCGTCGATGAGCGTCGTCTTACCATGATCGACATGCGCAACGATGGCGACGTTGCGCAGGTCGGTGCGCACGCGGGTGGGGACAGCGATGGGCACGCGGGAACTCCTCGATGGATGCCGGGAACCCTCAACGTTACCGGTCCCTGGCGGGGTGGCCTGTTTCGCCTGACCCCAGCCGCCACATGGATGCTTATCGCAGCTGTGGTGGCCGCGCCCACTGTCACATGGATGCTTATCGCGGTGAGCCCTCCAGGAGGAGGGGTTCGAGATAGGGCAGGAGGGTGCGGTCGGCGTCCAGCCAATCCAGGCCGGCCAGCTCGGTGACGTCCACCCACCTCAGCTCGGCGTGCTCCATGAGGACCGGCTGCGCGGTCGGGTCGGCCAGCCGCGCGGCGTGCACCCGCAATAGGTAGCCGTCGGGTAGCGGTACGTCGGGTCCGAGCTGCTCGCCCGGCACGACCTCGATCGCGAGCTCCTCCCGGCATTCCCGGACCAACGCGTCCCTGGCGCTTTCGGCATGCTCGACCCGGCCACCCGGCAGCTCCCAGTGGCCCGCGGTCGCGGGCGGATACGCCCGCTGCTGGGCGAGCACCCGACCCCGGTGCAGCACGGCGGCGGCCACCACCAGCCGCTCGGCCGGGACCTGATCGGCTAGCCGAGGCTGATCGGCTAGCCGAGGCTGCGAACCTTTGGCCAGGGCAGTGCTAGGTGGCTCGGGCACGCCCGACATCCTCGCACCGCGCCACAGCTCTCCGCGCCCACCGCTTGTCCGGGTTGGTAGCGGTTAGTGGCTGTCCGGAGCCGCGTTGGTAGCCCTTGAAGGGCGGCCAACTGGCCAGTGCAGCTCGAAGCGGGCGCCTCCGTCCGGGGCTTGTCCGACCCGGGCCGTGCCGCCGTAGTGGCGAACCGTCTCGGCGACCAGGGCCAGCCCGAGTCCAGTCCCGCCGGTGCCACGGTCCCGGCCGTCCTGTACCCGGTGGAAACGGTCGAACACCCGCTCCCGGTGCTCGACGGGCACTCCCGTGCCATCGTCGTCGACCAGCACGCGTACCTCATCAATGCCCGGCAGTACCGCTACTCGCACGGTGTGCTGAGCGTGGCGCACGGCGTTGGCCAGCAGGTTGTCGAGCACCCGGGCAACGTCGCTGGGCGCGGCGTGCAGCACGGCCGGCGCGGGCGCGGTCACCCGGAGCGCCTTTCCCGGCCCGGCGCGACGGGCTGCGTCGCGGACCATCTCGGCGAGGTCAACCGGCTCAGCGGGCAACCGCTGCCCCGCATCGGACCTAGCCAGCGCGAGCAGGTCATCCAGCAGCGCGGACAGCCGCTGCGCCTCGACCGCGACCTCCTCCAGCGTTGCCCCAGCGAGCTCTGGATCCGGGTGGGCCACCGCCACCTCGGCCTGCGCGCGGATCGCCGCGACCGGCGAGCGTAGTTCGTGCGCGGCGTCCCCGGTGAACCGTCGCAGCCGCTCGGTCGCTGCGTCCCGGCGGTCCAGCAGGTTGTTGAGTGCCTCGGCCAGCGTCCGCAGCTCATCCCGCGCCACTGGCAGCGGCAACCGTTCCCCTGCCGGCAGTTCCTGCGCTGCCACTCGCATCCGGGCCACCGGGCGCAACGCGAACCGGGCGGCCACCCAGCCGGCCACCCCCATCGCCAGCGCGGCCAGTACCGCGGCCACCGACAGCACCCCGGCGGTTCGGCCGATCAACGTCGCGTGCGCCGCTGACTCGCCACCGGCCACGACCAGCCGGGGAGTGCCGTTGGGCGTGCTGACTACCCGCCCGGTCCAGCGGGTTGGATCACCAGACGTGAAGGTCCATGCGGTCTGCCCGGCCAGCAGCCGGCGGATGTCCGGTGCTGACAGCGGTGTCGGCCCACCGTCGTCGACGGGTGTTCCGGCCCGGTCTAACACCCGGATCCGGACCGCCGCGTCCAGCGGCTGCGGCGCCAGGCGTCCGGCCGCCACAGCGGGCGCGGCGGCGCTTACCGCGGCCACCAGCTTGCCGTCCAGGGTGTGGGTCAGCGCCCGCGCCACCACCACAGTGGATGCCCTGGCCAGCACCAGAAACAACACTAGACCCGCCACCGTGGTGACTACGGCGACTCGCAGCGGTAACGGGCGGGCCGCCCATATCCGGCCCCATATCCGTCGTCTCAGCCGATTCACGGTCGGTCCTGCGCACCCACCGCATAACCGTGCCCGCGCACTGTCTGCAGGACGGCACCGGCTCCGACCGCGTCCAACTTGCGACGCAGGTAGCCGACGTAGACTTCCACGGCGTTGCGACTGGCGGCGTGCTCATCGCCCCACACCGCACGAAGTAGCTCGTCCTTGCTCATCACACCGCCGGCCCGACGAGCCAGCGCCGCGAGCACCGCGAATTCTCTTGGCGACAGCGCCACCGGCTGCCCGGCCCAGGTCACTCGCCGCCGCGCCGGATCGATCACCAGATCGCCCAGCGTGACCACCGTCTCCCGGCGCTGATCGGCATGCCGGCGCAACACAGCGCGCAGCTGCGCGACCAGCACGACGAACGAGAACGGTTTGACCAGGTAGCCGTCGGCACCGAGGTCCAGGCCGTCAGCCTGGTCGATCTCGCCGTCCTTGGCCGAGACGAGCAGGACGGGTGTGGCCACCCCGGCTGCCCGCAGCCGCTCGAGCACCCGGTACCCGGACAGGCCCGGCAGCATGATGTCCAGCAGAACCGCGTCGAAGCTGCCGGTCAACGCCGCGCGCAAGCCGCTGGGTCCGTCGGTTGCGGTGAAGACCTGCATCCCCTCAGCGCGCAGCCCCCGCTCCAGCGCACGGCGAACCCCGGGCTCGTCGTCGACCACCAACACCCGCGCACCCACAGCACCCAGCATGCCCCGCTCCGGCCCCGTACCCGACATGGAGACATATCGGGCCTATGAACTCACTCGTTGCCCCGATAGGTCTCCATATCGGCCGGGGGAGGCAGCTGGCTCGATGGGTTAGGTTGCGGGGGTGGCCGAAAATGACCTGCTCATCGATGTCGAGACCGTTGTGGGAACGCTCACCGGCAAGGATCTGCCCGATGCAGATCAGATCCGGTTTCTCCTTGACGCGCTGGCCTCGGCCGACGATAGCGCGCTGGACCTCCTTTCCGGCCGGATCGAATGCCACACAGCACGCGGGGAGCTGGTCGAGCCGCAGCTTGCCGCGCTGCGACCGCATGCTCGGAGCAGGCAGGAGAAGGCCGCAGTCGCGCTGATCGCCGCACGCGCTGCTGAAGGCGCTGGGGACCCGGTAACCGCCTGCGATCTGCTCAACGAGGCGCTGACGCTGCGCCCCGGCTTGGAGCCGGCTCTGCATGACGCCGCCCAGTACGCCGCCGCCCGCGGAGACTACGTCACAGCTGACCGATACCTACGGCGCTCCGAGATACCCAGCCCGCTGCGACCGGGGCTGAGCGAGGCCATCGCCGCAACCGCGACCGCGACTGCTCACGATGTCGGGCGCAACAGCCCGTGCCCGTGCGGGTCGGGCCGGAAATTCAAGGCCTGCTGCCAGCGCGACGCGGTGCCGGCCCTGAGCGCACGGACCCAGCTCGTCTACGCCCTGTTGGGTACCTACGCCGAGCGCGCTCCCGGCATCGAGATGATCACACCGCTGACCGACCGGACCGAGGACGAACAGCGGTATGCGATGTTCTTCCTGGACCTCGCGCTGGTCAAGGGTGGCCTGGTGGAGCGGTTCCTGGCCGCCCGAGGTCACTGGCTTCGGCCCGACGAACGTCAGCTGATCGAGGACTGGCGTCCGATCCCGGTCTCGCTCTACGAGGCGGTCGACGTTGTCCGGGATACCAGCGTCACGTTGCGCGCGCTGCCCGACGGCGACCCCATCCACCTGGCCGACACCCTGTTCTCGCACTCCGCCCAGCGGCTTGACCTGTTCTGCGGCCGGGTACTGCACGACGGCAGCGGGCCTCACATGCTCGCGCTGCCCGTCCACGTCCCCCGTCACCGCCGCCGCGAGCTGGTCAACCTGCTCGCCTCAGATCCATCGATCGAACGGATCGCGGACTTCTTCGCTCCCGAGCCCCCCATCCAGTTCCGCAATAGTGACGGTGACGACCTGTATGACTGCAGTGTCACCTACCGGGTGCCGCGCGCGCAGCAGACCTTCGACCACCTCATCCAGCGGCTGACCCAGACCGGCGACGAGCTGATCGGCTGGCACCGGCAGGTGCCCGACGGTCGGCTGCTCAGCCTCGGGCAGATTCACCGTGGGGGCGAGGACTTCACCGTCACCGCGAACTCGCCGGCGCGGCTCGCCGAGCTCGAGGCTCACCTGTGCGACGTCGCCCCGGACGCCGTCGAACGTGACCGGTACGCTCAGCGCCTGAGCCAGGACCCCGACGGCCGCGAGGCCCGAACCGCGATCCTGGAGAGCTACCTTGTCAACACGAGGTCTGCTGCCGGCCCGGACGAGCCCGCAGACCGCATGAGCCGCGACGTCGAAGCAGGCTGGCTCGACACTCCGGGCGTCATCGATGATCTGAGCCCGCGCGAAGCCGCGGCCTCCAGCGACTCGGCCATCCTCACCGAACTGCACAGCACGGTTGACGACGTCGAAGCGACCCTGCTGCAAGCCCAACGCGCCGGGCAGCCGACGGCGGGCCTGATGAGCCCGCACCGGCTCCGCGATGCGCTGGCGCTCGAAAACCGCACCCGATAGACGGATCGCTGTACGGACAGATCCGCGGCGGGAGTCTCAGGGCTTTCTCAGCCGGTACGGAGCAGCATCATCACCAGCGCCGTGCGAGTGGGAGGACGTCATGAAGCTAGCAATGGCGGCACTGGCTGCGGCGGCGGCCGGCGCGATCGGCCTCGGTGCGCTCACCATGCCCGCCGGTGCCAAGTCGGATCCGGCGCTGCCCCCGGTGTCGGCAGAGGATCTGGTGGCTTCGGTGCTCACCGCCAAGACCCCGGCGTTCGGTGGCACCGTCACGGTGGACAACGCGCTGGGTCTACCGGCGCTGCCGGCACCACCCGGTATGTCGGCAGCGCTGACCCAACCGGAGACGACTTTCCGGGTCTGGTCCGACGGGCAGGGCCACGGCCGGCTGGCGCTGCCCTCTCGCGGCGGTGAGCAGGTGCTGATCGAGGACGGCACGACGCTGTGGCGCTACGACTCTGCCGAGCGCACCGCGACCGCGCTGGAGCACGGCGCTAAACCTGCTGATCAGCGGCCTCCGGTGGGGGATCCGGCGCAGACCGCCCGGGAGCTGGTCGGCACCGTGCGCGAGAGCAGCACAGTGACCGTCGACGGTACCGGCTACGTCGCTGGACGACCCGTCTACCAACTCGTGCTCACCCCCGCTCCAACCGAACGGACCCTGCTGCGCGAAGTGCGGGTAGCGGTCGACTTAGTCTTGCGGATTCCACTGCAACTCACCGTGCTGGCCGACGGATCCACCGATCCGGTACTGCAGATCGGCTTCTCCGACCTCAACGTCGGCACGCAGGATCCTGCGCTGTTCCAGTTCACTCCCCCGGCAGGGGTCATGGTCGAGCGCTCCGAGCCATCGACCAACGAGCCGAAAACCGGGCCCGCCCACCCTGACGCCGCGGGAACCATGATCCGCACCGAGGGCGACGGATGGGACACCGTGGTGCTCGGGCAGCTGCCGTCCGCGCGCCCAGACGTAGCGTCGGATGCGCAACGCGACCCGCTGGCGGTGTTCCAGCGGATCGGTCGTCCGGTCAGCGGGCCGTGGGGCAACGGCTGGGTGGTGCAGACCGCGGTGGCCACCGTGCTGGTGACCTCGGACCGGCGGGTCGCAGCCGGCGCGGTGCCGCAGCAGGTGCTCGACGAGGCGCTGGCCCGTTGACGGCCGACTCGGCTATCCCCACCGCGGCTGGCGCGCCGACCGGAGCGCCGAACCGGCACGGCGGACCGGCGATCCGGATCCGGGGGCTGCGCAAGGTGTTCGGCACCACCGTGGCAGTGTCCAACGTGGACCTCGACGTGCCGGCCGGCGCCGTGCTCGGTCTGCTTGGACCCAACGGCTCGGGCAAGACCACGCTGATTCGAATGCTGCTGGCACTGTCTCGGCCCACCGCGGGCAGTGTGGAGCTGCTCGGCGCGCGGGTGCCGGCCGCCGCCGGTGACGTGTTGCCGCACGTCGGCGCGCTGGTAGAGGGTCCCGGCTTTCATCCGTTCCTGTCCGGCCGGGAGAACCTGCGGCGCTGCGCGGCTGCCGAGCCGCTGCTACCCACCCGGGCGATCCCGGACGCGATCGAGACGGCCTTGCAGCGGGTCGGCCTCGCACCCGCGGCGACCCGGCGCTACCGCGCCTACTCGTTGGGGATGAAACAGCGCCTCGGCCTGGCCGCGGTGCTGCTGGTGCCCAGGCGGCTGGTAGTGCTCGACGAGCCGACCAACGGCCTTGACCCCGCCGGAACCCGGGAGGTCCGGCGAGTCATCGCCGAGCTGCACGCCGGCGGCGCAACCGTGCTGGTGTCCTCCCACCTGCTCGCCGAGGTCGAGGCGACGTGCACCCATGTAGCGGTGCTCGACCACGGGGCGCTGATCGCGGCGGGTCCGTTGGCGGCGCTCCTCGACGGTCAGGCTCCCACACTGGACATTCGCACTCCGGATTCCGCGGTCGCGATGCAGGCCCTGCGTGCGGCCGGGGTCCACGCCGCAACCCGTCCCGATGGAGTGCGCGTCGAACTGGCTGGAACTGATCCGCCCGCGGTGGTGGCGCTGCTGGTCGGCGCCGGGGTCGCGGTGCACGAGGCGCGACGGTGGCGGACCGGTTTGGATGAGCTGTTCGCGCAGCTGACCGAGGGAAACGGACAATGACCGCCTACCACGATGCGGCAAGCGTCCCGCTGTCGCGCCCATCGCGTGCCCCGCTGACCCGGCTGCTGCGCAGTGAGCTGCGCTGGGTGCTGCGCCGGCCGCGCACTCAGATCGCGCTGGGTCTGCTCGCGCTGGTTCCGGTGCTGATCGGGATCGGCATCATGGCGGCCGACTCGCCAGGCGGGTCGGGACTGCTCACCCAGATCGCCGGTAACGGGCTGGTGTTGCCGGTCGCGGCGCTGTCGATCTCGCTGACGTTGCTGTTGCCGCTGGCCGTGACGATGGCCGCCGCCGACGCGCTGGCCAGCGAGTCTGCGCATGGCACGCTGCGCGGGTTACTGCTGGCCCCGGTGAGCCGGACCCGGCTGGTGCTGGTCAAAGCGATCGGCGTGCTGGCCGTCGCGGTCGCCGCGGTCGCCGCGGTCGCGGTACTGGGCATGGTCACCGGACTGGTTCTGATCGGCCCTTCCGGAAGCACCCACGGCATGCTCACGCTGTCCGGCACCGAGGTCGGGCCGGGATCGGCGCTGCTGCGGGTTGCGCTGGCCGCCGCGTGGACCCTGGGCCAGCTCGCCGCTGTCGGCGCCGTGGCGCTGGCGGTCTCCTCGGCCACCGACCACCCGCTGGTAGTACTCGCGGCGGTGTTGGGCGGCTTGATCGTGTTCGGGGTGCTCTCCGCGATCCCCGCTCTGGACTGGCTGCAGCCGCTACTGATCACCACCGGCTGGTTCGCGATCGTCGATGTGCTGCGTGATCCCCTACCGCTGGACGGCCTGGCCTCCAGCAGCCTCCGCGCGGGATGCTACCTGCTGGTCGGCGTGGGGCTGACCCTCCTCCGCACAACCACCCGCGAAGCCTGACCCCCCTCATCCCGGCATGTCCGTCTCCCGTGCGCGGTGTGTCAGCTTCCTGTGCACAGTGTGTCAGCTTCCTGTGCGCGGTGTGTCGGCCCCGTGGCTGCCTCTGCCAAGATGACGGTATGGCGCAACTGTGGGACGACGAGCGGGTAGCAGATGCCCTGGAAGGGCTCACGGATTGGCAGCGTGACGGTAACGCGATCGTGCGTACCGCGACACTGCCCAGCTTCCCGGCGGCCATCGAAGCCGTCCGTGCGGTGGCCGAGATTGCTGAGGCGCGCAATCACCATCCCGACATCGACATCCGCTGGCGTACCGTCACCTTCCGCTGCAGTACGCATTCCGAGGGCGGGATCACCGATCTGGACATTGAGCTTGCCGGTGAGATCGACCGCGTGCTGACGGGTGCCGGACACTGAGGCCAATAGCTGCGCAGCGCTCGTGAGCCGAGGCGCCATGTTCGTCGCCCTCGCGGTGACTTCACCGCCGGAGCCGGGTCGGATGGAATTGTCCTACGCGAAGATATGGAGGTTAACGCCGAGCAACACCAGAGGCCAGAGGAACAATGCCAGTATGAAGTTCAGCAGTTCACCGATGCTGGTGATAGAGTATCCCGTACTGAGCGCTACCACCAAGCCAATGATCAGATATACGAGAGCGCCAAGAGAAATACCGCGACGTTCGACGATATACATAATCACTCCTCAAGATGCAGGCCATTGATAGCTGATAATCTACATTAGTCACCCGACATCACCGTGCCGATCGGACTAGGGGAATGAGCGTTGCCTGTGCGGCCAGCAACGGCGCATCGAACGGCACCAGCGGACGAGAGCACGACCTCACACGCCTGCTTTGAATGGCCGCGATCGTCAACCTCGAACCAGCGGTCTCGCGACCACCCCAGACAGGTCTTGACGGCCACGGTCGAAGCTGCCCGAGACGCCACACCCGCACGGGCGCCACGCACCGGTGGATTCGCTTCCACCACGACCTCCCTCTCGTCCTGGCAGGAGTGTAGCCCGCGCTCGCCCCGACTGTCGTTGGCTCGGAATACCGAATCCTACAGATTCGATGCGGGCTTGCCGGAGCAGAAGTTATCTAACCGTGAAACGGCAGCACTACACGTTGAAGCGGAAATCGACCACGTCGCCGTCGGCCATCACGTAGTCCTTGCCCTCCATCCGCACCTTCCCAACGGCCCGGGCCTGCGCCATCGATCCGGCCGCGATCAGATCGTCGTAGGACACGATCTCGGCCTTGATGAACCCCCGCTGAAAGTCACTGTGGATCACCCCGGCGGCCTCGGGCGCGGTCGCACCGGCTCGGATCGTCCACGCTCTGGATTCCTTGGGCCCGGCGGTGAGGTAGGTCTGCAACCCCAGGGTGTGGAATCCGACGCGAGCCAGCGCGTGCAGTCCCGGTTCGGATTGCCCGATCGAGTCCAGTAATTCCCGCGCCGACGCTGGGTCCAGCTCAAGAAGTTCCGATTCCACTTTGGCGTCCAGGAACACCGCATCGGCGGGAGCGACCAACTTGCACAGCTCAGCCTGGCGTTCCGGATCGGTAAGCACACCTTCATCAGCATTGAAGACATACACGAACGGCTTGAGGGTGAGCAGGCTGAACTCGGCGAGCGCGTCGACCTCCAGCCCCGCCCGCGCGGCGAACAGAGTGCGCCCAGCGTCGAGTACCTCCCTGGCGGCCTGCGCGGCAGCCAACGCGGGGCGCCGTTCCCGGAGATGGGTCCGAGCCTCTTTCTCCAGCCGGGGCAATGCGCGGTCCACGGTCTGCAGATCGGCCAGCACCAACTCGGTCTCGACGGTGGCGATGTCGTCGGCGGGGTCGATCCGCTCGTCGACGTGTAGCACGTCGGGATCGTCGAAGACGCGCACGACCTGGCAGATCGCGTTGGCTTCGCGGATGTTGGCGAGGAACTTGTTGCCCAGCCCAGCGCCCTGCCAAGCCCCGGCCACGATCCCCGCGATGTCGACGAAAGACAACGTCGCCGGCACCACCTTGGCGCTGCCGAAAAGCTCAGCCAACCGCCCGAGACGTTCGTCGGGCAACGGCACCACCCCGACGTTGGGCTCGATGGTGGCGAACGCATAGTTCGCCGCGAGCGCGTTATTGCGGGTCAGCGCATTGAACAGGGTGGATTTGCCCACGTTGGGCAGCCCGACGATGCCGAGGGTGAGGCTCACGAGACGTCGAGTCTAGGCCACTGAGCCCGATCGCCCCGCCGGCCGTCAACCCATCAGTAGCCGTAGCCGCCACCGCCGTCCTGTTGCTCGGTGTTGCCCGGGGCTGGGTCGGAGGCCGAGCCGTCGTTGCAGCCGGCCAGCGCGAGTGAGACTGCGGCGATGGCCGCCAGCACCACGGCGCGCCACCGTGTGCTACCAGTCAATGTCATGGCGGCACACTAAGGACGTCAAGGTCGGTTGGGTGCCGCCGAATGGTCCAACTACGAAGCGTCGACGCGCCTCGCTGTCGGTGTCTGATTCCCGCCAGTACCGGGTCCGTTGGGCTGGCACGATCGAGACCGTGCTGCTCGACCACGACCGCTGCTACCGAGCCATCTCCTCGCGGGACGCCCGGTTCGACGGCCGCTTCGTCGTCGCCGTGCGGACCACTGGCATCTACTGCCGGCCGTCCTGCCCCGCGGTGACGCCCAAACCCCAGAACGTCGTCTTCCTGCCCACCGCCGCAGCCGCCCAGCTCGCCGGTTACCGGGCCTGCCGCCGCTGCCTGCCCGACGCCGTGCCGGGTTCGCCGGAGTGGAACCTGCGGGGTGATCTGGTGGCCAGGGCGGTACGGCTGATCGCCGACGGCGTGGTCGAGCGCCGAAGGAGTGCCCGGGTTAGCCGCCCGGTTGTGCTACTCCACGCGTCAACTCAACCGGGTACACTCACCGCCGAACTGGGTGCCGGAGCGCTCGCTTTGGCCAAGGCGCACCGGGCGCAGGCACCGCGGGTGCTCATCGAAACCACCACGTTGCCGCTGGCCGACGTCGCATTCGCTGCCGGGTTCGCCTCGGTGCGCCAGTTCAATGACGCGGTGCAGGTGGTCTATGCCACCACCCCGACCGACCTTCGCCGGCATGCGACGCCACACCCGACGCCGGGTGCTCTAACGTTGCGGCTACCGTTCCGGATTCCGATGGACGGCGCAGGCCTGCTGGACTTCCTCGCGGCGCGAGCCATCCCGACTGTGGAGTGTGCCGGCGACCACGGCTATGCCCGGACGCTGCGGCTGCCGCACGGGCTCGGTGCGGCAGCGGTCCGCCTGACGCCCTCACACTGGGAGTGCACCCTGCGCTTGGCCGACCTGCGGGACCTGCCGGTGGCGGTGAGCCGGCTGCGCAGGCTGCTCGACGCCGACGCCGACCCGTGCGCCGTGGACGAGGTCCTCGGAGCCGACCCGGTGCTGGCTACCGCAGTGGCAGGGCGACCCGGGATCCGGGTACCAGGCACCGTTGACGGCGCCGACGGCGCCGAGACGGTGCTGCGCGCTGTGCTCGGACAACAGGTGACAGTGGCGTCCGCGCGGACTGCCGCGGCCCGGCTGGTCACGGCATTGGGCGAGCCCGTGCCGGCCGAGCTGGTAGTAGGTAGCGAGGACACCGTTTTCCGGCTGTTCCCGGCGCCGGCCGCAATCGCTGAGCACGCCGCCGAGGTACTCACCGGTCCGCGCCGCCGGATCGATACGGTGCGGGCCACCGCGGCGGCGCTGGCCACCGGTGACCTGGTGGTCGACCCGGGCCGCGATCCCGAAGAACTCCGGGTAGAACTCGAGGCGATCCCAGGGATCGGCCCGTGGACGGCCGGTTACGTGGCACTGCGGGTGCTGGGTGCCACTGACGTGCTGCTGGACACCGATCTCGCGATCCGGCACGGCGCGGCCGCGCTGGGGCTGGCCTGCGATGCCGGCGAGTTGCGGCGGTGGTCCCGGCGCTGGCGGCCTTGGCGTTCCTACGCCGGAATGCATCTGTGGCGGGCGGCCGCCACCCGACCACGAAGAACGGAGCGCACGGCATGACCTTCACTTCCACTATGGACACTCCGATCGGCCCCTTCACGGCCGTCGTAGACACCGACGGCGCGGTGCTCGCGGCAGGCTGGACAGCGCAGGTAGACGACCTGCTGCCGCTGATAGCGCCCGGGTTGCGGCCGGCCTCCGTGGTCCACCGCACGGACCTGGGAGCGGTGAGCACCGCGGTGACCGCCTACCACCGAGGAGACCTCACCGCGCTCTGCGACGTGCCGGTACGGCAACGCGGGGGTGAGTTCCTCGAGCAGGCTTGGCAGGTGCTGCGCGCGGTCCCGGCAGGCGCCCCGGTGAGCTACACCGAACTAGCCACCAAGTCCGGCCGACCGCAGGCAGTGCGCGCGGCGGCAGCCGCCTGCGCGCGCAACCCCGCGGCGCTGTTCGTCCCGTGTCACCGGGTGCTGCGCAGCGACGGCTCGCTGGGCGGTTTCCGTTGGGGCCTACCCGCCAAGCGCTGGCTGCTGGGCCACGAGTCCCGCTGAGGCGAGGGCAATGCACCTGGGGCGGCGCGCCTTGCCGATTCTGTCAGGGGGCTGTTGCAGTCTGTGACGCGTGGATTACTCAGCGCTCATCGCCCTGCTCGTTGGCCTCACGGTCGGCGCGCTGATCAGCTGGCTGCTGGCCGCCGCGGGTCGCCGTGCCGCGGTGGCCGAAGCCGGCCGGACCGCGGATGCCGCCAGGGCGGCCATCGAGGCCGAACTCGCTGCGGTTCGCCGTGACGGTGAGAGTGCCGCCGCGGCCAGGGACACCGAGTCGGCCCGGGCCGAGCAGTTCCGCAGGCGTGCCGAGGAGGCCGGTGAGCGGGTCTCGGCGGCGCAGGCGGAGCTGGCCGGTGTCCGCGCAGCCCTGGACACCGAACGGTCCGCGACAGCCGACCGAGAACAGCTGCTGACTCGCCGCGAAGCGGAACTCAAGGACAGCTTCCAAGCGCTGTCCGCCGAGGCGCTATCCCGCAACAACGAGGCATTCGTCCAGCTCGCTGAGGCACGGCTGGCGCAGGTGACCGCAGCCCTGTCGGCAAAGTCCGACGGGGACGCCGCCCAGCGCCAGCAGGCCATCGAGGGGCTTCTCGAGCCGGTCGCCCAGACCCTGCACCGGCTCGACGGTCAGCTGCGCACTGTGGAGAAGGAGCGCGAGGCGGCCTATGCCGGGCTGCGCGAGCAAGTAGGAGCAATGCATCGCACTTCCGAGCAGCTCCAGAGCGAGACCAGGCAGCTGGTCACCGCATTGCGTGCTCCGCAGGTGCGCGGTCGGTGGGGGGAGCTGCAGCTGGAGCGGGTCGTGCAGCTGGCCGGCATGGTGGAGCACTGCGACTTCTCCCGGCAGGTCACTGCTACCGACGCCAGCGGCGACGACGACGCCGTGGTCCGCCCCGATCTGGTGGTACACCTCGCCGGTGGCAAGCAGATCGTGCTGGACGCCAAGGTGCCTTTCGGGGCCTACCTGGAGGCCGTCGACGCGACCGACCCGGACCGCCGAGCCGACCGGCTGGCCGCGCACGCCCGCCATCTGCGTGGGCACGTCGATTCGCTGGCGCGCAAGTCCTACTGGCAGCGCTTCGACACCACCCCGGAGTTCGTGGTGCTGTTCGTCCCCGGCGACCCCTTCCTGGAGGCGGCGCTGCAGTCCGACCCTGCCCTGCTCGAGCATGCTTTCGAGCGCAACGTGGTGATCGCGACGCCGACCACGCTGATCGCGCTGCTGCGCACGGTGGCCTACACCTGGCGACAGGAGGCACTGGCGCGCAACGCGGCACAGATCCACGACCTGGGCCGGGAACTGCACTCCCGGCTGGCCACGATGGGCGGCCACGTGGCACGCCTGGGCAAGCAGCTCGGCGGCGCGGTCGACGCCTACAACCGCACGGTCAGCTCGCTGGAGTCACGAGTACTCGTCACCGCCCGCCGCTTCGGCGAGCTCAACGTGGTCTCCGAGCAGCTCGACACGCCCGAGCAGGTCGAACGCAGCCCGCGCACCGTGCAAGCGGTGGAGCTCGTCGCGTCCGCGGCGGACTCGCTCATCGCGCTGGATTCCGGACGCCGCGAGCCGGAGGGCCACGGCGAGGACTGGAGATGGGTCAGCGAGGTTCTGCACCAGGAGCAGGACGAGGAACCGGAACGGTCTACGGTGAACGAGTGACGACAACCCAGGCCCGAAGCGCACTCCGGGGCGGGCGTTGGGACGAGTGTTCGCTGCTGCCAGGCCGCCCCGGGGCGCCCTGGTGGGCTGCCGTCCTGTCCGCGTTGGGACTGACCGCGGTGGGCGTGTTCGCCGATATCGAGCGGCTCAACCGGCTGGGCATCGTGTTCCAGGCTTGCTATTTCGTCGGCTGCCTCCTGGCGGTGGTGGTGGTACAGCGCAAGGGGCTGTTCGGGCCGATGGTGCAACCCCCGCTGATCCTTGCGGTCGCGGTGCCCGGTGTTGTCCTGGCCATCGGCTCCCTGCCCGCTGGCGGTGGGATCGTGGCCGCCGCGCTCACGGTCGGCACTCCCCTGATCAACGGCTTTCCCACCATGGCGATCACCACTGGGGTCGTCCTCGCTATCGGAGTCTTCCGGCTGGTCACCCAGCGACGCCCGACCGCGCGCCGCATCACCCCACGGCCCTGAGCGTCAATCGGCGCCGGATGATGCGACGCCGGAGATCGAGCGCTTGAGCTCGCGCGGCAGCGAGAACACCAGCCTCTCCTCGGCGGTGGTGATCTCCTGCACGTGGCTGTACCCGTACTCGGCGAGGAAGTCCAGCACGCCACGGACCAGCACCTCGGGCACCGAAGCGCCGCTGGTGACACCCACGGTGTGCACGCCCTGCAGCCACGCCGGGTCGATCTCCCGCGCATAGTCGACCAGGTGGGCCGCGCGGGCACCGGTGGCCAGCGCGACCTCGACCAACCGCACCGAGTTGGACGAGTTCCGCGACC
>JBOHGX010000306.1:0-3606 GCA_050700255.1 Pseudonocardiaceae bacterium
CACCCCGTCCCGAGTCAGCCCGGTGAGCAGCAATGAGGTCGGGTCGACCTCACGGATGTACCACAGGCAGGTCAGCAGCAATCCCCGCTCGGTGCGCGCTACCAGGTCGTCGGTCGACGCCGACGACCCACCGGTCAACACCAGGTTCTCCGGCGGTGGGGTGAACACCCCACCCAGCTCCGCGGCAGCCGCCCGGGGGTAGGCCAGCGCGTTGACGGTGCCGTTGCGCAGCCAGTCCACCCGGCGCGCCGGTTCGCCGTTGTCGAACACACTTACCGAGTCGCCCGAGGCAGTGGTGGCCAGCACCGGCGGGGTCGACAGTCCTGGCGCGAACGGATCGCTGGACAGCGTGAGTGGCAGGCCGGTGAGCCGCTCACCCAGCCGGGTCGGCGAGCTCGACCCGGCTGCGGCCGACCATGGCGAGCGACCCTCGTGTGCCGGACGACCTTCCATCGACCGGACCAGGTCGATCATCAGATCGGCGACCGCAGACGGCGGCAGGATCGTCTCGTACCGGCCCGCGGGCAGTTCCCGCTGCCGCTGCGACCAGCCCAACCGTCGCCGCACCTCGGCAGTGAGAGCAGTGAGGTCCAGATCGGTGAAATCAGCCGTGTAGGCCCCCGCCCAGGCGCTGCGGGCGAGATCGTCGGCGATCTTACCGTTGACCTCCACGGTGCCGGTGGGCGCAACCCAGCGGCGGCGCAGTCCGGTGGACGACGCCAGCCAGGTGGTCTCCAGGCGGTGCTCGGCGAAACCGTAGAGCAGCTCGCTACCGCTGGCCGCTTCTCCGAAAGCCGCTGCCAGCTCATCAGCCAGCCTGGCGAACACACCGATCTCGGTGGCCGCCGCCGGCGCGTCGAAGTCGTCGTCGGGGGCGCCCTCTACCAGCGGTGCGGCGTCCCGGGCCG
Organism: Pseudonocardiaceae bacterium; assembly: GCA_050700255.1. GTDB lineage: Bacteria > Actinomycetota > Actinomycetes > Mycobacteriales > Pseudonocardiaceae. The sequence continues at coordinate 909 of JBOHGX010000306.1, forward strand.
GCCCGGACTGCCGAGCGGCCTGCTCACTGGCCGCCACCACGGCGCGCACCTCATCAAGGTCGACACCGTTACCGCTGACCGTGCCCGCCGAGTCGCCGATAATGGAGATCACCGACAACGAGCGGGTCGTGCTGTGCCCGTTGGTGGTCATCGTGTTGTTGGCCCAGCGCAGGGTGGCCTCACTGGTGTCGGTGAGCAGCACGACGCATCCATCGGCCTTCGACGCGGCCAGCGCGGCAGCGGTCAGCTCGTCGGCCCCGATCATCACTGGCCGGCCTCCTCACGGGCGTTGAGCACGTTGATACCGCGGAACAATGCCGACGGACACCCGTGGCTGACCGCCGCGACCTGACCGGGTTGAGCCTTGCCGCAGTTCATCGCGCCGGCGAGCAACCATGTCGAGGGGCCACCCACAGCTTCCATCGCGCCCCAGAAATCCGTGGTGGTGGCCTGGTAGGCGACGTCTCGGAGCTGCCCGGCGAGCCTGCCCCCCTCGATCCGGTAGAAACGCTGCCCGGTGAACTGGAAGTTGTATCGCTGCATATCGATCGACCAGGAGCGGTTGCCGACGATGTAGATACCACGGTCGACCGCGGAGATCAGGTCAGAGGTCGTGGTGTCGGTGTGCGGATCAGGCTGCAGGGACACGTTGGCCATCCGCTGGATGGGCACGTGGTGCGGTGAGTCGGCGTAGGCGCAGCCCGCCGAGCGGTCCAATCCCAGCCGGCGGGCGAACACTCGATCGGTCTGGTAGCCGACCAGCGTCCCGCCGGCCACCAGGTCCCACTGCGAGGTGGCGACCCCGTCGTCGTCGTAACCGATGGTGGCCAGCCCGTGCGGCTGGGTGCGGTCACCGGTGACATGCATCGCCGGCGAGCCGTAGCGCAGGGTGCCGAGCTTGTCCGGGGTGGCGAAGGAGGACCCAGCATAGGCGGCCTCGTAGCCGATCGCCCGGTCGTACTCGGTGGCGTGGCCCACCGACTCGTGGATCGTCAACCACAGGTTGGTGGGATCGATCACCAGGTCGTACCGGCCGGGCGGCACGCTGGGCGCGTTGACCTTCTCGGTCAGCCATTCCGGGAGCTGCGCGATCTCGTCGTCCCAGTCCCAGATGGTGTTGCCGGCCAGGTATTCCCACCCGCGGGCGGTCGGTGGCGCGCAGGTCCGCATGCTCTCGAACGATCCGGCGGCGCGGTCCACCGCGATCGCGGTGACCTCGGGGTGCATCCGTACCCGCTGCTGGGTGGTGCTGGTGCCGGCGGAGTCGGCGTAGAACTTGGTCTCCTTCTCCGCCCAGAGCAGCACAGTGGTGTGCTCGACCCGGTCGGTGGCGAGCAATCGGCCAGACCACTCCGACAGCAGTGCCACTTTCTCGGCCAGCGGCACTGTGAACGGGTCGATCTCGTGGTCACCGACCCAGACGGCGTCGGCGTGCACTGGCTCAGCCGCCAGCTCCACCCGCTCGGCGTTGAGCCGGCGCAGCGTGCGGGCGACCTCGACGGCCCGCTGCGCGGTGGCCACGGCCGACTGCGGGGTCAATTCCAGGTGGGAGGCGAACCCCCAGGTGCCCTCGACGATCACCCGCACGGCCAGCCCGACCGTGGACGAGTCCTGTGCCGTCGCTACCTCCCCGTCACGCAACCGCAGCAGCTGCCGGGTGGTCCGCTCGATCCGGACGTCGGCGTGCTCGGCACCCAGATCGCCGGCTTTGGCGAGGGCGGCGTCGGCGACCGACCGCAACGGCAGGTCAAGGAAATCGGGATCGATCAGGCCGGTGCTCACACCCTCCAGACCCTAATCGTCCGCCCGCTGGCGCAACCGCGCGGCCAACGCCGCCGCGGCCGGCCCGAGGATCCCGGACTCCTGCAGCGTCACCAGTGGCACAACCGGCACATCGATCGGCGTCCGATCCTCGACGAACCGGCGCTCGATGGTGACCACCTGCGCGATGGGGAGTTCTTGGACCACCAGGATCCGGATCACGCCTACCAGAGCGACCACCGCGAGTTCACTACCAACCGTGACCTCGTCCGGTTCAAGCGTGCCCAAGGATGGCCCGAGGACGCCCAGCGTGCACCGGGCGGTCCGAACCACCTGGCCGAATGCGTCGAGATCGGTCAGCCGCAGGTGCAGCACCATCTCGGGATCCTCGATCGGGACGCCCTGCAGGCCCGCCGCGAATTCCCCGCCGACGACCATAGGCACGCCCGCCACCAGCGCGGGCACCACCACGCGGTTCGCCAGTAGCCAGGCGTCCAACCCTATCGCGTCTTTGCCCGGCTTCAGTTGCTCGTCGAGGGCGGCGGTGCGGCTCCACCCCGAAGGTGACCGCCAAGCCGAATTCGCCCAGTACCCGCCGCACCCCCTCCAGGGTCGGCTCGCGGGTGCCCTTCTCCCAGCGACACAGCTGATATCGGCTCAGGCCGGTGCGTCCGGCGAGCTCGTCCTGGGTCAGCAAGTGCTCGTCGCGGATGGCTCTCATCAGCTCCGCAGCGCTGCGGTAGGTGCGGTCATGGACGCGGTGTGCATGGACGCGGTATGTCATGCCGATCACGATGCCAACGAGCAGTGACACCCACGTGGTCCACGTCTGTTGAGGCTGCGGTTGTCTACAGGGAGTCCCGTTTTCCCCAACAGGGAGGCCTGAGGGTTGACAAATCGGAATCCTAGTGCATTGGCCAGGGAAGCGATGTTGCAG
>JBOHGX010000307.1:0-2944 GCA_050700255.1 Pseudonocardiaceae bacterium
GAGTTGGCCGAAGCCGGTGTTCCCACTCTCATCGAGAAGCCTCTTGCGCACGATTGCAAGTCTGCGCAGATGATCGTCGAGGCGTTCGCACGCAACGGTGTGCTCGGCTGTGTCGGTCACATCGAGCGTTTCAACCCCGCGCTGCAGAACATGCGTCGTAGGCTGAGGGACGGCGAGCTCGGCAACCTTTACCAGGTTGTAACCCGACGTCAAGGGCCCTTTCCTGCACGGATTGTCGACACCGGTGTCATTCTCGATCTGGCGACGCACGATATCGACCTCACTGCGTGGGTAACAGGTTGTGCCTACCGTTCCGTCTCGGCGCGCGTGGCGCCTCGGAGCGGGAGCGCTCACGAGGACCTGATGAGCGCGGTCGCGGAACTCTCCAGCGGTATCGTCGTCACCCACCTGGTCAACTGGCTGTCACCCATCAAGGAGCGAGTCACGACGGTGACGGGTGAACTCGGCTGTTTTGTTGTAGACACTCTGACGGCCGATCTCACATTTTACCGAAACGGTTCTCAGCCATCCCAATGTGACAAGGTAACGGAATACCGGGAAGTATCAGAAGGCCACATGATTCGTTATGCCATCCCGAGGTCAGAGCCGCTCATGACCGAGCTTTCCAATTTCGTGGCTGCAGTTCGTGGTGAATCGGCCGAGCTTGTCACACTCCAGGAGGGGCTTGCCACCGTACGCGTCGCCGAAGCCTTGCGAGAGTCCGCTGCGACCGGTAAGACGGTCGAGGTAGCGCAATGAAGATCATGGTTGTCAGCATCGCCTCGACCATGGCGTCCTGGGCGCAGCTGGACCACGTTCACCAGCTCGACGTGCGCTGCGGCCTTTTCGGCACGTCGGTGCTCCTGTTCGGAGGCACCCCGATGCCCGAATGCGGGATCCACCGATGAGCCGGGGCGCCACCGTCTGGCTGACTGGGCTGTCCGGAGCCGGCAAGACGACGATTGCCGACGCGGTGGCCGAACAGTTGCGCGCAGCCGGCCGCGCGGCTATTCCTCGACGGCGACGAGTTGCGCCGCGGCCTGTCCGCCGGGCTGGGCTTCCCTCGCGAGGATCGAGACACCCACGTTCGCCGGGTGGGATTCGTGGCCGAATTGCTTGCCCGGCATGGTGTCGTCGCGCTGGTTCCAGTCATCGCCCCGTACGCGGCCACCCGTCACGAGGTGCGGGCCCAGCACGACGCGCACGGCACCGGCTATCTCGAGGTGCACGTGGCCACCCCGCTGGCCGAGTGCATCCGCCGCGACGTCAAAGGTCTCTATGCCCGGGCAGCGGCCGGTGAGCTGACCGGAATGACCGGCGTGAACGACCCCTACGAAGAGCCGGACAAGCCCGATCTGCGTTTGGACACCACCGGCGCAGACGTCACCGCCGCGGCGCGGCGCGTGATGAACCTGCTGACCGAGAGGGGCGTCGCGTGACGCGATCATGACAGCACCGTCTAGCTAGTGCAGACACAGCTCACCTGGCGCGGCGTGCAGCCGACCGGCGCGTATAACGCTCGACGTTCATGACGTGTGGCGTTATGCACGGTACGTGTTGCGGTTGTTCCGGGCCAAGGACACACAACGTGTCTGGCAGCGGCAGCGATCGCGGAAACTTGACGAGAGCACCCAGCGTATGGCGCTGCGTAAGCTCTTGATCCTCGATGCTGCTGATGCTCTGGGAGACCTCAGGGTGCCACCGGGAAATCGGCTCGAGAAGCTACGAGGTGACCGTGTTGACGAGTACAGCATCCGGATCAACCGGCAGTGGCGGATCTGCTTCCGGTGGACCGCTGGCGGTCCCGAGGACGTCGAGATCGTCGACTACCACTGAGTCGACTACCGCTGAGGAGAACACGTGAACGCCACTCCGATGATGTCTCCGATCCACCCAGGCGAGGTGCTGTTGCACGAGTATCTGGAGCCGCTCGGCGTCACCCAGCACCGGCTGGCGGTGGCCATTGGTGTCTCGCCGCGTCGGATAAACGAAATCGTGCACGGGAAGCGACGGATCAGCGCTGACACGGCCCTGCGGCTCGCGCGGTACTTCGGGACCACCGAGCGTTTCTGGCTGAACCTCCAAGGACGCCACGACATTGAGATCGAGCGAGACCGGCTGGCGCGCACGCTCGAAGCGATCCATCCGCTCGCCACCGCCTGACGCCAGCCGGCGGAACTCTGCGACAGCGGAACGCTCAGAGCAAGCGGCTCTCCCCCACTGCAAGGTCCCACAGGTCGGCGCGCTCCCGGCCAGCGGCCGCCCAGGCAATGCGCGTGCGCTCGATCGGTTCCAGCGCTGCTTCGCGGGACAGCCAGAAGGTGCCCCAATGCATGGGCACCAGCACCCGAGCGCCGACGTCCTGAGTGGCCCGCACGGCTTCTTCCGGATCCATGTGCATGTTCTGCATGAACCAGCGCGGTGCGTAGGCACCAATCGGCAGTATTGCGGCGTCGATCCCGGGGTAGCGGGATCCGATCTCGGCGAAGAAGGGACCGTAGGCGCTGTCTCCGGCGTGATAGACTCGCGGCCCGCCGGGCACGGTGAGCACCCAGCCACCCCACAGGGTCGCGCAGTGGTCGAACACACCGCGGCGACTCCAGTGGTGTGCCGGCACGAACGTCACGTCCAGCGCGCCGATACGTACCGACTCCCACCAGTCCAGCTCGGTGACCGCGGTGAAGCCGCGCGACCGGAACCACCGGCCCAGCCCGCCCGGGGCGACTACCGGGGTGTCCCGATCAAGCGTGCGCACGGTCGGGGCGTCGAGGTGGTCGTAGTGGTTGTGGCTGATCAGCAGCAGGTCCAGCGGCGGCAACCGATCCAGGCCAGGCGGGGTGAACCGCTGGCCCGCGCCCAGGATCCGCGGCGACAGCACCGGGTCCACCGCCACGGTGTGCCCACCGAGGCGCAGCAGAAACGACGCATGCCCGAGCCAGGCCAA
>JBOHGX010000308.1:0-4763 GCA_050700255.1 Pseudonocardiaceae bacterium
GTCGGTCAACCGACCCGACCCTGAAGAGGAAACCTTTGCGCGGTTCGTCACGTGACAAATAATATCGAGTCGGACCGTGTTATCCCGGCTTCTCGACACTCGACACGCCGTACTATTTGTGGCACGCTCACGCAACTCCCGCGACCCCGACTCAGATCTCTAACTTAACGGCATTGGTCTATACCTGGCCATGACCAACACCAAACGCGATCGTCTTCTCTTCACTGGGCTCCTAGGCCGAGCAAATCGATGAAGCGATGGAGTCTTGCTCGTCGCCTCAGAAGGTCCTCGTGCTCGATTGTTGCTACAGTGGAGCCTTCCCGGCCGGTCGTGTCTCCAAAGCTGACGCCGATGTGCACGCTCTTGAGAAATTCCACACACCTAAGCGCTACACCACTCAAGGAGCCCTCATGGTCAACAGCCTCGACTTAGACGCCATCCGACGCCGCCTCGCTGCGGTGGCGGATATCGATTGGACTGCCCATCACGAGCCCGGGGAGGCCTTGCGCATCGCCGATGGCTGGACACACATAGGTCACCTCCTCCTACCGGACCCCGCATCTGGACCTTTTCCCGGATTCACTGAGGTCGAACGGGACGCCATCGTCGACTTCCTGACTCATGCCGTGGGCGACATTCGGGGCCCTGCTCGTTGATCGTGGGGCAGGAGATCTGTCGTGACCGGCCACCAAGAGCAGTTGGAGCTGATTTACGAGCACGCCGACGAAGCCCAGCGCCTGGAGAACGAGGCCGCAGCGGCAACCTCGCGGGAAATCCGCAATCGGATGGAGACGGTCTCGCACTGGCTGGTTCAGCGGTGGGTTCGGGACTTCGGTGCCCTGTCTGGGAAGTCGATCCTGACCGGCTGCAGCCGTTGCTCCGAAAGCTGCGTTCCAAGCTTGGCGCCCTGCGCCTGGACCCCACTCAAGTGTTCCTGCGGTGGGGCGACCGGGCTCTGGTGCTGGGGGTGTCTCAGGCATCCGAGGAGATCGGTGTCGCGGGCGTCTCATCCCTGAGCTGGGCCCGATTCGCTCGCTGCCGCTGCAGCCGCCGCCAAGGCGGTGGATGAGCGGTTACGGGCTGATCTAGTCGATAGGTGGTGACCCACCGTTGCTACCGCTGCCGTCGTACCCATTAGTCGGATTGGTGTAGGCCACAGGGATTTTGATGCTTGCTGGCCTGCCGAGGTCAGCGCGTCACCGAACTGCTCACAGGCTCGCGAGGTTGGCGCTAGCACGCCGTCCCGACACTGAACGCGCACTATCTGTTCAGGGCCCCGAACTATCCACACCAGCCCCGTTATCCACAGACCTGCCTACGCGAAGTCGACCGCGCTGCCTCGATGCGGCAGGTTCACGCCGTAGATCACTAAGAACGGGGAGGCAGGATGGGCACGACGGCGCAGGGCGTGGACCGCCGAAGCGATGTGCTGGGCAAGCGTGGAGAGGATCTGGCGGCGGACTACCTGGCGGGTGTCGGTCTCGTGGTGCTCTCCCGCAACTGGCGCTGCCGGGACGGCGAGCTTGATCTGGTTGCCACTGACGGCGAGCGTCTCATCGTCTGCGAGGTCAAGACCCGGTCAGCAACGGGGTACGGGGAACCGTCGGAGGGCGTGACGCCGGCGAAGGCAGCCCGGATAAGGCGGGTCACCGCAGCGTGGCTGCGGACCTACCGCGTCGGCTGGTGCGAGGTCCGCTTCGACGTGCTTGCGGTGCTGTGCCCGCAGGATGGGCCGGTCACCGTGGAGCACTTGCAGGGTGCGTTCTGATGTCGCTGGCCAGTGCTTGGGCAGTGGCGTTACACGGGGTCGACGGGGTGCTGGTCGAGATCGAGGCTCACATCGGTCCGGGTCTGCCGGGGCTGCACATGGTGGGCTTGCCCGATACCGCCCTGTCCGAGGCGAGGGACCGGGTGCGGGCTGCAGTGCTCAACTCGGGCGAGCGGTGGCCACCGCGACGGATGACCCTGGCACTGTCGCCGGCCACCCTGCCCAAGGGCGGAAGCAGCTATGACGCCGCTTTGGCGTGCGCGTTGCTGGCAGCCGACCGCCGGATCCCGGTCGAACGACTGCGCGGGATGGTGTTGATCGGCGAGCTGGCCCTCGATGGCCGGTTGCGCCCAGTGCGTGGGGTGCTGCCGGCCGTTCTCGCGGCCCGCCGGGTGGGCATCGACCGTCTGGTAGTGCCGACCGCTGTGCTCGCCGAGGCGGCGCTGGTCGAGGGAGTGCGGGTGTACGGCGCGACTCACCTGAAGGAGGTGATCGGCTGGTTGCGCGACCCCGCTGCCGAGCTGGCCCATCCCGGGCCGCTGCTTCCATCCCCACCGGTGCCGGTTCCCGACCTCGCTGACGTGCTGCACCAAGGCGACGCTCGCTGGGCGGTGGAGGTCGCCGCCGCAGGCGGTCACCATCTGCTGCTGACCGGGCCACCGGGAACGGGCAAGACCATGTTGGCCCAGCGGATGGTCGGGCTGCTGCCAGCGCTGACTGACCAGGAGGCACTCGAGGTCACCGCGGTGCACTCGGTGGCCGGCCTGTTGGCTCCCGAAACCCCACTGATTGCCGGGCCCCCGTTTGTCGCGCCGCACCACACCAGCTCGCTGGCCGCGCTGGTCGGCGGTGGGTCGGGACTGGCCAAGCCCGGTGCGGTGAGCCGGGCACACCGGGGTGTGCTGTTCCTCGATGAGGTTCCCGAGTTCGGGCCACGATTGCTGGAGGCGCTGCGCACCCCGCTGGAGGACGGCGAGGTCCGGCTGGCTCGCCGGGATGGGGTGGTGCGCTACCCGGCACGGTGCCTGCTCGTACTTGCGGCCAATCCGTGTCCCTGCGCGCCGCCCGACGAGCGGGACTGCATCTGTGTCCCGTCGACCCGCCGGCGGTACTTGGGCCGGCTGTCCGGGCCGCTGCTGGACCGGGTGGACTTGCGGGTGGCGATGCGTCCGGTGAAGAACATGGGACAGGCCGATGCGGAGCCCGAAAGCACTGCGACAGTGCGTGAACGAGTGCTCCGGGCCCGGTCCGCGGCCCGTGCACGCTGGGTGGGTACCGGCTGGAGCACCAATGCCGAGGTGCCCGGGCCGGTGCTGCGGCGGCGATTCCGGCTGCCGAGGGCGGTGACCGAGCCGATCGAGGCGGCGCTGCATCGGGGCCTGGTGACGGCCAGGGGAGCAGATCGCACCTTGCGGTTGGCCTGGACGGTGGCCGACCTGGCAGGGCGGGACCGCCCGCTGGTCGAGGACGTGAGCGTGGCGATGGGTCTGCGGGACCGGAGGGCGGCATGACGCCGGGACAGCGCGAGCTGCGCCAGGCTCGCGCCTACCTCAACCGGGTCGCCGAGCCCCCCGCTGCCGCCCTATCCGAGTTGATCACCGAGGTTGGCCCGGTGCGGGCGGCCCGACTGGTGGCCGCGAGAAAGGTCCCCGATCGGGTCGCTGCGGAGACCTCTGCCCGCCGAGACGACGATCGAGCACAGGCCGATCTGTCCGCGATCGCCGCGCTCGGGGGCCGGTTGGTGATTCCTGAGGACGACGAATGGCCTACCGAGGCGTTCACCTGCTTCGCGACACCCACTGCGCGGGCCGACGCGCGCTGGCGCGCCCCGGTAGCTCTCTGGGCACGGGGAGCTGCTCGTCTCGACGAGCTGGGTGAGCGAGGTGCGGTGGCGGTGGTCGGGGCGCGGGCCGCGACCGGATATGGGGAGCACGTCGCTGCCGAGTTTGGCTACGGTCTTGCCGAGGGCCGCCACGCGGTGGTGTCCGGCGCCGCGTTCGGCATTGACGGTGCGGCGCATCGGGGCGCGCTGGCCGCTGAGGGCTGCACCGTGGCGGTGCAGGCCTGCGGGCTGGATCAGGCCTACCCCGCCGGTCACTTACGGTTGCTGGACCGGGTCGCCGAACGCGGTGTGGTGGTCAGCGAGTATCCCCCGGGTGTTCGGCCCGCGCGGTTCCGCTTCCTGGTGCGTAACCGCCTGATCGCCGCGCTTGCCACCGGCACCCTCGTTGTCGAGGCTGGGGTACGCAGCGGTGCCCGACGCACAGCTGCCGCTGCAGCCGCGCTGGGCCGGATCGTGATGGCGGTGCCGGGGCCGATCACCTCGGCGATGTCTGTGGGCTGCCACGTGCTGGTGCGCGAGGAGCAGGCGGTGTTGGTCACTCGGGTAGCGGAGGTGATCGAGGCCGTGGGCCGGATCGGGACCGACCTCGCGCCGCCGTTAAGCACGCCCCGCTGCCGTACCGATGGGCTGAACCCGGAGTTGCTCGCGGTGTACGAGGCGCTGCCGGTCCGGGCTTGTCGGTATCCCGAGCAACTGGTGCGTGATTGCGGGGTACCGCTGCATCGGGTGCGGTCCGCGCTGCCGTTGCTGGAGTTGCAGGGGCTGGTCGCCTGTGGAGTGACCGGCTGGTACCGGACGTCGCCGGATCCCAGGCGTGGCGGTGCTTGACCTCCGGCTGCCGGGAGCGCACCGTCCTGCCGGTGAGCGAGGAACCGCCGGCACCCGACTCACTACCGGGCGACCTGGTCGCGTGTCGGGACCGTTTCGCAGCCCATCTGCGTTCGGTGCGCGGCTTGTCACCGCACACCGTGCGGGCCTACTGCGGCGACGTCACCTCCCTGCTGCACCATCTGGTGAGTTCAGGTCGCGACAATCTGGCCGCGCTGGATCTCACGCTGCTGCGCGGCTGGATGGGCGCGCAGTACCGCAGCGGTCACCGGCGCAGCACGCGTGCACGGCGGTCGGCTGCGGCACGCGCCTTCACTTCCTGGG
>JBOHGX010000309.1:0-6153 GCA_050700255.1 Pseudonocardiaceae bacterium
GGCCTCGCAGAACTCATGCTGGACGTCGAAGCGTCAAGCGAGCAGGGCGATGACCCGGCGGCACCTGGGGTGCATCGGCGGCTGCCAACCGACAACCACCGACCAAACAAGGGTGCACCAGTGAGCGGAAGCTGGGAGAACGGCATGTTGGAGCTGTCTCGGGGCGCGGCGCTGGTCGCGGCGACCATAGCCATGGGCCTGTTCGCCGGACTGTTCTATACCTTCGCCTGCGCGGTGATGCCCGGCCTGCATCGCATGGACGACCACACCTTCGTCAGCGGCATGCAACAGATCAACGTGGCGATCCTCAACGGCTGGTTCTTCGCCACCTTCCTGGGCGCACCCCTGGTGACCGCCCTGGCCGGGCTACTGCAGCTGGGCGGGGGCAGCCGGCGGGTGCTGCTCTGGATCGTGGCCGCGTTCATCCTGTGCGTGGTGGCATTCGTGATCACCGTCGTGGTGAACGTCCCGCTCAACGATGCGCTCGCCGCAGCCGGCGACCCTGCACAGACCGCCGACCTCGCGGCGGTGCGGGCGCAGTTCGAGGCGAGCTGGGTGCGTTGGAACCTTGCCCGCGCGGTGGCATCCACTGCCGCATTCGGCTGCCTCACCTGGGCGCTGGTGCTGTACGGACGTGCCACCGCGACGACCTGAGGATGGCCGCAGCGACCGCTTCCGGCTCGTCGACCTGGACGTAGTGCCGTGCACCGTCGATGAGGTCGAGCTCTGCGGCCGGGAACAGCTGAGCGAACCGGCGGGCCACGTGGGTGTTGAGGTAGGGATCGTCGGTGCCGAACACGATTCGTACTGGTCGGGGGAAGGCGCGTAGTTGTGCGGTGCGCCGGGCTCGCGAGATCAGGGTGCGTGGTAGGTCGGCGTTGAGCCGCCAGAATGCGGGCCGGGCGGCACGGAATCGGGTGTAGTACTGCGGAAGCAGGTCGCGGCGTACCGCATCGTCGCGGATGAACCTGCCGACCTGCCAGAAGTACAGCCGACGGTCAAGTCCGGTGAGGCGACGCATCACGGGTCGGGCGAGGTTACGCAGGATCGGTGAGGCGTACAGGATGATCGCTTCGGGGGCGCGCAGCCTGGGCATCCACCCGTAGTAGGTGTTGAGCAGGACGAGGGCGGCGACTCGCTGCGGATGCTCTATCGCCCAGTCGATCGCCGGCGGGCCGGACGAGTCATGCGCGACCAGGACGACCTGGTCGAGCCCGAGCCGGGTGATCACGGCGTCGAGGTCGCCGATCTGGTTGGCCGCGGTGTACGGATAGCCGGTCGGTTTGTCTGATTCCCCCCAACCGAGGAAGTCGAATGTGACGACACGGCGCCTGCCGGTCAGGTGGGGCAACGTCTGGTCGTAGAGATGTTTGTCGTCCGGAAAACCGTGCATCAAGACGATCGCCGGACCGTCGCCGGGATAGTCCCGGACGCGGATGCGGTGCGGGCCGCGGTGTGCCCAGAGCTCGGTGAAGGTGATCGGTTGCAGGCTCATCGCGGGACCTCCGGGACGCTAGTGAGTTGCGTGAAGCAAGTTAGCTGATGACCGTAGCAGCGTCACTTGTGTCATGCAACTAATAACCTGTAGGTTGGAGATTGATGCTGCAGCGCACCTACCCGAGCCAGATCTGCTCGATCGCCCGCACCCTGGAGGTGGTGGGTGAGCGCTGGACACTGTTGGTATTGCGCGACGCGCTGTTCGGGCTGCGCCGCTTCGACGAGTTCCGAGCCAGTCTCGGGATCGCCAGCAACGTGCTGACCGCTCGGCTGGACCGGCTGTGCACCGAGGGCCTGCTGCAACGGCAGGCCTACCAGGCCCGCCCCGAACGCCACGAGTACCTGCTCACCGACAAGGGGCGCGACCTTGCTCCCGCCCTGCTAATGATCATGAAGTGGGGCGATCGGTACTACCCCAACCCGGCCGGACCACCGCGCGTTGCCGTACATGGCGGAGACTGCGGAGGACTGCTCGACGACCAGCTCACCTGCGACCGATGTGGACTGCCGGTCGGATTCGCCGACGTGGAGATGCGCCCCGGGCCAGGAATAAGCCCGACCGCACGATAGCCGCACATCACCGCGTGGCTCTTCATGATCAACTGATCGCTCCCAAGCTGCTTCGAGTCAGATCTTCCGGGTGCCGGAGCCTTGCTGGCCAGCGGTGTCCACCTCGTCGACTGGGCCGACGTCGGCCACGATCGTGCGCAGCGCGTCGGCTTCGGTGGAGACCAGGAAGCGATGATCACTGCCGCGGTCAGCGCCAGCGTCTGGCTAAGCTGGGTGGTCAACCTGCTCATCGCTGAGTGGTGGCTGCAGTGCGGGCGAGCGGCCCGGCACAGGCCGAAGCTGCAACCGCTGTCTCGATGATTCCCAGGGGTGCCAGCAGTCATAGACATCGACTGCGGCTCTGAGTTTCTCTCGGCTGCCGCACTGCAGCGACCACTGGAGCTGGCGAGGAGGTACCCATGACGAGCTATGTATTGATTCCCGGTGCTGGAGGCCTCGCCTGGTACTGGCACCTGCTGGTCCCCGAGTTGCGGGAGCGCGGCCACGACGCCGTGGCCGTCGACCTGCCCGCTGCCGACGATTCGGCCGGCTTGACCGAATACGCCGACACCGTGGTCGACGCCATCGGGGACCGCACCAATGTCGTCGTGGTGGCCCAGTCGTTGGCCGGGTTCACCGGCCCACTGGTGTGTGAGCGGGTGCCGGTGACTTTGCTGGTGATGCTCAACGCCATGATCCCCGCACCGGGCGAGTCGCCCGGCGACTGGTGGAACAACACAGGGCACGCCCAGGCCAGAGCGGAGCAAGCCGCTCGCGACGGCAGGACGCTCGCCGACGATGAGTACCTGCACGACGCCGTCTTCCACGACGTCCCACCCGATGTGACGGCTGAGGCGATGGCGCGGGGAGAGCCAGTCCAGTCTGGAACACCGTTCGCGCAGCCGTGGCCACTCCGACAGTGGCCCAGGGTTCCCACCAGGTTCCTACAGGGCCGCGACGACCGCTTCTTTCCGGTGGACTTCCAACGCCGGGTCGCCCGAGACCGCCTGGGCATCACACCTGACGAGATGCCCGGCGGGCATCTCGTCGCCCTCAGCCGCCCGAAGGACCTCGCCGACCGACTCGAGGCCTACTGGGGACCGTATCCGGCTGTCTAGCCTTGACCGCAGACTCCGGAATAGATTCGTACTCGGCTGTTCGGCGTCGAAGCCAGATTGCGGCGCCGATCGTCCGGTACGCGGCGAGTAGCGCGACGGCGCAGAGGGCGAGGGCGGCGAGCGCCAGCGGGGACAGCTGGTTCCAGGGCAGCTGCCGGAACGCGTACGTGGCCAAGATCGCCGTCGCGACTCCCACCGCCGCCACCGCCACCGCAACCACCCGCAGCTGGCGGGCGGCCGGCATCGCGGTGCGGGCCAGCAGCACGGCAGGGACGGCGAGCAGGACGAGGCCGTGCACCCCGATCGCGTGCAGCAGCACCAGGTCACCGCCGCTGGTCGCGGGCTTGATCAGCAGGTACTCGGGACCGACCGTGGCCAGGCTCGGGCCGAGGTAGCCGGTGGTGCGTTCGGTGAACCCGGCGCCGATGCGGCCCTGGTAGACACCGCTGTTGTTGAAGATCATCATCAGGCCGATCGCGCAGCCCATGAACAGCACCACGATCCCGGCAAGGACACCGAACCGGACACTTGCCGGGGTGCCGCTGGACCGGGCCACTGCTACCAGCAGCACGAGGGTGGCGATCAGGAAGATTCCGGCGGTGCCGGCCGCGCCGCCGCGCATCAGCGCCGCATCCAGCGGGGTGGTGAAGTTGTAGTGGCTGGGCACCCCGCGCCAGGCCTGGAACCCGATGATCGCGGTCTCGCCGACCCCGAACAGCACGGTCGCGGTGCCGACGAGGTGACGCTGCCACGCCCGGGTGCGCACCGCCGGCAGGATCAGCGCGACCGACCAGCAGGCCAGCCACCCCGTCTCGGCGAAGGTGGCCGGCTTGCGCAGAGACACCGGGCCGGTCCAGGGACCGCCGGTGACCATCAGCGCGGCGATGTGCACCAGCATCGTCACCAGCAGGACGGTGCCGGTGACCCACAAGATCCGCGGCCACGCCGTGACGATCGGATACTGCGAGCTGCCGCGAACCGCCTCGCCGGCGATGCCGGTGCTCATCGGTCCCGCCTTCTCGTCTTCGTGTTCCGACGAGCACGGCCGGCGACCAGGTGGTCAAGCCCGAACCGGCCCGAGCCGGTCACGGCGAGAACGAGGCTCAGCAGGCCGAGCGCGATGACCAGCTCGGGACCGTTGCGGTCAAAAGCGAACAGGCCGCTGGTGTGAACGAAACTCCAGGCGCCCACCATGTTCACCGCCATCAGGACGCCGATCACCGGCACCCCGAACCCGAGGATCAGCAGGGCACCACCGATCAACTCCCCGAACAGGTTGGCCGGTCCCGCGATCGCGGGCAGCGGTACACCCGACTGGTCGAATGCGTTCACCACCCCGCCCAGGCTGCCGCCGTAGTCGTACTCGACCTTGGCGTGCGCGATCATCACCACACCGAGCCCGACGCGGGCTGCGAGCAGTACGAGATCACGCATGACCGCCATGACGCCAGCGGTCCGGACGGTGTTGGAGCTGTCCACAGTAGTCATCTGATCGGTCCTTCCTGGTCGAGTCTGGTACGGGCCGGCTACTGCCGACGATCGGGCATCACCTCCTCAGACCCTGGTGAGACCGGGAATTCATCGGTCCCCTGGTTGACCCGGTCATCGTTGCCGAGCCCACGCCACCTGCGCGTCTACCCGAGAGAGGCTCGTGCCCTACCGCGCTCGGCGCATCCCGCGCAGCCGCGCCTACCACCCCAGCCGTAGACGGCTCTGAATGCGCTCTGGGCGAATCGGCCTGCTCACGCGACCATGGACGTCGATCGGCTCGTCCTCACCCATTTCCACGACGACCACGCAGGTGGTGCCACCGAGGTCACCGGATGGGGCGACATCGAGGTACTGGCCCACGCCCGCGATGCGCCGATCATCCGCGGTGAGCAGGCCGGACCCCACCGAACTTCACCGAAGCGGAACGGAAGCTGCACGCCCAGATCGCCTACGCGCTGCCTGCGGCGCCCCATGCCGAGTCGATCGAGAGCTAGTTGATGGAGAGATCCTCGACATCGCCGGAGGGGGCGCTGGTCATCGCCACGCCCGGTCACACCGACGGCAGCATGGCACTATTGCTGCAACGACCACGGGTGCTCTTCACCGGCGACACCGTGGCCGAGCATCAAGGTCAGATCGTTCTTGGCCCTTTCAACCTCGACCTCGACCGCACCGCGGTCTCCTTCCGCGCTCTCGCCGAGCTCGACGCCGACGTGGCCTGCTTCGGCCACGGCCGGCCCGTGATAGGCGCCGCCTCCGCTGCGCTAACCGCGGCGTCGATCAACCTGACCATCCTCTGACTTCCGCTGTCCCTGCACGGTGCGTGGGGTGAAAACCCGCGGGCACCATGTGTTGCCTGCACCGTCAATCGGGTAGTACAATCGAACACGTGTTCGATTGTACTCGTTTGGAGTGGCCGCCGCCACCGGTGATCGCGCCGCCTGAAGAGGTCATCGACTGTCTGGTCGATGAGGAGCCCGGTGCCGTGGAGCCGGTGCGCTGGTCGGAGTACCTTCCAGACGGTTTGCTAGCGGATCTGCTAGCTCAACCCGCCGAGACCGATGCGGAGCACCGGGAGTTCGAGGCGTTGGAGCGGGTGGGGGCCTGGGAGCGGGTGATTGCCTGGGCACAGGCCCGGCAGGCCCGGGAGATGACCTGGTTTGTCGACAGCGCGACGGCGCGCAACCGGGCAATGGGAGCGTGTGATTCCCAGGCCCATGAGTCGGCGGTGGCCGAGGTCGGTCTCATGCTGACCGCGTCGGCGCGGACCGCGGCGGTGCGGGCCGGTGAGGCCTGGTCGTTGTGTACCCGGTTGCCGGCCACCCTGGCCGCGCTGGAGGCGGGCCGGATCACGCTGGGCAAAGCGCGGGTCATCGGCGCTGAGACGCTGAACCTGTCTGACGAGCACACTGCGGCGGTCGAAGAGCAGGTGCTGGTCAAGGCGCGGCAGCAGACCCCGGGCCAGTTGCGCGCCGCGACCCGGCGCGCGGTGCTGGCC
>JBOHGX010000310.1:0-26503 GCA_050700255.1 Pseudonocardiaceae bacterium
ACCTCCCGGGATAGTCGTCTGGCATTCAGCCTCAAGCGTTGAACGATCGTTCCTCCAGGCGCAGGCTCTTGCTATGGCCATGCCGATCGCACCTACCCGGTTGAGGACGAGGTGTGGTGGGTCGTGTCCACCGAGCTCGCCGGCAAGCACCGCAAGTACGCGCGTGCATCTATGCAACGTGGCTTAGATGTGCGCCGGGCAGCTCGCTCAGAGGTTAGCGACCAAAGATCGTTAGGCCGACGACAACGAGGATACCCAGTACGAGGCCGAGCCATAGCCGACGCGTCACCATCGCATCTCACCGTCTAGCACCGCGCGTGTGCAAGCCACGGCATTTCACGCACTGGGTCGACTGGCGGCATCTGCACAGATGCACTCTCATGCCGCTGACAGCGGGAGTGCTGGCGCAGACCGTGCCGACCGGCATGTAAGGGGGTCCGTCCGACGGAACGTCAAATCGGTTGGCGAAACGTAACAGATCTTGAGTTGCAATTCCTGTATGGCCTGGCCAGTGATTTGCCCGGTAACGGGGGAGGGCTAACGAACACCCAGCGGGACCGCAGTTGAGGCCGGCTTGCTTGCCTTGAAATCTCGCCGCTGTGCAACGGCGGCACCACCTGGATAAAACAACTCTGCTGTACAACGCTCTTCGTCCGCGGGCCGGCTTGGTCACCCTTGATGACACGCCGGTGGGGACACTCGGACCGAGGCAGCTTGCCCGTCGTTTCGCCGTGGTCGCTCAGGAAAGCCCTCCCGAGATCCCGGTCACGGTAGCCGACGTGGTCTTGCTCGGCCGTTCACCGCTGCGCTCGGCGTTCCAGCGATACACGACTGACGATTACCGCTCGGCGGCGGCCGCCTTACAGCGCGTCGGCGCCCGGCATCTCGCCGATCGGAACTTTCCGTCGCGACGATCGTGGTGCTGCACGACCTCAATCTCGCCGCCCGCTACTGCGAACAACTCGTCCTGCTCGATAACGGCAAGGTCGCACGCGCCGGCCGTACCGAAGACCTGCTGACCCCAGCGGTCCTCGAGCCCGTCTACGAGGTCGCGGTCCGCCGGCTGTCGGAGCTCGGTGCCGTGCAGCTGATTTTCGGTCCCCTCGATGGTATCCCCAGCAGAGCGACTGCCATAGACTTGCAGGAGCGCTCGGCCGGTGTTATGGGTGTGGGATGACCGCTCGCCGCGGGCGAGCAGGTTTACTGTTGAGTTTTACTGCCGGAGTGGGTCATGTAGTGGTGTTCTGGTGGGGTCCACTGTCTTCGGCGGGATAAACTCGGGGTGGCCGCGGGCGTCGAGTCGGATGTGCCAGCCTTGGCGATGCACGATGACATGGTGGTATTCACATAACAGGCACATATTGGCTAGCTTCGTTTCGCCCCCGTCAAGCCAACTTCGAATGTGATGGGCGTGGCAATAGCGGGGTGGGCGGCGGCAGCCGGGAAAGGAACAACCTTTATCGCGTTGCCCGAGCGCGTCCCGCAGTGCTGCGGTGGCCAGGCGCTGCTGGCTCCCGACATCCAGCGGCATCGAGTCGCTGCCCACGACCATGGGCACAATGCAGGCGTCGCATGCCAGGCGGCGGGCTTCCGCGGCGGACAGTTGCCCGCCGGTGTCGAGCACCGCCGACCCGAGGCCGTCGATCAGGTCGGTGAGTCGCATGGTGAGCACCAGATGGGGGCGTTGCCCACCGCGGGCCGGCAGTTCCCCCTCGTCGAGCGGGCAGCTCATGGCCTCGACGAGCGCGTCGGCGTTGCGGCAGGCAGGGCTGCGCATATCGGGGACCCCGTCAACCGGGGGACGGCGGCCGTTGAGGGAATTGAGGACTTCCAGGACTCGGGCACCACCCTCGGGATCCAGGCGTCCGGTCAGGCTCACCGTGCCGTCGGGTCCGGCACGGACGCGCAGCTCGCGCGCCTGCTCGGGCTCCTCGACCGGGGCGATGCCGTCGGGATCCAGGTGCGCGAGCAGCCGCGCGCAGATCCGACCCAAGGCGGTGCGGTCGAACCGGCGCGCCGCGGTGGCCAGGGTCTGCTCAGTGTCGGCGACCAATCCGGGATGCGTCGACGGCGGCATCCGGCGCATGGTTGCGGTGATCACCCGGACCTGAGCGGGTCCGATCGTGCCGGCGGCCAGCTCCGCGGCGGTGGCCGGCAGTATTGGAGGCAGCACTTCTCCGGTCAGCGACCGGCGCGGAGTCAGCAGCCCGGCCTGTTCGGCTCGAGCCTTGCCTTCCCCCTTGGGCAGGTTGAGTACTCCGGCCAGCAACCGGGCCGTCGTTCCGAACCCGGCCACCGCACCCGCCCTCTCGGCGTCCAGCTCCGCAACCACTTCAAGAACCCTCGCATAAGACCGCCGGAAATCCGTCTCGGCATTGCGCAGCTCATCGAGCAACCCGTCGATACGGGCCTGAGCGCGATCTTGCTCCACCGTGGTCACCAGATCATTCTCGCAACCGGCACCGACAGTTTCGGGCTCGCCGGGGACAGCCCGAGAAACAAAAGCGGAAATGCCGACGAGCGGGCACCCGGCAAGGACGAACGGTGGCCAACCCGTCGATCCACTCAACGGCAACCCTCACTCGCGATCGTCTCCACCGGCTGCGAGACCAGTTCTGCTGTGCGCAGGAACTACCCGTGAGGCAGGCCATGACCACGGTCGCCGTCACTACCCGACCCAGAGCACTGTCCACGGGCGTCTGCCCCCCGCCGCGAAACACGCAAGCAGTCGAGGACCTGGCACGGCAAGTGCAGCCAACGCTTCCAGAGTGAATGTTTTGGAGGAGTGGACATCAATCCGATGACGCGTCCGGCCCGGCGGTCCTGACGCCGCCCGACGTGTCTGAGATCGATGACCTCGACCTGGGCCGGCGGCGGCGACACACCCTGCTCTGGCCCGTTGGCCTGGGCGTCCTGCTCGTCGTGACGCTGCCCGACGCGGTGGGTCTGGGTCCGGTCGGGATCTCCCCGGCACCGTCACCCAGATCGTGACCTATCACCTGATCGGATGGCCCCAGACCATGAGCTGGTCAGGGAATCGCTCAAGCGCTCGCCGCGTTGAAATGACGAGCAGCGCGACGAGATCCTCCAGCTCGTCCGCGGCCTCGACGTCACCACGGTCGTCGTGCTGCACGACCTCGACCTCGCGGGCTGCCTTTAGTTTGTGTTCGGCCCCGGAGACGGCAATGTATACTGATGAGCATGGTGCGCAAGCAAATGTATATCGACGAGGAGCTCAACGACGGTCTTCGCCACCTTGCCGCGCGCACCGGTCGATCCGAGGCCGAGCATGTCCGGGAAGCCCTGCGTCAGTACCTGCAGCCCGCTCATCATGCGGACACCGGCGACTCTGATCCGCTGCTCGAACTTATCGGCCTGGTGGATGATGCGGCCGGGCCCGCCGATGTGGCCCTCCAGCATGACGACTACTTGTACGGAGCCGGGCGCTCCGCATGAGCCGCCTGCTCTACGTCGACACGGGCGCGTTCATCGCGTTGCTCTATGAGCGCGATCACTGGCATTCCCGG
Source organism: Pseudonocardiaceae bacterium (assembly GCA_050700255.1). GTDB lineage: Bacteria > Actinomycetota > Actinomycetes > Mycobacteriales > Pseudonocardiaceae. Next base: position 3,528 of record JBOHGX010000310.1, read on the forward strand.
GTGAGCGCCCAGCTCCGCAAGCTGCGCGCCGATGGTGATCGCCTAGTGACCAGCGAGCCGGTGATCTCCGAGACCGTCACGCGGCTGCGCTACGACGCCGGGTTGGCGCGCGTCACGGCGTTCCGGGTGTTGCTCGACCGGGCGGTGGCGCAAGGATCACTGGTGATCCGGGACAGCGATGAGCGGCTGCGGCGATCGGCGTTCGCCCTGCTTGAACAGTTCGAGGACCTGCGACTGTCCTATGCCGACGCGGTAGGTGCCGCGATCGCCCGGGAACGGCGGGTGGACGGCGTGTTCGGCTTGGACCACCAATTCCGGATCATGGGATTTGCGCTGGAGCCGTGACGTCGAAACGAAATCGGCGCCGCTGATCGCTATCTCGCTACGTCGTTTGATATCGCGGCGGGCAGCGGTGGGATGGCCGCGATGAGCTCCCGCGTGTACGGGTGGCATGGAGCCATGAAGAGTTTGTCGGTCGGTCCGTCCTCGCAGATTCGGCCGGCACGCATCACCACCGTGCGCCAGCAGATGGTACGGACGACGGCGAGGTCGTGGCTGACGACCACCACTGTGGTGGCGAAGGTGGTGGCGAGCTCGGCGATCAGCTTGAGGATGGTCGCTTGGATGGATACGTCCAGCGCGGAGGTGATCTCGTCGCAGAGCACCAGGGCAGGTCGGGCGGCGAAGGCTCGGGCTATCGCGACGCGCTGGCGTTGCCCGCCCGAGAGCTCGCTGGGTAGCGATGGGCTGTGCTGGCCGCAAGCCGAACCTGATCAAGCCGCCGTCACCGCGTGAGCTTCCTCGCGGCGGGCAACATCGCTGCGGAACAGGCGGATCGGGCGGTTGAGGATCTCCCCCACGCTCTGGCGGGGATTGAGCGAGGAGTCGGGGTTCTGGAACACGAGTTGGATGTCGCGGCGCACATCGTGTGGCCGGTGCCGGGCGGCGGGCGCGAGATCGTGTCCCTCGAATCGAATTGTGCCGGCCCAAGGCGGATGCAGTCCCGCGATCGCTCGCGGCAGCGTCGATTTTCCGCTGCCGGACTCCCCGACGACGCCTACCGTGTCACCGCGGGCGATGGCGAGGGAGACGTCGGCGGGGTTGAGCGAGGTGGCGGGGTTCTGCGGAACGTGGGCAAGGTGGCGCCCCCACAGCGCGCAAGGTCTCCGGCGGTGCGGTCAGCAGGTCAAGATCCTCGACAGCGACGCTCCCGCTGGTGATGACACCGCCGTCGGGGGTAGCTCCCATCCAGGCCAGCGCGAGGGAGGACTTCCCGCAGCCGGACTCACCGACGAGCCCGACCACCGCTGCTGGCTCAAGGCTCACCTTGGAGACGACCGTCGCCATCGATCCGTCGGGGCGACGGTAGGAGACCGAGACCGTGTCGACCTCGAGGGCAGCGCCGGTCACGGGACCAGTTGGCCGTGTCCGGCATCACGTACGACGTGGCGGGTGTGATGGCGTCGGCGATCAGCATGAAGGACACCGACACCGCGGCGATCCCGACCGCCGCAGCGAGCGTGGCCACGGGATTGGTCGTGATGAATCCCCGCGACTCCGCGACCATCAGGCCCCAACTGGAGCTGGGTGGCTGGTCGCCGAGGCCGAGGAAGCTCAGCGTCGAGACGAAACGATGCCCGACGTGAGGTACCGGCTGAACGCACCGATCAGCGGCGCGGCGATGTTCGGGAGGACTTCCGGCGAAGTATCCACCGGGTGCTCTCGCCGGGGGGTACGCCCCGCAATCGCGGGTTGAACAGCGTCGCGAGCAGGTCCGTGAGCAGGAAGATCGCGACGAACAGCGCGGCGATCGCTTGGACTGCGACCGTGTCGCCAGTTCCTACGGCGCTCACCAGGGCCTGGCCGAGGCCAGGAAAGCCGAACAGGTTCCCGACGACGATCGTGCCACCCAGCAGGTGGACCAGGAAGCTGTTGCAGATTTAACTGCGCGTCTCGTCCACCAGCCATGACAGGTATTCGGTGCTGCCACCGGTAATCGGAGTCACAACGATCTCGGGCACGTCGTAGCTGTGGTTGGCCTTGATGTGCTCGGTGAGCGCGGCAACCTGATCGGTGGCGGTCTTGATCTCCACCCGCCACTCCTGCTCAGCCTGTACGTCGCCCTCCCAGCGGTACACGCTGATGATCGGCCCGAGGATCTGCGCGCACGCGCCGAGCCTGGCCTCGACCACCCCGGAAGCCAGCCTGCGAGCAGCGTGCTCGCTGCCCGTGGTCGACGTGACGACAACGTGATCCGGCGGCATGGGAGTAAATGGTACGAGGCCGTGTGCTAGGACGGGCTCCCCCAACCCCCGCCACCGGGGTTTTGATGCGGACCCGGTCGCCGCGGCGCAGCCGCCAGGTGCCCTTGCTGGGCAGCTCCTCCTCGGTCCCGTCAGCCCGGCGCAAGACGTTGCGACCCACTGCCCCGCCGCAAAGACCGCGTTGCAGTTCACCGGGATCTGGGCATCGGTGCCCTCGCAATCGATCGACACCTCATCGCCGGTGACGGTCACCGCGGCGCGGATCGTCACCCCGGGCCCGATCTCCAGGACGTCGGAGTTGCGGTAGCACCCGTCGGGGATCTCCGCCACAGCGGTCCGGACCCGCCGGTCGGAGTAGTCGATCCGACCGCAGAGACGATGGTGAGGTCCGGCAGGTGGGGCGCTCGGTGCTGACCCGGTGAACGTGCCCCCGACGTCGACCCCAGGACACGCCCGATGTGTTGCGCCATCCCTGACCTTCTCCTCTCGAGCCGGTAAGGATTCATCCTGCACATCAACTCGTGAATCGACGCGCCTGTACGCTAAGTGACAATTGGTTCTACCGAGCGTTACCCTCGCCACGATGGAAGTCGCTGTCTCGGGATTAGGGCGGTATCGGTGACGAGAGTGGTTCGCTCGGTGTCGATCCGGTCTATCGCGCTGCTCGGGTTGGTGGCCCTTGCCGCTACTTTCGCCGCCGCGGGCCAGGGCAGCGCGACGCAGACCGGCTGCACCCACACGATCACCCGAGCCGACGAGGTGCACGCTGCGCTGGCTGCCGCGTCACCAGGAGACACCGTGTGTTTCAGCGGCGGTGACCTCGCCAGCGCGGCCCTGATGATGACCAGATCGGGTACCGCCGACGCGCCGATCCGTCTGATCTCTGACGGGCACACCACGGTCCATGAAGTTCAGATCATCGCCGACTACGTCCTCATTCAAGGCTTCACGATCGTCGGTGGTGGCGAGCTGCTCCTGTCGGGAACCGGGATCATCGCGCAGAAGAACATGGTCCGCCACACTCAACGGGGCGGGATCGTCTGCGCTTCCTGTATCGACTCCACCATCGAGTCCAACACCGTGCACCATGCCGCCGCGACCGGCATCTCCATCAGCGGGCAGCGAATCACCGTTCGCGCCAACGTCGTGAGCACAACGGTGGCCGGTGTCGAGGGCAGCGCCATTGGTGTGCGCTTTTTCGGCACCGGTCACCGAGTCATCAGCAACACCATTCAGGACATTTCCGGCAACGACTCCCCGACTCCCCCGCAGCTTGCCTGCTTCCAGACCTTTGACACCGGTCGTCCACCCACCTTCGACGTCGTGATCTTGGGTAACGCCTGCGAAAACGTCGACGGGCACTGTTTGATCGCCACCGGCGACGAGAGTGGCAACGGTGACGCCCCCCGCGACGCCCGATCGATCACGTTCACCGGTAACACCTGCGCGGTCAACGGTGACCAGGCCGTGGGCCTACGACGCTGGCCGAACGCCGACATTCACAAGAACAAACTCTTCGGCCCGAACCTGAAGCGCGGAATATCTATCAGCGACCGCTCGACCGGCTGCACCGTGAAATCCAACACCACACCCGGCGACGTTCCCGCTGTCGAGATCGACGACTCCTCCGAGCCGGGCTTCCGCGATCAAGACAAGAATCCTTTCTGACCACGCGGCACCGATAGGCAGTACTATTGAAAAGGTGTCGAGCATCCCGTCAGGGCGCCGGCTAGACCTCGTGCACCGTGTCGGCGCGGCGGTGCTCGGTTTCGGGTTGTGCGTATTCGGCGCACTCGGTGTCGCCGACCGGCTGGAGTTCCTTGCGGTGCGCGGGGAGGTCGTGCTGGGCCTGGCCTCCAACGGCCTGCTGTCGGCGATCTCGCTCCTCGTCGGCGGCGTCCTCATCGGCGCTGCCGTGCGCGGTGGCCGGAGTTCTTCGACGATCACGGTGGTCGTGGGTCTGCTCTTCCTGCTCTCCGGTCTGGTCAATCTCGCCGTGTTGGACACCGAGCTCAACCTGCTGGCGTTCCGGATGTCGAATGTGATCTTCAGCTTCATCGCCGGGATGCTGCTGCTCTTCCTCGGCGCCTACGGTCGCTTCAGCGGTGGATTGTCGGCAGACAATCCGTACTACCGGCACCGCCATCACCCCGATCCGGGTTCCGGGCAGGACCACCGCGATGAGGACAATGAGCGTTGGGTTGCTGCGGAGGTGGCGGTCGCCGAAGGTCACGCCACCCCAGAGCAAGAACAGCAAGTGCGCGAGGACGCGCAGCGCCGCGCCAATGAGGCGCGCCGACGCGCCTGGGAAGCCTACGAAAGCCACCAGGTCCGCCGCCCGGAATCCCGGTAGCTGTCAGCGGTCTGCCCGGTAGCGGGCGAGCAGGCCGGACCCGCGAAGCCGGCGCGCACCACCTTGGCTCAGTAGCAGTAACTGGCTTCGTAGCTGCCGTTGGAGGTGCCGCTGGCGCTTGCGCAGGTCTCATTGGAGGTATAGCCGTACTGAGCCAAGCCGAACAGGTTCCACTTGGTAGTAGGGGGAATGCTCTTGCCATCGGCGCCGGCATTGCCGAGGCCACCGTTGGCGCCTTGATCTCCTACGCTGAACAACGACAGGACGGTACGGGCCGGCAGTAAGCCTCCACGTGCTGGCCCTGGAGCTCGGCGAAGCTCAACGCGTCAGACATCGCAGCCTCCTAGGAAAGGCAGATCCTGATACTCGGGAACGGAAAACGCCGCACCGGTGGCAGTACCGATTCGGCGTCACCCACCGTGCCCAGGCGGTAGGGCCACACGCAATCAGTAGCTGTACGTAATTGTTCGCGGGAAACTACCTAGCTCTCCGAACCGACTTCGGCTGAGGTAACACCGTCCCGGCGGACGGCGACAAACGGGCAGAGAGTCCCGCGCAGCCCCGCCCCCCGACCTGTGGCGGGGCTCTCTGCTGTGGCAGTGTGTGAGCCACCCCACCGACCCAGGGGCGCGACTTGCCGGGGTTACTAACCGGTAATAGGCTGTTGTTACCGGCGAGTAGGAAGCGCACCCGACTGCTTCGGAGCGAGACATGGGTCACTACAAGAGCAACCTCCGCGACCTGGAGTTCAACCTCTTCGAGGTGTTCCGGATCCAGGACCGGATGGGCGTCGGTCCGTTCGCGGAGATGGACCTCCACACTGCACACGACGTACTCGCCGAGATTGACCGGCTGGCCCGCGGGCCGCTGGCGGAGTCCTTCGCCGTCTCCGACCGCAACCCGCCGGTGTTCGACCCCGACACGCACACCGTCGAGCTCCCTGCGGCGTTCAAGAGATCCTTCCAGGCGCTCTGGGACGGCGAGTGGTACCGGCTGGACCTGCCCATCGAGCTGGGCGGCTACGGTGCGCCGCCCACGCTGCGTTGGGCCGGTTCGGAACTGATGCTGGGCGCGAACCCGGCTGCGTTCATGTACTCAGGCGGCCCCAACATGGCCCGCGTGGTGCATAACGAGGGCACCACGGAGCAGCAGCGTTGGTCCCAATTCATGATCGACCGAGGCTGGGCCTCCACCATGGCGCTCACCGAGCCCGACGCGGGCTCCGATGTGGGTGCCGGGCGGACCAAGGCCATCCCGCAGCCTGACGGCTCCTGGCACATCGAGGGTGTGAAGCGCTTCATCACCTCGGCCGAGCACGATCTGACCGAGAACATCATGCACATGGTGCTCGCCAGGCCGGAAATACCTGGGGTTGACCCGGTACCTGGCACCAAGGGCCTGTCGCTGTTCCTGGTCCCGAAGTACCACTTCGACACCAGTACGGGCGAACTCGGTGACCGCAATGGCGTGTTCGTCACCGGCGTCGAGCACAAGATGGGTATCAAGGTCTCCACTACCTGCGAGCTCACCTTCGGTGCCAACGGGACGCCCGCGGTCGGCTGGCTGCTCGGTGACGTGCACAACGGCATCGCGCAGATGTTCCAGGTGATCGAGTACGCCCGGATGATGGTCGGCACCAAGGCCATCGCGACGCTGTCCACCGGGTACCTCAACGCGCTGGAATACGCCAAGGAGCGGGTGCAGGGCGCCGACATCACGCAGATGCGCGACAAGAGTGCGCCGCGGGTCACCATCACCCACCACCCCGACGTCCGCCGGATGCTCATGCTGCAGAAGGCCTACGTCGAGGGCCTGCGGGCGCTGTACCTCTACACCGCGACGTACCAGGACACCGTGGAACTCGGTGGCGAGGACGCCGAGCGGGCCGCCCGGGTCAACGACCTGCTGCTGCCCGTCGTTAAGGGTGTCGGTTCCGAGCGGGCCTACGAGATGCTCACGCTGTCACTGCAGACCCTGGGCGGATCCGGTTTCCTGCAGGACTATCCCATCGAGCAGTACATCCGGGACGCCAAGATCGACAGCCTGTATGAGGGCACTACGGCCATCCAGTCCCAGGACTTCTTCTTCCGCAAGATCGTCCGGGACCGCGGTCAGGCGATCGGGCACCTGAACAGCGAGATCCAGGCGTTTCTGGACGCCGCAGGCGACAACGGCCGGCTCAAAGAGGAGCGGGCATTGCTGGCGACGGCGCTGGGTGACCTGCGGTCCATGCTCAGCGCCATGATCGGCTTTGTGATGTCGGCCCAGCAGGATCCGCGCAACACCTACAAGGTCGCCCAGCAGACCGTGCGGTTTTTGATGAGCACCGGGGACGTCCTGATCGGCTGGCTGCTGTTGCGCCAGGCCGAGGTGGCCCTGGCCGCCCTGGATGGTGAGGCGACCGCCAAGGATCAAGCCTTCTACCAGGGCAAGGTCGCGGCGGCCTCGTTCTTCGCCCGCAACGTACTGCCCGAACTGACTGCTCGCCGCGCCATCGTCGAAGCCACCGACAACACCCTCATGGACGTCCCCGAAGCCGCCTTCTGACCCGCTCCCGCATTCAGCGATGGGATGGAGATGGATCAGGCGCAGACCACGTGGGGGGCGGGTTCGTAGACCACCTTGCGGGTGCGGCGGCTGATCTCGGCCTTGGTATTGGCGTCGCGGACCACCCGAGTATCAGTCACCGTGAAACCTTGCGAGCCTTTGCTGTTCTTGCACGGCTGGCCGTAGACGGTCTGAGTTGTCGGCTCGGTGAAGTCGGTCCGTGGTCCGGTGATCGACTCGACGTCAACGTGTTCGGTACCCCAGAACGTCACGGTGATCGAGGTCGGGGTCCAGGCGGTTTGGATGAGGACCCCGGTGGGTGAGTCGTCGCGGAACTTGACGTCGATAGCGCCCTCGAACACGGTCGCCTCACGGGCCGCGGGGTAGCGGCTGATGTAGTAGCTGTGCTCCTTGTGCTCGATATCAGTCATGCCCGCGAAGTACGACGCGTTGTAGATCGTGGTGGCGAACTGGGAGATGCCGCCGCCGATACCCCGGCCGGGACGGCCATGGTCGATGATGCCGGCCTCCACGTATCCGGCGGCGGCGTTACGCGGACCGGTGTACTTGTTGAGGCTGAACGTCTCCCCGGGCCGCACTATCGCGCCGTTGACCTCCTCGGCGACCCGGCGGATGTTCTGCCCGGAATCCGCGGCGAACCCACCGGTGGTGAAGGTGCTGATCTGGGTGGTGATTCCCAGTGCGTTCGCCTGCTCGGTGCTCAGCTTCGGGGGCAGGCTGACGTAGCTGGCCGCCATGGCCCGTTCGCGCCCGGAGATCTGCAACACGTCGAACAACGGACGCAAGCTGGCCGCCCAGTCGATGCCCCGGCCGTCGAGTGAGGGCAGGACCACCGGCAAGCCGTTCTGGATGGTGATTTCGGCGTCCTTGCCTGGTCGCACCGTCGACGCGAGCTGCGGCTCCAGCGCGGCGATCACTGTGGGATCGTCGATGGTGGTGGTCAAGCCACCCTCGCCGTCCGGGGCGAATCGCAGCGCCGCTGCGATCACCTCCGGCTTGAGCGCGGCATCCTTGCCGTCACCGGTGACTTTGACGGTGCCGGACACCGCAGGCTCGACGACGTCGCGCAGCGCTGCCTGGATTCCGTCGGAGGTGGTGCTCACCGGCAGGGTCGCGACCGGAACCACCACGGTGCCGCCGCGGACCCAGATGCCCAGCACCACATTGCTGGCAGCAGGCACGTCCAGCCGCTGCCCAGGCTTGGGGTCGACCGGTATCGGGCGCGCGCCTTCGAAGCGGATGGTGCCCTCGACCGGCTCCCGGTCGATCTGTGCCCGCAATCCTTCCAATGCCGCAGTCAGGGCTGGCTGGTTGCCTTTGGTCACCACACCGATTTCGTGAGTCCGCCAGGTCGAGGCCAGGCGGGTCCACGGGTTGAGGGACTGTGCACCCGCCTGAGCGAGTGTGCCGGGCCAGTCCAGGGTGAGACCAGCGCGTACCGGGTCGAGGACGGTCTCGACGTCACCCGCCCGCAGCGTGACCGGGTGGTTCAGCCGTGGCTCCAACTGCTCACGCAGCCGCTGCTCGGCTGCGGCCTGCTGCTGCCCACCCACATCGACACCCGCGACGATGACGCCACGGGGCACGTCACCCCGGGACATCGCCAGATCGATTCCGTAGATGAGCACGAGCAGCCCGAGCACTACAGCCGCGGCGATCCCACCCCGGTGCAGAGCCCGCGTGTGGGTTCTCGGCTGGTCATCCCACGGTGGGAGCGGTGGCGTCCCTTCTGTTTGTGCTCGGGGGCGCGGATCGGCAGCGAGGTTCCCTGCCTCAGCGTTCCTTGTGTCAGCGTTCCTTGTGTCAGCGTTCCCTGTGTCAGAGTCCACTGCCTCGAAGTCCACTGTCTCAGCGGTCTGCGGGATCTCGGCGGTGTCACCGCCTTCGGTCGACCCGCCGAACCACGACCATGTCGCGGACTTTGCTGGCGTATCAGGCACCGCACCTCCTTCCCGTAGACGAGCCGGCACTGCTGAGCCGGCACTCGGGGCTGCAACCGGTCTCCGTCATGTTGACGTCACAAGTAGAGGCCGGTTCCATGTTCGGTGCGCTCGCTGGCAACGGCTTGCAGATCACGTTCCCGCACTACCAGGTAAGAGCGCCCGCGCACCTCGAACTCGAACTGATCTTCGGGGTTGAACAGCACCCGGTCGCCGACCTCGACGGTACGGACGTGGTTACCGATCCCGTACACCTCACCCCAGGACAACCGCTTGGCCACCTGCGCCGTCGCCGGGATGACGATGCCGCCGCTGCTCCGGCGCTCGCCCTCCTCGCCCACGAGGCGCACCATCACGCGGTCGTGGAGCATCTGGATCTCGAGCTTGCTGTCGGACACGCCGACGAGGGTAGTGCCCCCTTCGGTGCTGCCCGTATTGCCGCCACTGTCGTGACATAGGCGTGACATAGGAATGCCCCGTGAGGCTGCCGGGTCGGGGGTCCAACAGCATCACGGGGCTAACTGGGTCATCGCTGTGTGCGGTGGAGCTGTTACAAGCGCTTGCCGACAGCTGGTTGATTCACCCATTTGGGGGTTCACATCGCCGGCCTGCCGAGTAGGAAGCGCCCGAAGTGCGGGACGGTGAACGCAATCTGCCCGCGTTCCCCGGAGTAGACCAGCCCTTTCTTGAGCAGGCTGTCCCGCGCCGGGGACAGCGACGAGGCCCGGCGCCCGAGCTGGCCGGCCACCTGGGTGGTGCCGACCGGCTCGTCACGGCCACCGGTGAGTTCGGCCATCGACTGCAGGTACTCGCGCTCGGCCGGGGTGGCACGTTCGAACCGGGATCCGAAGAACCCGACGGCGAGCTCGCCCTCGGCCTCGGGAGCGGCCACCTGCACGTCGATAATCCCGATCGGCGACGCCGGGGCCGCGTCCCACGCCGCCTTGCCGTATGCCTGCACGAAATAGGGATAACCCCCTGAGGTCTCGAACAGCATGTCCAACGCGTCGGGAGTGATCGCGGCGCTCTCCCGCTCGATCGGCGCCACCACAGCGCGGTCGGCGTCGGAGCGGTCCAGCCGATCGATCCGCAGGTAACGGAACAGCCGCTCGGAATAGGACTTCGACGCGCTGAGCACCGCAGGCAGGTGCGGCAACCCGGCACCGACCACCACCAGCGGCGCACCGGACTGGGACAGCTCGTGACACGCGGCACACAGTGCGGAGACGTCGTCGGGCGCCACATCCTGCATCTCGTCGATCAGCAGCGCCACCCCGGTGCCCACATCGGCAGCCAGCTCGGCGACCTCGGTGAAAAGCTCCACCAGGTCGATCTCGATGTCCCCGGAGTCGGCCCGACCCGCTATCACCGGCACGTCGATGCCCGGCTGCCAGCGGTCTCGCAGCTTGGCGCCTTCCGGCGCGGCGCGCAGGGCGAAGGCCTTGAGCACACCGAGTACATCATCGACCCGGTCCGGGGCCCGATGGCGCAGCGCCAGATCACGCACCGCCCGGTGCAGCGCGGCCGACAACGGGCGGCGCAACCCGCCGTCGGGACGGGCCTCGACCTTGCCTGCGCCCCATCCCCGGCGCAGTGCCATCGACCGGAGCTCACCGAGTAGCACCGTCTTGCCCACCCCACGCAAGCCGGTCAGCACCAGGGAGCGTTCCGGGCGGCCGCGGGCCACCCGCTCCAGCACCACCTCGAAGGCACCCAACTCACGGTCCCGCCCGGTCAGCTCGGGTGGCCGCTGCCCGGCACCAGGGGCGAACGGGTTACGCACCGGATCCATCCTCGGACAGTATCCGGCTGTCTAGCGTTGACCGCAGATTCCGCCATAGACGCCAATCGGCGTGTCGCCGAGGTGGATCTCACCGCGGCAGGACAACCCTCATGTTTGCCGGGAGCGCGGCGGGGCACTCTAGTAATGGTCAGCCGATACGCCTGGACGTAGCGCCGGAGCGCCCAGGCCTACGGCTGGCGGCGAGAGTTGCGGCCCGCTGGCGCGCTGATCCGCCTGCTCGGCCGAGCTCGTCGGCGACCACCGCAGATGCCTGGGCGATCAGCACGTTGTCGGGGACTCAATGATTGGATGTCGACCCGCGCGGTGGCGCACGCGAAGATCAAGGTGCTCCGTACGAGTTGCGATCGAGCACTCGCGGCTACCATCCGCGCGCGCCCACACCGGCCTGTCCACAGGCGCGGAGTGGAGCCAGCAGAGGCGCTGTGAGCAGCACGCGCGTGCGCCTGATACTGCAACCGCACAGTTTGTGGCGTCGGGGCCACCGGGAGGCCGAGCTGGCTAGGTTGACTGCTTAGCCCACATCCAAGCGGTCGCGCCGGCAAGTGCGCTTGCAGTGCTAAGCGAACCGCTGCCGGTCCACAGCGCCGCCCGTGGTGCCACGCTAATGATGACCACCGTCGGGCCGGAGATTCATCGCTGCCCGAGGTTTCACGCGCCTGGTCCCGCTGGACAGGTAGCGCAGTCGAGCTCACCTTGCGTGAGCACGGCTATGGGCGCGCATTCTTCGCCACCCCAGGCTTCTGGCCGGGCTTCGGTGCCAGCGCGCTGCGCTGGTGCTGTGCCTTCGCCTGCTGCTTTTCTTCGCCCCGGTCGATCCGCACAAACACCAGATGCTGCTGTACGAGGGTCCAGATGTTGTTACTCGCCAGGTACAGCAGCAGTCCCACCGGCAGCACCACACCAAACGCCAGCACACCCAGCGGCAAGACCCACATCGCGATCCTGCCCATCGTCACCGACTGCGCTGTTCCCGCAACGTTCATACTCAGCGGCCGGTGAACCGACCGCCGTGCGGTGCAGTGTGTGGCGATCGCGGCAATGATCATCAGCGGAATCGCCGCCGGCGCGACCTGCCACATCCACAGGGCATGGTGCAGGCCATGGCCAGTCACCAGCGGGGTGTTGACGATCGCGTCACCGAGATGCGCCCCGAAAAGCTTCGACCCAAGGTAAGAGCGCACACCAGAGGATGGGAAGAAGTAGTTGCTCCGGTGGGGGTACTGAGTGAAGTTGCGCAGTACGTGGTTCAAACCGAGGAACATCGGAACCTGCAGTAGCAGCGGTAGGCAGCCCCCCAGCGGATTGAATCCATGCTCGCGCTGCAGCTTGTGCATCTCCTCCGCTTGGCGCTGCCGATTGTGGGCGTGCTTACGCTGGATCGCCTTCATCTGCGGCGCGATTCGCTGCATCCGCCGCATGGAACGCACCTGCTTGACGGCCGGTTGAAGCAGAATCGCACGCAGTGTGAACACCAGAAACACGATTGCCAATGCCCAGGAGACCGCATTCGCGGCTCCGAAGGCGGGGCCGAATACCTCATGCCAGCACCACAAAATGAACGACACGGGGTAGTAGACGAAGTTGAGCATGATGCGGGCACCTCAGACGTCAAGGCGCGCTCACTACGACACCGGCGACGGCCCGGTCACACGAGCAACGCACGGCGGGGGGTCGGGGGACGCGCAGAGGGGCGGTCTGGGACTGTGCGTCGTATGACCGGCGGCGCTCCGCAGTACAGCTGGCGAACGCCTACACCGGCCAGTGACCCGTGTCCGGTGCCCGGGGTCGCCGGGGACGACCGGGCGTATCCGGATTGCTCTGACGACGGAAGGAGCCGCGCAAGCACCGCTCGTCGCCCGTAGGACCGTCGGCGTTGGCAATCGCGGCCAGCGCGACGCGATCGCGACCCAGCCGCAGAGCCCACGCCGAGATCAGCAGCGCGGCGATCGCGGTGCCGAGCACGGCGACGTCGCCAGGCGTATTGGCGGCGAGGGCGGCGAGGGCGGCGAGCATGACGACAACAAGCGTGAGCACGACACCCGTCCCTCGCGTCACAGCACCCACCCCATAACGTCGTCCAACAGCGCAAACAGTACCCCAGCGCGGCGTCGTTGAAGATAAAGGGAGACGAGCGGCCATATCATCGAGAAGATGACTGACTCATCCTCACCACTGCCCGATCTGGCGCCGCCCTGGCCGGCGGGGGAGATCGTGCCTGGAGTGTGGCAGTCCGGCAGCCCGCAGCCCGGTGAGCATTGGGACGCAGTCATCGACCTCGACGGCTCCGCGCCGCCGCTGGAGGGGATTGCCTTGTATGTGCACTGGCTGATCGAGGACGGGCCGGCGCCGGAGCGGGCGATCCTCGTCGCACTGGCCGACTTGGTCAACGACCTGCGGCGAGCCGGCAAGCGGGTGCTCGTCCACTGCGCAGGAGGCATCAATCGCTCCAGTCTGCTGTCCGCGGCGGCGCTCATTCGCGATGGGATGGGCGCCGCCGAAGCCATCGAGACCGTCCGCTCGCGACGCCCTGGTGCACTCAACAATCGGGAGTTCGTGCGCCTGCTGATCGAGAGCTTCTGACTAGGCCTAAGCGGCCGGCGCCGACGTTTGCGGTCGCGGAGATGTCGGTCATGTCGAGCGCTGGCCCTGATACAGGGCCTCGGCGCCGCGACCAGGCGCGACCCTTGATCTCTACCGCGGTTGAGGCTGCATGCTCGGAACAGGATGGCTGATATGGACAGGCGTGACGACCTTGTGCTTCGACTGAAGGAGTCGATCATGAACCTCCGAGCTGGCGTGCAACCCTTCGATATTGACGCTTACCTCGCCGCACCGCTGCTGGCTCGGGTGGCAACGCGCGGCCCGGCAGTACGTCCGGTGTGGTTCTTGTGGGAAGAGGGGGCTTTCTGGTGGATCACGGGATCCTATTCTCGGCTACCGAAGCTGCTCGCCGAGGATCCCCGCGTCGCGCTGGTCGTCGACAGCTGCGATCTGACCACTCTTGAGGTCTTGCAAGTCACCGCGCGCGGCAACGCGGAAATCATGCCGTTCGATGCGGCTCGGGCGAAGCGCAAGCTCGTGCGTTACCTCGGAACCAACGAGGAGCGTTGGCCACAAGACTTCCGCGAATTCGATTCAGACACCCGGTTCGTGCGGCTGATCCCCACCAGTCTGACAGCGAAGGACCTGTCCAAAACGTGGCGTCAGTAACGCGCACAGGCAGCTCAGTCGAGCGCGCGATACATGACGTGCAGGCCGACGAGTCCGTCACGCGGATGTTGGAACGCCCGCGGCACGGTCCCGATGATCGAGAAGCCAAGCGAGCGCCACAGCGCGATCGATCGCTCATTGGTCGCCACCACCGCGTTGAACTGCATGCCGAGGTAGCCCAGCGCACGTGCCCGCGCCACGATGTGCTCGCCCAGCCGGCGCCCGACACCATGTCCGATCATGCTCCCCGCAACCATGAAGCCCGCGTTGGCGATGTGCGATCCGAGACCGGGCTGGTTCCCGTTGGGCAACGACCCCAGTACGGCGGGGTCGACCTTTCCGGTGGCGAGCACCAGCCGGTGGGTGTCTGCGAGCTCCTCGACGCAGAGTCGGTAGATGCCAGGCTGGTTGGTGTACGCGGTTCCGAAGGACACATAGACCAGCGGGCGGCCATCACCGGTGGCGGGAGCCCAGCCCTGCATCCGGGTCTGGTCGATGCACGGCCCGGCGAATACATAACGTGGTCCGACGCGATCGGCGTTGGGCTGCAGCACCCGCGGGATGAGCACGACGCACGCGTCGGGTCGGCCGAGGAACGCGTCGGCATCGAGGTGCACGTCGTTGTCCGCCAACCAGGCGCGCAAGGTCGCGTAGTAGCGCTTGCCGCTGGGCGACGCCTTCAACGCGGCGGTCTGCTCGGCGGTGTCGCGCTCGTAGCATTCCCATGCCACGTACGTCGGCGACAGCTGCACGGCGGGCACGCCCCACCGCACAGCGGCAACCCGCCCCGCGAAGCCACCGATGTCGTAAAGCACGGCGTCGGGCTCGACGCGATCGAGCAGCGGCTCGAGCGCGGCGATCGCCTCGTCGAGGAAGCCCTGCATCGCCTCCCCGATATCGTCGGGCCACTCGTTGTTGTCGTCGGGCACGAGCGAGGGATGGGCGACGACATCGGCGCCGGTCGCGGCTACGACCTCGGCGAGCCGCTCGCCGACGACGTAGCTGACGCGATGCCCACGAGATACCAGTTCAGGGATGAGCGCGAGACTCGGATAGACGTGACTGGGCGCGGTCACGCCAGCCATCACGAGATGCATGAGAACAGCATCTCTCAGGTAGGGGTCTGCCGATCCGCTTGCGAGACGCCGAGTCAATCCGGCTTTCTGGTCTCATGATCCGTGCCCGGCAGCAGGCGGAGGTCGGCCCAGGCCCGGTCCGGATGCGGGAATAGCGTCGGTGAGATATCGTTTTCGGTATGCCGTCGCGTCGCACGTCCTTCCCCGGTCTGCAGGGGATGCTGGATCGTCGCCGAGCGCTGATAAGCGAGCTCGTCACGGCCCGCAAGGAGGGTGGCCTGAGCCAGACCGAGATCGCCGCCCAGATGGGCACCTCCCAGTCAGCCGTGGCTCGTTTGGAGCGAGGTGATGTCGACGCACGCCTGTCCACGCTGGAGCGGTACGCGGCAGCGCTCGGCCGGACGGTCGACTGGCAGGTCCGAACGCAGGAGGAGCCCTATGAGTAGCACCTGGCCACTGCCACTGCCACCGCCCCGCGAGCCGCGCCGCACCCCCTGGCAGCCCGACCCAGGCCCGCCGGCACCGCTGCCGACCACACCGTCGCAATGGACCATCGTCGACACCGGCCAAGACTGGCTGGCCGAGCGCTTGCTCGACCGGCGGATGGTGACCCTGGCGGGCCAGCTCCAATCGGCCGTCGCCAACCGTGCGGCGGCGTCGCTGGCTCTGCTTGACGCCTCCGGCGATGACCCGGTTGAGCTGCGGCTGTGCGATGTCGACGCCGACCTCGACATCGCCCTCACCCTCCTCGACACGCTCGACCTCATGGGCGTTTCAGTCCATGCCACGTGCCTGGGCGAGCTCACCGGAGCCGCGGTCGCGATCCTGGCCGTCGCCGACCACCGCACGGCAGGGCCACACGCGACCCTGCACCTGCGTGAGCCGCGCACCCAGCGCAGCGGCCACGCACGTGACGTGGCCGCCCATGCCGAGGAGTACCAACGCCGGCTACGCTTGCTGCAGCAGCGCATCGCCACCGCATGCGGTCGCCCAGTCGACGTCGTGGCCACCGACATGCGCTCGGGCCGCATCCTCACCGCCGAGGAGGCACGCGGCTACGGACTGATCGACGCGATTGCCGCCAACCGGAGCCAGCGCTCATCCGCTCGCACGCCGTAGCGGGCGACGTTGTGTTCAACTCCATGTGTCCGAGTTCGAGCTGCCGCGCAACCTCGTACAGGAGGTGGAGGCACGATAGCGCTGGTTCGCCGCGCCGCGCGTGGATGGCCGATCTGCCGCTGATCATCGATGAGCCGGCTATGGATCGAGCCGCCGGAAGGCCATCCGTTCCGTTCGTTACACAGCATGTGCGACTGGTAGGCCGACGAGTCTGGCCTGTGGTCAATTCGAGCTAATTGGAGAAGCGTCGCCAGTTGAGCCCAAGGCGGATGTGGTGTTTGTCGATGATGGTGTCGGCGGCGATGTCGTCTGCGTGACGCGGGTAGGCCGAAATGCGCAGGCCTGGGCTGGAGGGGCGCTGGTGGGCATCCCAGGCGCGGATGTGGGCCACGAGCCGCTCGGCGAGGGGCCGTCCGTCCGGCCCGAAGGGGCGCGCGGCGAGTGCGAACGAATCGGCCCGGTGCCGTTCGTCGTCGGGCAGGCGGACCAGCGCCGCGAGTGCGTGGGCGCCGAGCAGCGCAACGGTTCCGGCTTGGCCGGGGAACGCAATGAGTGCGGGTACCAGGCCGCGGTCTGCAGCGGCGCCGATCGTCAAGAGCCGGGCCAGCTCGGGCTCCTGCAGCGCCAGCCATAGGCCCAGCCCGCCCCAGATATCGCTGAGCGTGACGCGCACCCCGCTTGCCACGTGCTTGCCGGGCTCGGTCAGCGCCGCGTATAACGCGTCGGCGTCGAGGCGACGTTGCTCGGCCAGCTCGACGAACAGGCCCGGTTCAGGACCGAGCGGGTAGATGGCCTCTGGCCCAGTCAACGCGCCGCGCATCCGCATGAACCCACAGTCGACGATCGAGACGCTGTCGAGACGCTCGCCGGCCGGCTCGAACGCGATCGAGCGCTGCACTCCCCGTAGGTCCAGGGGGACCAGCAGCCGCCCGGTAGGGACAAGCTGCTGTGTCCACGCCGACGGGAGATCCCAGGCTCCGACGGTGAGGATGATCCGGTCATAGGGTGCCTGCTGGGGCCAGCCCAACCCGCCGTCACCGTGGGCGACGGTGACCGTGGACAGCCCGTAAGCGGCCAGATGTTCTCGCGCGCCGGCGACGAGGTCGGCGTCGATGTCGACGGTGACCACCGAACCCGTCTCCCCCACCAGGTAGGCCAGCAGCGCCGCGTTGTAGCCGGTGCCGGCCCCGATCTCAAGCACGCGATGACCCGGCTCGACGTCGAGCTGCTCGAGCATGCGTGCCATGATCGCGGGCTGGGACGACGAGCTGATCGGTCGAGCGTCACTCCCGTATTTGATGGGGAACGCCTCATCGCGGTAGGCCTGCTCGGGCTCGAGGTGGGGCAAGAACACATGTCGCGGTACCGCGCGAAACGCCTGCGCCACCCGCTCGCTGCGCACATCGTCTCCAGCCCGCAGCTTCCCGACTAGCTGGTCACGCAGCGCCTGCGTATCGGCGTACCGGCTACCATGCTCCATACCCCTCCACTATCGGTGCTGTCAGGCCCTTGAGCGACAGTGGAACGAAGAAATGTCGCTATGCGGCTGGGACCTACGCAACGTCAGCCGGCCATGCTCTTGCTCCATGGTGCAGTCGGTAGGGCGACAAGCGGCCATATCATCAAGAAGTCCTCATCGCACTGGCTGACCTGGTCAACGATCTGCGGCGGGCCGGCAAGCGAGTGCTCATCCATTGCGCAGGAGGCATGGGAGCGGCCCGAGGCTACGTCTCGAAGACGACCTCATTACCGTCCGCGTCGCGGACCATGACCCATGGCTTGTCCGGACCACCGGCGATGATCGCGACACCGGTGTGCTGGAAGTGGGCGCACAGCGCTTCGATGTCGTCTACCGCGAAGATCAAGCGCGGCTGGTGCTCGCCGCCATCGTCAAGGTCAACGCAAAGTTCCGCGCCACCTGCGTCGAGCTGCACGAAGTCCTCGGTGGTCTTCGTGCGAGGGAATCCGAGGACGTGTTCGTAGAAGCCCAGGCTGCGGTCGAGGTCGGTTGTCTTGATGGTCGCGAACCGCAGCCGGGCGGTGAACGACCGGGTTGGCAGATCAGGCATCGCGCAGTGTCCCTTCAACGCTGCTGGGCCAGGCGATACAACAAGGTACAGGCCGGGTGAGAGTCAAGCCCCCCGTTCACCAGGGGACCGGACCGTGCCGGTCGAAGATCCTCCGGTGGGTCCGTCCGGGGCGATCCGTGCCAGTGCGACGATGGCGTCGCTGCCCTCGAGCACCGTCTGGCGTCCGGTGTGTCCGTTGAGATCGGTCGCCGTGTAGCCGGGGTCGGCGGCATTGACCCGGAACTCGGGTAGCGCCCTCGCGTATTGGCTGGTGATCATGTTCAGCGCGGTCTTCGACGACGGGTAGGGCAGCCCGATGAAGCGCGCCTCGACGCGCTCGGGGTCGGAGGTGATCGCAATCGACCCCATCCCGCTAGAGACCATCACCACCCGGGGCGCGGCCGAACGGCGAAGCAACGGCAGGAACGCGCGCATCATCCGTACCGGTCCGAACACGTTGGTCTCGTAGGCTTCGCGCATCTCGTCCGCGCCGATCTCCAGCGCAGGCACTCGCCGACCGACGATCCCGGCATTGTTGATCAGGACATCGAGTCGGCCGTACTCGGTGTCCACCAGCTTGGCGGCGTGGCTTACCGAGGTCTCCGAGGTCACGTCGAGCTCCACGACGCGGACGTCGAGACCTCCGAGCTCGGTGACCGCGGCCGCGCCCCGCTCGAGGTCGCGCGAGCCCAGCAGCACCATCCGTCCCTGTTCGGCCAACCGGCGCGGTGGCCAGGCCGATGCCTTTGTTCGCCCCGGTGATCAGGGCGACGGTCGTGTCTGTCATGGCGTCGACGGTGCGCGGTCCGGTGTCCAACAACCAGGGCCCGCCCAACCGGGATTGCCGACACCAGGCTCAGGCCTGCCAAACGCGGCATGCTGGATTGCGTGGATCGCACCGAGCTCGGCGCCACCCTCAAGTCCTGGCGGGCCCGGTTGGCACCCGGGGACGTCGGGCTGCCCGCAGGCACCCGGCGGCGGACACCGGGACTGCGTCGCGAGGAAGTCGCGCAGCTCGCCGGCATGTCGGTCGACTACCTGACCCGCCTGGAGCAGGGGCGCGGACCGCGCCCGTCCGCATCAGTGCTGGGGCGCGCTCGCCCGGGCGCTGCGAATCTCCGGCGCCGAGCACGATCACCTATTCCACCTCGCTGGTAGTGCACCGCCACAGCCGGGACGGATCAGCAACACCGTGCGCCCCAGCGTGCTGCGGATGATGGACCGCCTCACCGACCTGCCCGCAATGCTGCTCAACGCCCGGGCCGACATCCTGGCCTGGAATCCGATGGCCGCCGCGCTACTCGGCGATTTCTCGGCCCTGCCCGTCGCCCGGCGCAACATCGTCTGGCAACGCTTCGCCGGAGTTGGCCCAGGCCGCCTCATCACCGACGGGGACGAACGCGAACGCCTGGACCGTGCCGCCGTCGCCGACCTACGGGCCGCCGCGGCTCGCTACCCCGATGACCCAACGCTGCACCGGATGATCCATGAACTCCAGAGGCGGAGTCCGGAGTTCGCGCGGCTGTGGGCGCTGCGACCGGTGCCAGCCCGGCACTCCGACCGCAAGCGCTTCGGCCACCCCCAGCTCGGCTCGATCGAACTCGACTGCGACGTGCTGACCGTCCCCGGCCACGACCACGTGCTCATCGTTTACTCAGCGCCACCTGGCGGTCCCGAGGCCGAGGCTCTGGCCCTGCTACGGGTCCTCGGCACTGATCCCCTGACCGCGACAGCCACTCACCCTTCTCAGCACGCGACTCTTGATCTCTACGGCAGTTGAGGTTGCACGCTCAGAACAGGGTGGTCGAGATGGAAACGTGGCGTCATGAGCGATCAGGGGAGTCGGAGATGCGTGCACTGGACGGCAAGAGCGCGGTAGTGACCGGCGGGTCGCGGGGGATCGGGCGCGCGATCGTCGATCGGCTGGCTGGTGACGGCGCGGCGGTGGTGTTCAACTACGCGCGCAGCTCCACGGCTGCAGCCGACGTTGAACGTGCTGTGCGAGACGCCGGTGGGCGGGCCCACGGCGTACAGATCGATCTCGCCACGCCCGGGGCAGCGGAGCAGCTGATGGCCGTGGCCGCCGAGTACCTCGACGGGCTCGACATTCTGGTCAACAACGCCGCGCTGGATTTCGGGACGCCGAGGCCGATAGCCGACACCGACGAACAACTGTGGGACGACACCATGATCGTCAATGCCAAGTCGGCATTCCTCACCACCCGCCATGCCGCCCGGAACATGCGCGACGGCGGCCGGATCGTCAACATCTCGACCTTGAACACCACGCGGCCCGCCCCGGGCAACGCCCCCTATGCCGCGAGCAAGGGGGCGATCGAGCAGCTCACCAAGGTCGCCGCAATAGAGCTCGGCGCCCGGGGTATCACGGTCAACGCGGTCTGTCCGGGTGCCACCGACACCGACCTGCTCCGGCACACCAACCCTGAGGCGGTGCTCGCCCAGGTCGCCGGCATCACGCCGCTACGGCGCCTCGGGCAGCCCGACGACATCGCCGACATCGTTGCCCTGCTCGCCAGCCACGAGGGTCGCTGGCTGACCGGCCAGGTGATCCACGCAACCGGCGGCCTCGCGTGAGCCCACTGTCAGCCTGCTCGGCCGAGTTCATCGGCGATCACGGTAGCTGCCTGCGCGATCAGCAGGTTGTCGCCGTTGGCGTCCAAGGTCGGGCGTGCGGACAGCACAGCGAGCACGATCGGCGCTGCGTTCGGCGGCCAGGCGATCCCGACGTCGTTGACCACGCCGTAACCGCCGGCGCCGGTTTTATCGCCGACCCGCCAGTCGGCTGGGAGTCCGGCCCGGATGCGCGTGTCACCCGTCGTATTGCCGACGAGCCAGCCGGTGAGCAGCGCGCGGTCCACCTCATCGAGCCGGGAGCCGAGCACGAGCTCGCGGTAATCGGCGGCGATCGCGCGCGGGGCTGGTCGTGTCCCGGTCGTCCCCGGGTACGGCGCTGTTCAGCTCCGGCTCGCGGCGGTCCAGCCGGGTCACCCGGTCGCCGAGCGAACGGGCGAACGTGGTGATCTCGCCAGGCCCGCCCAGATCGTCGAGCAGCAGGTTCCCGGCGGTGTTGTCGCTGTAACGGATGGCCGCGTCGCAGAGCTCGCGAATCGTCAACCCGTCGTCGACATGCGACTCAGTGATCGGCGAGAAGGCAACGACGTCAGCGGCGCGGTAACGTACGCGAAGATCGAGATGCTCCGTCGAGTTGCGATCGAGCACCGCAGCCGTGGCCAGGACCTTGAACGTCGAGCACATCGGGAAACGCTCGTCCGCTCGGTGGGACAGCTTCTGCCCTGTTGCGCTGTCGACCGCATACACACCCAGCCGAGCATCGAAACGGCTCTCAAGCTCGTCGAACCTGGCAGCCGCTACCTCTGCGTCATTCTCGGCGGCACGGGAACGTTCTGGCGCAGCGACACCCGATGATCCACAGGCGCCGAGGGGCGCGAGCAGAATCGCTGCGAGCAGCGTCCGTCTGTGCACCACAGGACCTTACTTATCGCACTTCGGGTGCTGGCAGTAGCGCGCCTTCCTCATGACACAGGCACCGCGGCCAGGACACGGTGCTCCTGTGGGCTGATCCCGTGTACCCGCTTGAACGCGGTGCTGAGCGCGAACGGGGTGCTGTAGCCGACCTGCCGGGCCACCGCGCCGACGGTGGCGTCCGGCTCGCGCAGCAGATCAGCGGCCAGCGCCAGCCGCCAGCCGGTGAGGAAGGTCATCGGGGGCTCCCCGACCAGGTCGGTGAATCGGCGGGCCAGCGCCGCACGGGAGACACCGGCCTCGGCAGCCAGCTTGGCCACCGTCCAGGGGTGCGCCGGGTTGTGGTGCAACATCCGCAGCGCCTGGCCCACGACCGGATCGTGATAGGCCCGATACCATGCCGGTGGGTCAGCCTCTGGGCGGGAGAACCAGGTTCGCAGGGCGGCGATGAGTAACAGATCGAGCAGCCGGTCCAGCACCGCTTCCTGACCCGGGTCCTCCTTGACGATCTCGTCGCCGAGCAACGGGATGAGCGGGCTGTCCCAGGACTGCGCCGGGAGTATCAGCAGAGCCGGCAACGCCCGCAGCAGCCGGTGGCTTACCTCGCCGTCCATCCGGTAAGTGCCGGTGAGCAGCATCGCCGAACCGCCAAGGCTGTTGCCCCAGGTACGAACGCCCAGATCCATCGCCTGGGCAAGCTCGGTACCGTTCGGGGTGGCACAGTGCTGGCCGGGGTGAATCACCACTTGAGGTGGGGTGGCCGGGTCATCGGCGACGGTGTACGGATCCGGTCCCCGGATGATCGCGATGTCTCCGGAACGCAGCCGCACCGCGTCGCCGTGGTCGGGTACCACCCAGGCCTGACCCCGCACCATTGCCAGCAGGCACAGCGGGGCGCGGTCCTGAATCCGCACCGACCACGGCGGGTCCATGACGCACCGCAACAGGAACGCACCTCGAGCTCGCGGCCCGTCCAGCAGACCCGCCAGTGCGTCCACCTGTGTCACTGTAGACGAACAGAAATGGAATCGAGCTTTTCGACGATGGTTCGTCTCGTCGGTGTCATGGC
>JBOHGX010000311.1:0-16413 GCA_050700255.1 Pseudonocardiaceae bacterium
TCCACCACCCTCCCCCTCGAAAGGCCCAGACCACGATCATCCACCCGCACAACAGCAGCCAACCCCCATTTTCACCACGGAACGCGCGACCCGCACGGGTATCAGGTGCTGTTACCCACTCACGAGCCCCCCCGCGACCGCGGGGGGGCCGATTCCAACCAGGACAGAAACCCGGTGAGGGTGTCCGCCCGCATCGCAAGTTCCAGCTCGTCGACGTCAGTGCGGCAGCGCAGGACCACCGATCCGCTGGGCATCGCGTAGCTCTCCGGCAGAGTCGGCCCGCGACGCTCCACGACCTTCAGCTGTTCCCGGTCGAGCACCCGGTCGGGACCCGATCTCAGGCTGGAGACGCGGAACCAGGCGAAATCGTCACCCCGATAACGGCCCACGCCCTGATGCCAGCCGCGGCCAGTGTCATTCGGGCGCCAGCGCAGTGCAACGTCGATCCCGCCCTGACGCACCAGCCGGAGCCGTCGAAAGGCCAGTCCGGCCATGATCAATGTGCCGCCCAACAGGACCAACCCGACGATCTCCCCTACCCCCATGGCGGCCTGCCGCGGACCTGGAAAATCTCACACGGTCTCGCCGGCGGCCTTGAGGCGGGCCGTGGCCCTGGCCCGTATCGAGTCCGCCCGGGCCTGGTCATCCTCGGCGTCGGCCTGCGCCAGGGCATCTCTCGCGGCCTGCGGGTCGATCTCCTCGGCGAGCTCGGCGGCCTCGGCCAGGACGCTCACCTTCTCCCCGGTGACCGACAAGAAGCCGCCGAAGACGGCTGCCGTCACGGTCTCGCCGTCGGTGGTCGTGACCTTGACGATCCCGCCCTCGACTAGCTCGCCGAGCAACGGCGTGTGCCCGGGGAGGACACCCAGCTCGCCCTCGGTGGTCTCGGCGAAAAGCGAGGACGCGTTCCCGGACCACACCTTGCGTTCGACCGCGACCAACTCGACGGACATCTCAGCCACGCATGTCTCCCTGCCCTATTGCTGCGCCCCCATATTGCCCCTTGGGGGGTGGACCTTCCCTCGCCGAAGTGCAGAGTCTAACGGTCAGCTCTCGGACAGCTGCTGGTACTTCGCCTCCAGGTCCTCCAGACCACCACAAAGGTAGAACGCCTGCTCGGGCATGTGGTCAAACTCACCCTTGCAGAGCTTGTCGAAGGATTCGACGGTCTCCTTCAGTGGCACTGTCGAGCCCTCCTGACCGGTGAACTGCTCGGCCGAGTACATGTTCTGGCTCAGGAAGCGCTCGATCCGGCGGGCCCGGTTGACCGTGACCTTGTCCTCTTCGGACAGCTCGTCGATGCCGAGGATGGCGATGATCTCCTGCAGGTCGTTGTACTTCTGCAGGATCCGCTTCACCTCCTGGGCCACCCGGTAATGCTCCTCCCCCACGTACTGCGGGTCGAGGATGGTGGACGACGAAGTCAGCGGGTCCACCGCGGGGAAGATGCCCTTGGAGAACACCCCCCGGGACAGCTCCGTGGTGGCATCCAGGTGCGCGAAGGTGGTCGCCGGTGCCGGGTCGGTGTAGTCGTCGGCGGGCACGTAGATCGCCTGCATCGAGGTGATCGAACGGCCCCGGGTCGAGGTGATGCGCTCCTGCAGCTCACCCATCTCGTCAGCCAGCGTCGGCTGGTAACCCACCGCGGAAGGCAGCCGGCCCAGCAGGGTGGAGACCTCGGAGCCGGCCTGGGTGAACCGGAAGATGTTGTCGATGAACAGCAGCACGTCGGTGTTCAGCTCATCGCGGAAGTACTCCGCCATGGTCAGCGCGGACAGCGCGACTCGCATCCTGGTGCCGGGCGGCTCGTCCATCTGACCGAAGACCAGCGCGGTGTCCTTGAGCACGCCGGCCTCCTGCATCTCCAAGAACAGGTCGTTGCCCTCGCGGGTGCGCTCGCCGACGCCGGCGAACACTGACGTGCCACCGAAGTTCCGGGCTACCCGGATAATCATCTCCTGGATGAGCACCGTCTTGCCGACACCGGCACCACCGAACAGCCCGATCTTGCCGCCCTGCACGTACGGCGTGAGCAGGTCGATGACCTTCAATCCGGTCTCGAGCATCTCGGTCTTGCCCTCGAGCTGGTCGAAGGCCGGCGGCTTGCGGTGGATCTTCCAGCGGTCTCCGGTGAACGTCGTCTCCGGAGCGTCCAGGCACTGGCCCAGCATGTTGAACACATGACCCTTGACCTGATCGCCGACCGGTACCGAGATCGCCGACCCGGTGTCGGTCACCGGCGCGCCCCGGACCAGGCCGTCCGCCGGCTGCATGGCGATCGCGCGCACGGTGTTGTCACCGAGGTGCTGCGCGATCTCCAGCGTCATCGTCTTGCGGAGCGCTTCTAACTCGACCTCCACGGTCAGCGCGTTGAACAGCGGCGGCACCTGGTCGGCTGGGAACTCCACGTCCACCACCGGCCCGGTCACCCGCACCACGCGGCCGGTCCCGGCACCGGGGCTGGAGTCAGCGGTCGTCGACTTCTCGGCTGTACTCATGTCAGTCATCACTCCCCACGGCGGCCAGCGCCTCGGCGCCGCCGACGATCTCACTGATCTCCTGGGTGATCTGGCCCTGGCGGGCCCGGTTGGACTCACGGGTGAGGTCTTGGATCAGCTCGGTGGCGTTGTCAGTGGCGGCCTTCATCGCCTGGCGGCGGGCGGCCTGCTCCGATGCCGCGGCCTCCAGCAGCGCCGCGTAGATCCTGGTGTTGATGTATTTCGGCAGTAGGTGACCGAGTAGCTCATCGGCGTCCGGCTCGAACTCATACAGCGGGGGCAGGTTGTCCGAGCGCGACCGCTGCTGACCCTCGGCGGTCTCGGCTGCACCGCCTTCCGCGTCGTTCTCGACGTACTCGACCACCAGCGGCGCGATCCGGCGCGCTCGTGGCGTCTGGGTGACCATCGATCGGAACTCGGTGTAGACGATGTGCAGCTCGTCCACCCCCTCCACCCCGTCCGGTCCGGCATCCCCCTCGGAGCCGTCCTTGTCGTCGGCGCCGGCGAGAAACGCGCGCACCAGCACATTGCCGGCTTCCGCCGCGTTGTCATAAGACGGTTGCTCGGAGAAGCCGGTCCAGGACTGCTCGATCGGCCGCTGGCGAAATGTGTAGTAGCTGACCGCCTTGCGACCGATCAGGTACAGCGTCACCGACTTGCCTTCGTCGCGCAGCAGCGCGTGCAGCTCCTCCGCAGCGCGCAGCAGGTTGGCGTTGTAGCCACCGCACAGTCCCCGGTCGCTGGTCACCACCAACATGGCTGCCCGGGTTGGGTTCTCCCGCTCGACCAGCAGCGGGTTGTCCAGGGTGCCGGCGGCGCTGGCCAGCGCGGAAAGCACCTTGGTGATCTCCTGCGCGTAGGGTCGGGACGCCTCCACCCGGGACTGCGCTCGCGCGATCCGCGAGGTGGCGATCAGCTCGCTCGCCTTGGTGATCTTCTTCGTGGACTGGACGGAGCGAATCCGGCGACGGAGCATTCTCAGCTGGGCTACCATCGTCGGTCAGCTCTCCGCGTTATCTCTTTGGGCGTTATCTTTTTGGGCGTTATCTCTTTGGCCGCGCCGGGTGACCTTGACCGACTCGCGCTCGACCTCGTCGGCCTCCATCGCCTCGGCGTCGGCCTCGTTACCCAGCGCCGATCCATCCGCCGTGGTGAACTCCTTCTTGAACGCCGTCACCGCGTCCACGACCTGCTGCTCGGTGTCCTCATCGAACTGCTTAGTCTCGCGGATGGTGTCGAGGATGCCCTGGTGGTGCCTGCGGACCTCGTCGAGGAAACCCGACTCGAAGCGCCGGACGTCCTCCACCGCCACGTCGTCCAGATGCCCCCGGGTACCGAGGAAGATCGACACAACCTGCTCCTCGACGGGCACCGGCGCGTACTGCCCCTGCTTGAGCAGCTCGGTCAGCCGGGCACCGCGCTCGAGTTGACGTCGCGAGGTGGCATCCAAGTTCTCCGCACCGAACGCCGCGAACGCCTCCAGCTCGCGGTACTGGGACAGCTCCAGCCGCAGCGTGCCGCCGACTGATTTCATCGCCTTGATCTGCGCCGAACCGCCGACCCGGGAGACCGAGACCCCGACGTTGATCGCCGGCCGGACGCCCTGGTTGAACAGATCGGACTCGAAGAAGCACTGGCCGTCGGTGATGGAGATGACGTTGGTCGGGATGTAGGCCGAGATGTCGTTGGCCCTGGTCTCGATGATCGGCAAGCCGGTCAGCGAGCCGCCACCCAGCTCGTCGGAGAGCTTCGCGCAGCGCTCCAACAGCCGTGAGTGCAGGTAGAACACGTCACCAGGGTATGCCTCACGGCCCGGTGGACGGCGCAGCAGAAGCGAGATGGCGCGGTAGGCCTCAGCCTGCTTGGACAGGTCATCAAAGATGATCAGTACGTGCTTGCCCTGGTACATCCAGTGCTGGCCCAGCGCTGAGCCGGTGTAGGGCGCCAGCCACTTGTAACCGGCCGAGTCTGATGCCGGTGCCGCGACGATGGTGGTGTACTGCAGCGCGCCGGCGTCCTCCAACGCCTGCCGGACCGCCGCGATCGTGGTGCCCTTCTGACCGATCGCCACGTAGATGCAGCGCACCTGCTTGGCCGGGTCGCCGGTCTCCCAGTTCGCCTTCTGATTGAGGATCGTGTCGATGCACACAGCGGTCTTGCCGGTCTTGCGGTCACCGATGATGAGCTGGCGCTGGCCGCGGCCGATCGGGGTCTGCGAGTCGATCGCCTTGATGCCCGTCTGCAGCGGCTCCTTCACCGGCTGCCGGTCGATCACCGAGGGCGCCTGCAGCTCCAGCACCCGCTGCTCCTCGGAGGTGATGTCACCCAGGCCGTCCAGCGGGTAGCCTAGCGGATCCACCGCCCGGCCGAGGAACTCGTCCCCCACCGGCACCGACAGGATCCGGCCGGTTCGCCTGACCTCCTGGCCTTCCTCGATGGCCCCGAAGTTGCCCAGGATGACCGCGCCGATCTCGCGCACTTCCAGGTTGAGCGCGACGCCCAGCACGCCGCCGGGGAACTCCAGCAGCTCGTTGGTCATCGCCGAGGGCAGGCCCTCGACCCGGGCGATGCCGTCACCAGCGTAGGTGACGTCGCCCACCTCCTCGCGCTAGGTGTCGGTCGAGTAGGATGTGTCGTAGTTCTCGATCGCTCTCTGGATCTCGTCCGAGGAGATCGTCAGCTCCGCCATGGCTATCGTTCCCTGCTCTCATGTCGATCGTTCTTCGTGCGCTTCATCGGGACATCCATTGGCGCGCCTTGTCCAGCCGGGCGGCCACGCTGCCGTCGATGACCTCGTCGCCCACCCGGATCACCAGCCCACCCAGCAGCTCGGGGTCGAGGTCGATCTTGAGCGAGATCGGCCGCCGGTAGATCCGATCGAGCACCTCGAGCAATCGCTGTTGCTGCTGCTGCGACAGCGGGCCCGCGGCGCTGACGTGTGCTACCGACCGTTCCCGGCGGCTCGCTGCCCGATCCACCAGTACCTCGACGATATCCTCGAGCGGTCGCCGCCGTGGCGCCCGAACCGCCTGTTCCAGGAGTCGGCGAGTCACCGGGCGGCTGCGATCGGCCAACACCGTGTTCAGCAGCTCCAGCCGCTGCGCGGCCGACGCACTCTCATCCCCCAGTAGCGTCGCCAGGCGCGGTTGAGCGGCCAGGATGCGACCGAACCGGAACAGCTCGTCCTCGACGTCCTCGAGGCTGCGGTCCCGCTCGGCCAGCATGAGCAGTGCCTGCCTGGCCAACTCCTCGATCCCGTCGACCAAGTCCAGCGGCCGGGACCAGCGCGAGACGACCACGTCGCCCAACACCCGCAGGCTGATCCGGCTCACTTTGCCACCGAACAAGGCCTCGATCATCTGCTTGCGAACCTGCGGGGGTGCCGCGGAATCGGCGAGGTGCCGCCGGATCGCCGGCTGCTGCCCGAGCGCCGCCGCGACAGCGCCAAGGTCGTCACCCACACGCTCGCGGTCCTGAGCATTGGCCCCCGAGATGCGCTTTTCGAGCTGCTCACGGGCCGTGGCCAAGGCCGCCCTGCTGGCCGGTTGCATCAGCGCTTCCGCCGCCTGCCGGGCACCGACACGGCACCGTCGGTACCGCTGTCGGTACCGCTGTCGGGGCCGCTGTCGGTGGCGGCCATACCCTGCAGCTCGTCGAGGAAGCGATCCACCGTGCCGGCCCGCCGGGCGTCGTCGGCGACCGACTCACCGACGATGCGACCGGCCAGCGTCACGGCCAACTTGCCCAGCTCACCACGCAACTCGCGGACGACCTGCTCGCGCTGGGTGGCCAGTTGCTCCTCGCCGCGCTGACGGATCCGCGCGACCTCCTGCTCGGCCTGCTCGCGCATCTCGTCCTTGATCTCCTGCGCATCGGCGCGGGCCGTCTCGCGGATCTTGGCCGCCTCGACGCGCGCCTCGGCCAGCGCCTCGGAGTAACGGGTCTGGGCCTCGTCCAGGCGCGTGCGGGCCTGCTGGCTCTCCTCGATCTGCCGGCGGACCATCTCCTGGCGCTCGTTCATCGCGCGCTTGACCGGGGGCACCACGTAGCGCCAGATTACGCCGAGCACGATCAGGAAGATCACCAGCTCGACGAAGAACGTCGCGCCGGGAATCAGGAAGATGTTGCCACCGCCTGGGGCGGCCAGGTTGTGCGAACTCATGGATTTACCGTCCCTGCCAGATCATCTGTGCCAAGATCAGCCGCCGGCGAGCGCAAAGACGAACACCGCCATGAAGGCCAGATTGATGAAGTACATCGCCTCGACCAGACCCACCGTCAGGAAGAAAATGACGAACAGCCGGCCCTGCGCCTCGGGCTGACGAGCAACGCCCTGGATGGTTGCGCCGCCGGCCAGACCGTCACCGATGGCGGCGCCGATCGCGCCACCGGCCAGTGCGATACCGCCGCCGATGAAGGCACCCGCGAGCTGGACGTTGCCCGTGGCGCCGCCCCCCTGGGCAAGGAGCAGTTCAGAAAAACTCATATCTTTACCCTCTTGTCCTCGAGCTAGGTTTATTTTGGCCGGGCGGAATGATTCCTGACAATGACCTCACAGAGGCGAGTGGAGAACCGTTAGTGGGCCCCCTCCTCGTCCTGGCCGGCTGCGAATCCGAAATAGAGGATCGTCAGCAGCGCGAAGATCAGCGCCTGGAGCAGGCCGATGAACAGGTCGAACAACTTCCACGCCGTGGTCGGTGCCCACAACACGGCGGCCGGCAGCAGCGCGATGACGCTGACCATCACGGTGCCCGCGAGGATGTTGCCGAACAGCCGCAGCGCGAGCGTGACCGGCTTGACCAGTTCCTCGATGATGGTCAACGGAAGCATCACCGCGTAGGGCTCCACGAAATGCCTGAAGTAGTGCTTGCCCTTGACCCGGATTCCCGTCACATGCACGAGGATGATCACGAAGAAGGCCAACGCGAAGGTGAGATTCACATCCGACGTCGGTGGTCGGACGTACGCTTCCCACGCGTGCGGCAGGATCGCCATCCAGTTCGAGATCAGAATGAAGAAGAACAGGGCGATCGCCAGCGGCACCACGAAGGGCGCGGTGCGGATGCCGACGTTGCTCTCCACCTGGCGCTCCACCTGGGTGGTCACCGTCTCGAAGGCCAACTGCAGGCCGCTGGGCACCTTGGAGGTCGCCTTGGCTGCAAGGTAAAGGCCGAACCCGACGACGATCGCCGCGGCGATCCCCGTGGAGATCACGGTGTCGGCATTGATCGTCAGACCGAGCAGGTGCCACTCGATGTGCTCACCGACCTTGACGCCGCCTTCCGCCGCCAGGAACAGCTCGTTCATACCGGGGCTCCCGACTGATCCTTGATTCCGGATTGGCCGTCGCCTTGAGAGCGACGCAGCTCCTTGATCAGCGGAATCGATGCCATGAAGATCATCAATAGCTGCAGGGCGGCAAGCCCCGCGAACACCCCAAGACCCTCCGGCTGCGCCACCAGTGCCAAACCGACAGCGAGCGCGGTGATCAGCGCGAGCCGGGTGAGTACGGACACGGCGAATCGCCGCTTACTCGGATCGCCACTGGCCGCGAAGCGCGCCGCGGAGCGCTGCACCAGCCTCGTGTTGAGCAGTCCCAGTCCGAGCCCACCGCAGAAGAACGCTGCCGCCAGCGGGTAACCCATCGGTGCGAGCACCACGAAGCTGGCGACACCGAGGCACGCCGCGATGAGCGCGGCCCGGGGTAGATTGACGGCCGTTCTCGTCGATGTGATCACGTCAGTGGTCACCGGGGCCCTCCGATGGGCTGATGCATATCGACACCATAGGTGCGGCGCTTACTCCTTCAGGAACTTCGTGAACTTGGTGTAGATGTAGACGCCGGCACCGGCGATGCCGAGCATCAAACCAGCCAGGGTGAACGCCGGGAGGGTGTTCACTACCTCGTCGACCAACCAGCCGAGGCCTAGCCCGGCCAGGAGGATCGCTGCGGTCGCGGCTCCGAGGCCGAGTAGTGTTGCGAGCTCCGGGCCGTTGCGTTGTTCCACGACCACCTACCCCAGCGCACATAACCTCAGCGGGCGCATGACGTCACCCGCCGCCATCGCTCAAAGGCACTCCTCGCAAGTCCAGGGACAGCGCGCATGGCGAAACGTCATGATCATGAACGCTGTCGATGGCCGGCCTGACCTCAAATCCCACGCCCAGGTCGGACGAACCAGACGTTATCACAGGGCACGTTGCACCCTGTGCTCACCCCCAGCATTTCTAGCTGCGCTTCTGCCGGCACGACCGTCGGTGGACAGAGCAAGGGCAAAGGGAAAAGTCAACGCGCGGGTAAACGAGGAACCATCGAACCAAGCACGGCGATAAGCAGCCCGAGCATGATTGCCCAAACCACGACATAGACGTCGAACACGGTCAGCGCCACGGCACCGAAAGCGAGCAGCGCCGCCCAAAGGTAGATCAATAGCACGGCTCGGCGATGTGAATGCCCGATCTCGAGCAGCCGATGGTGCAGGTGCAGCTTGTCGGCGGCGAAGGGGCTGCGGCCTGCGCGGGTGCGGCGCACCACCGCGAGCAGCAGGTCCAACAGCGGCACGAACAGCACCGCGGCCACCACCAGCAGCGGGGAGAACAGCGCCAGCACGTCGGTGGCACCGTAGCTGGTGAGATCAACCCGCCCCGACGCGCTGGTGGACGCGGCGGCCAGCATCAGACCGATGAGCATCGCCCCGGAATCCCCCATGAAGATCCGGGCCGGTTGGAAGTTGTGCGGCAGGAAACCCAGGCACGCGCCGGCAATCAGGGCAGCGATCAGCGTCGGCGGGTACGCCGACACACTGCCACCGGACCTGTCGAGCAACTGCAGGGCGAAACCCCCGATGGCGACCGCGGCGATGAACCCGATGCCTGCGGCCAGCCCGTCGAGCCCGTCGATGAAGTTCATCGCGTTCACCAGCACGACCGCCAGCGCAACCGTGACCAGCACCGCCTGGTCCTGCCCCAGGACGAGTACCGAGCTGACCGAGTCGGCGTCGCCGTTCCAGGGGACCCAGAAGATGAACCACTGCACGCCGAAGAGCACCAGCACCCCGGCGGCCGTGACCTGGCCGGCGAACTTGGTGAGCGAGTCCAGTTCGAACCTGTCGTCCAGCGCGCCGATCAGCATGATGATGCCGCCGGCGACCAGCACCCCCATGACGTCGCCGGAGAACTCGAAAGACCTGCGCAGCACCGGTAACTGGTGAGACAGCAGGACGCCGCCGAGGATGCCACCGTACATCGCCACCCCACCCAGCCGCGGGATCGGGGCGCGGTGCACGTCGCGCTCGCGGGGCATCGCCACCGCGCCAGTGCGCAGCGCAAACTGCCGGACGAGGCCGGTGAGCAAGAAGGTCACCACCGCAGTGGTGAGACCGACCAGCAGGTACTCCCGCAGCGGCAGTCCGGATGCAACGGGCACGGGTCCCACGACAGGCAGGCTAGCCCCGGCGTGATTCAGTCCCGCCGGTAGGCCAGATCCTGCCTCCCCGCCGGGTGGTCGCAAGCGCGATCAGCGGGACACCTGGATGGTGAGGCCGAGCACGTCACCGATCTCGGCGACGGTCACAGCACCCTCGCGCAGCACCACGGGCTCGTCAGCGGTGAGGTCGACGATCGTGGAGGCCAGCGGTTCGCCGGAGGTCCCGCCGTCGAGATACACCGGTACCCGCTCGGCGAGCTGCTCGCGGGCCTGCTCGACGGTGGTCGCCGGTGGTTGGCCAGAGCGGTTCGCGCTCGACACCGCCATCGGACCCACGTCACGGAGCAGCTCGAGGGCGACCGGATGCAGTGGCATCCGCAGCATGACGGTCCCCCGAGTATCTCCCAGATCCCAGGCCAGTGACGACGCGTGCGGCAATACCAGCGACAGCCCGCCGGGCCAGAATGCCTCGATCAGTGTGCGGGCCTGTGACGGTACGCCCAGCACCAGGCCGTCCACAGTTGACCAGGAACCCACCAGTACCGGGACCGGCATGTCCCGCCCCCGCCCCTTGGCGTCCAGCAACGCCTGGACCGCTGCCGAGGAAAAGGCGTCGCAACCCAGCCCGTAGACGGTGTCCGTCGGGAGCACAACGAGCTGGCCCGCGCGGGCGGCACTGGCGGCGGCGGCCAGCCCGGCAGCACGGCTGTCGGGCCGTGCACAGTCGTAGACGTAGCTCACGGATCCGCAGACTACGACCGCTGGCCGGTGCGGCATCGACGGCGGGGCATGTTTGACACCTTGGTGATCAACAAGGCACGATCCGCGTGCGGGGGAGGGTCCTTTGGTTACGGAGGCTTATGTGGCCGCGCATCGACGTGTCATCGTTGCCGTCGTAGCAACCGCTCTCGCCCTGCTCGGTCTGACCGGCACCGGAGCCGTCCAGACGACTGCGGCCGCCCAGACCGCCAGTGTGCCGGAGCACTACGTGGCGCTCGGTGACTCGTATGCGGCGGGGCCGGAGATCCCGGTGCAGCGATTCGATCCGATCGGCTGCCGTCGTTCCACCAGTAACTACCCGTCATTGGTCGCCGCGGCACTCGGCATCCGGGACTTCACCGACGTCAGCTGCACCGGCGCGCAGACCGAGAACATGACGGACCCGCAACGCGTGCCGCTGGGCATCAATCCACCCCAGTTCAACGCTTTGGCCCCGGACACCGACCTGGTCACGCTGACCATCAGCGGCAACGACATCGGGTTCAGCGACATCTTTATCACCTGCGCCCGGCTCAGCTCCACCAACCCACTGGGCAACCCGTGTGAGCGGCAGGCCACCGCCGGCGGCACAGATATCTACGCGCAGCGCATCGATGCCGAAGCGCCGAACGTTGCCAGGGTGTTGGAGGGCATCCGGCAGCGCTCTCCGAGAGCGACCGTACTGCTGGTGGGCTACCTGCGGATCGTGCCACCTGAGACCGGGTGCTATCCGGTCTTCCCCATCGCCCGCGGTGACGTGCCCTACCTGGACGGCATCCAGCAGCAGCTCAACGCCATGCTCGCCGATCAAGCCAGCGACCACGGCGCGGTATTGGTCGATTCCTACGCCGGCTCGCTGGGCCACGATGCCTGCAAGCTGCCCGGCGTGAAGTGGGTGGAGGGGGTCGCGCCCACCAGCCCGGCCGCCCCGGTGCACCCCAACGCCATCGGCATGCGGGCGGTGGCCGCCCTGGCCCTGGACGCGCTCAGAGAGCCGGAGTTCAGCGACGTGAGCGACGTAATAACCCTGCGCTGACGCGCCGTGTTGACAGCAGGTGATCGCAACGGCACGATCTGCGTCCGGTGGGGGATCGTTGGCTGTCGGGGGCTCATGTGGCTGTGCATCGCCGTGCCGTGCTGGCCGCTGCGGGCGCCGTGCTCGCTCTGGCCGGGCTTGCCGGCACGGGAGCGGGTCAGGCGACCGCAGCCGCACAGATCCCGGTCGCGCCGAAGCACTACGTCGCGCTCGGTGACTCCTATGCAGCCGGTCCGGCGATCCCGGTACAGCGGACCGATCCGATCGGCTGCGGGCGCTCCACTCGCAACTACCCGGCCCTGGTCGCCGAGGCACTCGGCGTCGCCGACTACACCGACGTGAGTTGCAGCGGCGCGAGGACCGACCACATGACGGCGGCCCAGCAAGGGCCGCTGAGCGGTGGGGGCACGAACCCGCCACAGTTCGACGCATTGCGACCGGACACCGACCTGGTCACCGTGACCATCGGCGGCAACGACTTCGGCCTCAGCGACATCTTCAACACCTGCTTCACACTTAGCGGCACCAACCCGCTGGGCGACCCGTGCCGGCGGCAGGCCACCGCCAACGGTACAGATGTTTACGCACAACGCATCCCCGCCGTGGCACCGAAGGTGGCCGGGGTGCTGACGGGTATCCGGCAACGCTCCCCGCACGCGAGGGTGATTGTGGTGGGCTACCTGCGGATCCTGCCGCCCGCGGCCGGCTGCTACCCAGTCTTCCCGATCGCCCGCGGCGATGTGTCCTACCTGGACGGCCTGGAGCAGCAACTTACCGCCATGTTGGCCGACCAGGCTCGCAAGCACGGGGCGGCATTCGTCGACTCCTACGCCGGCTCACCGAACCGCGACGTGTGCCAGCAGCCCGAAGTGAAGTGGGTGGAGGGGACTGCCCCTACCAGCCCGGCCTATCCGGTGCACCCCAATGTCCGCGGCATGCACGCAGTCGCCTCCCTCACCCTGGACACGGTCAGGATCGGGGATTGAGGGTGGCGGGTAGCGTGCGGCGCCGGGCAGTGGCGAACCGCGGGCGGCCGTTGAGGTCGACATGGCCGGCCACATCGGTGAGCACCCGCCGGGCGGCCAGCAAGGCGGGGACGGCTTCGGCGTGCGAGTCGTCATGCTCGATGGCGATGCTGCCTCCCTCGCGTAGCAAGCGGGTTCCGGTGCGCACCACGTCGGGGATGACGGCGAGTCCGTCGTCACCGGCGAAGACGGCGCTAGGTGGGTCGTGCAGAGCGACCTCGGGCGTTACCGCAGCACTGCACGGCACATAGGGCGGGTTGCACAGCACCAGGTCGGCCATCCCGTCCAACGCGCCGAGCACGCCGGGCTCGGCGACATCGCCGGCGTACAGCACCACCGGGGTGTCGCCCGCCGCCGCCCTGGCGTCAGCGTTATGCCGCGCCCAGCTCAGCGCCGCCGGCTGCAGCTCCACGGCATGTACCTGCGCGTCGGGCCTGGCGTGTGCCACCGCCAGGGCCAGTGCTCCGGAGCCCGTGCAGAGATCGACTACCAGCGGTCGCTGCACGTACTCCAGCGCGGCCAGGCCCCAAGCCAGCAGCACTTCGGTCTCAGGACGCGGGATGAACACGCCGGGCCCCACCGCGACCTCGACGGCACCCAGCGCAGCGGTCCCGGTGAGGTGTTGCAACGGCACCCGTGCGGCGCGTCGGTACACCAGCTCACGCAATGCGTCGACCACCGGCGGATCCACCAGCGGAACCATCGATAGCCGCCCACGCTGCACACCGAGCACGTGCGCGGCGAGCAGTTCGGCGTCCACCCGCGGGGAGGCCACGCCGGCCTCGGTGAGGATCCGTTCCGCCTCGAGCACAGCCAGGCGCAGCGGTTGCCTACCCACGAGCGCCCCGATTCACGATTGTCGCAGCAGCATCTCGCGGTCCGCCCCGGTCAGCGCGTCGAGCACTCCGTCGAGGTCTCCGTCAAGCACTGCGTCGAGGTTGTGAGCCTTGTAGTTGACCCGGTGGTCGGAGATCCGGTTTTCCGGGAAGTTGTAGGTGCGCACCCGCTCGGAGCGGTCCACGGTGCGAACTTGCGAGCGGCGCTGCTCAGAGGCCTCCTGCTGGGCCTTCTCCTCGGCCAGTGCCTGCAACCTGGCCCGCAGTACCGCGGTGGCCCGGATCCGGTTCTGGATCTGCGACTTCTCGTTCTGGCACGACACCACGGTGCCGGTCGGAAGGTGGGTGATGCGCACCGCGGAGTCGGTGGTGTTGACGCTCTGGCCACCGGGGCCAGAAGAGCGGTAGACGTCGATGCGCAGATCCTTCTCATCGAGATCGATCGCGATCTCATCGGGTTCGGGGTAGACCAGCACCCCCGCGGCCGAGGTGTGAATCCGCCCGGCCGACTCGGTGACCGGGACCCGCTGCACCCGATGCACCCCACCCTCGAACTTCAACCGTTCCCAGACGCCGGACTGTGCCGATGTCGCTGATTTCACCGCGACCGTGACGTCCTTGTACCCACCCAGCTCGGCCTCGGTAGCGTCGAGCACTTCGGCCTGCCAGCCGTGGCGTTCGGCGTAGCGCAGATACATCCGCAGCAGGTCTCCGGCGAACAGCGCGGACTCCGCGCCGCCCTCTCCTGACTTGATCTCCATGACCACGTCGGAGCTGTCGTGGGGATCGCGCGGCAGCAACAACTCAGCCAGTTCTGTCTCCAGCTGCGGGATCCGCTCAGCGAGGGTCTCAGCCTCGGCAGCAAAGGCGGGGTCCTCAGCAGCCAGCTCGCGGCCCGCAGCGACGTCGCTGCGGGCCTGCTCGAGCTCACGAACCACTCGCACGATGCGGGACAGCTCCCCGTAGCGCCGCCCCGCCTTACGGGCCGCGTCCTGGTCGGCATGCAGCGCGGGGTCGGCAAGCCGGCGCTCCAGGTCTGCGTGCTGATCCAGCAGCGCCTGAACTGCCGCGGTGTCCACAGACCTCACCGAGTTTCCCTGTTATCTGCGCCCTTTTTAATGGCCCTACTTCTGCCTTTTGCCGTAGCGCTTCTCGAAGCGAGCCACCCGGCCACCGGTGTCCAGGATCTTCTGCTTGCCGGTGTAGAAGGGGTGGCAGTTGGAACAGACCTCGACATGGATCTGACCGTCACGCTTGGTGCTGCGGGTGGCGAAGGTGTTGCCACAGCTGCAGGTCACCTGCGTGTCGACGTACTGCGGGTGGATGCTCTGCTTCATGGATGTCCTCTCCTCATGGCCGCCGGGTCCCCGCCGCATATGGACGGGGTGAACCGGAGCCGGACTGCGTGAGCCGCAGCGAGCGCTGACAGTGTGCCAGACGGCCCAGCACCAGATGAAACCGTCAGCTGCACTGCAGTGTTCCCGCCATCAGGGCGACCAGCGCAGGCACCCCAGCACGACATACCGGACATGACAGCGCGACACGCCGTGCGTGGGGAACGTGCGTGGGGAACTGGTCAGTCGTCGCCGTTGCCGGCTGCGGACTTGGATACCTGCATCAGAAACTCGATGTTGGTTCGGGTCTTGCGCAGCCGGTCCAGCAGCACGTCGAGAGCCTGCTGGGACTCCAACCCAGACAGCACCCGCCGCAGCTTGTGGTGGATGGCCAGCTCG
Source organism: Pseudonocardiaceae bacterium (assembly GCA_050700255.1). Classification (GTDB taxonomy): domain Bacteria; phylum Actinomycetota; class Actinomycetes; order Mycobacteriales; family Pseudonocardiaceae. The sequence continues at coordinate 15,314 of JBOHGX010000311.1, forward strand.
TCCGGGGGCAACAGCAGCTCCTCTTTGCGGGTACCGGAGGGGTTGACATCGATGGCGGGGAAGATCCGCTTGTCAGCGATCTTGCGGTCGAGCTTGAGCTCGGCGTTTCCGGTTCCCTTGAATTCCTCGAAGATCACTGTGTCCATCGTCGAACCGGTCTCCACCAGCGCGGTCGCGAAGATGGTCAGCGATCCACCATCCTCGATGTTGCGGGCCGCCCCGAGGAACCGCTTCGGCGGGTACAGCGCGGTGGAGTCCACACCACCGGACAGGATCCGGCCGGATGCCGGTGCTGCCAGGTTGTATGCCCGACCCAGCCGCGTGATCGAGTCCAGCAGCACGACCACGTCGTGGCCCATCTCCACCAGCCGCTTGGCCCGCTCGATGGCCAGCTCCGAGATGGAGGTGTGGTCCGACGGCGGGCGGTCGAAGGTGGAGGCGATGACCTCACCCTTCACCGAGCGTTGCATGTCGGTGACCTCCTCGGGCCGCTCGTCGACGAGCACGACCATGAGGTGGCATTCCGGATTGTTGCGGGTGATGGCGTTGGCCAACGCCTGCAGGATCATCGTCTTGCCCGCCTTGGGCGGCGAGACGATCAGTGCCCGCTGGCCCTTGCCGATCGGCATCACCAAATCGATGACCCTGGTGGTCATCAGGCTCTGCTCGGTCTCCAACCGCAACCGCTCGTTGGGGTACAGCGGGGTCAGTTTGGTGAACTCCGGGCGTTGCCTGGCCTGCTCGACATCCAGGCCATTAATGGTGTCGACCCGGACAAGAGGGTTGAACTTCTGCCGCTGCTGTTCGCCCTCACGGGGCTGGCGCACCGCTCCGGTGATCGCGTCACCTCGGCGCAGCCCGTGCTTGCGGACCAACGACAGTGACACGTACACGTCGTTGGGCCCGGACAGATATCCCGAAGTACGGACGAACGCGTAGTTATCCAGCACGTCGAGGATTCCGGCGACGGGCAACAGCACGTCGTCCTCGCGGACTTCCAGTTCGCCACTGTCGCGACGGTCACTGCCGCGTTCATTGCGGTTGCGGCGGTTGCGGTCGCGGAAGCGCCGGCCACGCCGACGATTGCCGTCGTCGTCGTC
>JBOHGX010000312.1:0-23392 GCA_050700255.1 Pseudonocardiaceae bacterium
CATCGGCGGGGTTGCGGTCGGAGCTGCGGGCCAGCGTGTTCGACCGCCAATCGATCGCGGCAGGATCACCGACGCCACTGCCGTGACCGGCCCAGCCGGCCCCGAAGGTGTCCCCGAAGGCGGCGAGAATCTGGCCTCGCTCATCGGTCCACATGATGCCGAGATCGGTACCCTTGATCTGGTACCGGGCCTCGGTCTCGTTGATGGACCCAGCACCGGTGATCACGGCAGCTCGGCTTGCCTGGCTCCGCGGCGCCGTGTCAGCCGCTCCCTGCGGCGCCACACCTACCGTGACTGCCGCTGTCAGAACGGCCAGCGCGGTCCCGGTTTGGCCTCGGTGACTCACGATCATCTCCCCCTTACTGCATGGACACGCGTTCGACGCGGTGGACGGCATGCGGCAGCGGTCCGTAGCAGTAAGCGACATCCCCCAGCGCCCGGAAGAGAGGAAGACTGCCCGTCCCGAGCACCCCATAGCTCAACGCGGGACTGGACGCATGGGTAACGCGATCAGACCGGTCATCTTGGGAATCCATCGGGGCCGGTGCGGCACCTCGGTGGACTTGGCCCGTGCCGCCAGCATGGCAGAGTTCTCATCAGGAGTGATCAGCCCCGCCCGGACGCGTCAGGATGGAAATCCAGTCATTGAATCGTCTGACGTCATACGCCAAGCCCATCCCCCAACACTGCGTCTGAGCCACCACGGCTAAGCCCGCGGACCGCGCCGCCCGGACCACATCCTGTGGGCTGACATCGGAGCGCCAGCCATCTCGTTCAGGAGTCCGACGCAACGACAATATCGTATACAGATTCTTTTGCCACCACGACCCCTGCCGCATCTGACGAAGCGGTTTGGTCGCTGCCGCTCGTCCGGCATGGTGGATGACCGCTGTGCCGCCAGGAACGAGAACCCTTGCCAGCTCTTGCAGATAACTCTTGATCACGTCGATCTCCATGTGCACGAAGGCCTCGAACGAGAATGCGAAGCTCACCGAGGCGTCGTCGACTCCGGTGAGAGTCTTCCCGTCGTTGACGAAGTAGCGCACATTGTCCCGCTCCGAGTAGCGCTCCTTGCAGCGGTCGATGCACGAAGGGCTAAGGTCCACAGCGACGACGCGCGAAGCACGTGTCGACAGCTCTCCAAGCCATCTTCCGTAACCCGGTGCAATCTCGAGGGCGGTGTCGCCGGGTCTCAAGAATGGCCGGATAAGGCAATCGAGCACCGATGCATACCATCGCTCGTACGGCTGGCCGCAGTAATCCGCGAACTCGCTCCACTCGTCGCCGTCGCGCGGCCATGGATAATCGTGATCCCATACTTGCCGGTTGGCGGCGATGCTGTTCTCCATGGTGTTCTCCTCCTGGCAGCAACGGCCGGCCGACGGAGCATGGCTGTGGTTGCCTCCATCTATAGCGATCAGCTACCTCAACCGCTCGTCCACGCCGCGTCTCGCGACAGTCCGCGTTGAGCATCGTACAAGTCGCGCACTGGACCGGGAATGATCCACAACTTGGGCCTAGCCGTTTTGGCGTCGAACCGCCAACGTGCCGGACCGCGACGCAGCGTCATCGATCAGCGCCGAGGATGTCCGCATCAGCTCACGGAACGTGGTCATACACTGACATTACGTTCCTGGCTGTATGGCCAGTATGGAAACTCTAAGCAAACGCTAATCCGTGCAAGCTGTCGCAAAGGTAACTTTCGTGACTCAGCGCCCTTCCCACCCACCTGGAGCAGACGAGGAGGAGTGATGGCCGAGCCGGAGCACACCAAGTTCGATCTGCCGCAGCTGGATCGCAGAGACGACCCTCGGGGTGGGGCCGTTGCATGGGCGCTGCTCGTGGTAGGTCTGGCTCTGGTCGCCGGCATCTTCCTGGCAGTGATCTGGGCAGTGAACCTTTGACCATTCACGCTGCCATGCGGGCCTCAGGGCGGCGGGTGTCCTCCCGGCTGGCAGCGAGGGCAGTAGTAGGTGTTCCTGGCATAGAGATCATTTCCCTGTACAGCGCGGATCACTGACCCTGCGCAGCGACGGCACGGTTTCCCACTCCGCTCGTACACCCAGTGCTGCTTCCCGCGGGCCAATTCCCCGGTAGTGGACTGCTCGGGACGGTCGCCATTCGCCAACAAAAGCCGCCGAGCCAAGGCCACTACGACGTCGGGATCGATATCGCGGACAGGGATCCACGGTGATACTCCCAACAGGAAGCACATCTCCGTCTTGTACAGGTTTCCAATACCCGCCATGATCCGTTGATCGAGCAGCGCAAGGCCAAGTTCGACGCCGGGGTGTCCGCGTAGTCGTTGAGCCGCGACCGCGGCGTCGTTGTCGTCCCAGTCGGGCTTGAGCAGATCAGGGCCCAGGTGCCCCACGAGGTGGTGTTCGTCCTGAGTGGCCACAATCGCCATGTCGTGCAGGAGGAAACCTACTGCTACTCGTTCTTGCGTAGTCAGCACTGCCCGGGCTTGATGGCCTGGCCTTCGCCAACGCTGCCCGGGTCGGTAAAGGTGCCACGTGCCGTCCATCCGGAAATGCGTATGCAGACTTCGTCCGTCGTCGAAACGGGTGAACATGTGCTTTCCGACGCTGGGTACGCCCAGGACGGTCAGCCCCGAGAGATCATGCTCAGCCAGCTGTGGATGACGCAGCTCGCCTCGAGTCAGGCGCTTACCGCTCAGCGCGGCCGTCATACGCTTGGCCGCCAAGTACACGGTGTCGCCTTCGGGCACGGCTACCTCCAGCTGAAGGGACGGCAACAGAGCCGCCGTCGACATGATTGCCCCTAGATGTACCGCCGAAGGGCGGCGGCCGTGATGCCGCTGGGCGTACACCGGAACCCTGTCTCGGGTGACGGCAGGCCCCAGGGCAGCACGACCGGGACCCGCCGTAGCGGGGGTAATGTCGGTGCTGTCCGGTCTGGTTGGTGGTGGAGGAGGTCGTCGTGGGCACGCTGATCTCGGTGGTGATACTCGTGCTGCTGATCGGTGGTGGCGCGGCGTACTACCTTCATCTCCGGCAGGTCTCACAGCAGCGCGAGCTTGAGGATTCGAAGGCTGAGGCGCGCCGCTGGGTGGAACGCCTCGGCGGGCAGGTCCTCAATCTGGTCGGTACCGATGAGCCGTCCAAGCAGGCGCTCGCCGACGCCGCGGAGCGCTACACGGCCGCCGGCTCCCAGATGGAGTCCGCACAGACCGCGCCACAGTGCCGCCTGGTGACCCAGACCGCCTTGGAAGGGCTCTATTACGTGCGGGCCGCCCGCTCGGCCATGGGTATGGACCCGGGGCCTGAATTGCCGTCGGTGCCGGGCCAGGCCGCCGCCGGTTCGGTCACCGAGAACCGCGCCGTTGAGGTCGAGGGTCACGACTACGCAGCCTCACCGCATCCCAGTGACCGCACGCCGCACTACTACCCAGGCGGTCGGGTGGCCGGCCGGCCGGTGCCGCAGGGCTGGTACAGCGAGCCCTGGTGGAAACCGGCACTGGTAGGCGGCGCGTGGGGTCTGGGCTCGGTCCTGCTGTTCAGTGCGATGTTCTCCGGAATGAGCGGGATCCCCGCCGCGGGGGCATGGGAGCAGGGCTATGACGCCGGGCAGGCGGACGCCATGTCCGACGGCGGTGGCGGCGACTTCGGTGGTGATGGCGGTGACGCCGGCGGGGACTTCGGTGGCGGCGGCTGGGGTGGCGGCGACCTCGGCGGTGGCGACTTCGGGGGCGGCTTCTAGCTAGGGCACGGGCCGTTGCTGGCAACGAGGACACCAGTAGAGGTTCCGCCCGGCGTGCGCGGTGCGCGCCACCGCCGTGTCACACACCAGGCAGGGCGCCCCGGCCCGGCGGTAGACGTAGACCTCGCCGCCCTGGCGGTCCTGCCGCGCAGGACGACCGGTACGCACCGGGTCATGCGCTGGCACCCCGGTGCCGCCGTGCACGATGATCGGGAACAGCCCGGCACCGACGACGCTGCCGCCGCCCGTGTCTAGGTAATCGCTGATCACTGGGCCAGCACGGTCCGATCGGTGCAGATGCGTGAGCCGGTGACCACGATGCGTAATGTTCCTTCTATGTTCGGTATGGACATCACGTCGGACGCCACATCATCAGGGGTGTTCCTCGGCCAAGACCGCCGACCGCGGCTGACCTGGCGGATTCTGCTGGCCTGGCTGGGATTCTTTGGTGGCGTGCTGATTATCGGCATGGCCGTCCAGGCAGCGACCGCCCAGCTGCCCCCGGTGATCTCGCACGCGGCCGCCGGCTTGGGCATCACGGCCAGCGCGCTTGGCCTGGTGTTGCTGCTGCGGCGGCACGCCGACCGGCGGCCGTGGTCCGGCATCGGTCTGACCCTGGACCGCGCAGCGATCCCGCGCCTGCTGTTCGGCATCGTGCTCGCGGCCATTGTCACCACAGTCGCCACCGCAGCCACCGTGCAACTCGGGCTCGCCGACTGGGGCCCGTCGGCCGGCACAACGACAAAATTGGTCGAGCAGGGACTTGCGACCACCATCATCATGATCGCCATATCCACCCTCTTGGTGCAGGGGTTCCCGGAGGAATTGGTGTTCCGCGGCTACATGTTCCGCAACCTTGGCCAGACGCTGCCGCTGTGGGCCACAGTGGCCAGCAGTTCCCTGATCTTCGGGTCGATGCACGTGTTCTCCAACAGCGAGGCCACCACCCTCGGCGAACACGTGCTCTACGCGGTGGCAGCGACCGGGTTCGGACTGATGCTCGCGGCCTGCCGGACGGTCAGCAACACGCTCTGGCTTGGCATCGGCTTCCACGGCGGATACGACGCGTTCAACGGCCGCTTTACCACAGTCCACCAGGGCGCCTTCATCCCGGCGTGGCTGATCGTGCTGGGAGTCTTGATCGCCGCAGCGGCGCTCACCATCGCGGTCCGGCAGTGGCGCGCCCCACTGGACTGGCGCGCGGTCCCCGGCGACGCCTGATTGCTGTTGTACGACGTTCCGTCAGTTCGCGGGAGTCGTGGTGTGCATCCGGGCGACTGTCACGGCGCTGGCCAGGGAGTTTGCCAGCATTGCGGGCGCCCAAGTCACCGATGAGGAACGTTGATGATTCCTGAACAATCCTCGCCCTTGCCACCGGCTGCCGCGACGATCCCAACACCGACCCCTTACAGCGTGAGTGCGCAACCCTCGACGAGCACGTAGACGTCCGGCAGGCCACCGTGCAGGCCTTAGCCGTGCTCCCCAGCCTGTCGGCCAGTCCTCGCAACACTGATGTCTGATCGACCTATGACCAGGATAACCAGTCCTACCTTTAAAACAAATCGCCGCCGAGTTCGCGAGGCCTTCGGACGCCCGTTTGTTACGGTTCTCCAGGTGCCTGAGGGGGCCGCCTCCCCGCTTTGGTGGGTGGCGAGGACGGCCTTCGCCTTCATGCATCAGTGCCGGCTGAACGGGCATAGGAGGTGACCGCCTACAGCCACCCACTGCAGGACGCACGGTCACTGCGACTGGCCGCACCATGCACGATAGGTGGCGGCCTCGCCGTCGACTCGTCTCGATGCGGACAAGGGCCGGACAAGGGCCCGAGCGGGTCGACGAGGTCAGCTGCGTGATCGTGCTGGTGACCGCGTGATGACCTATACAAAACATGTTATCAATTGCACTATTACGCGTCATGAGCACGCAGAAATCATGGTGCTTCTTCGATCTTGCGGCGCGTCGGGCAGGTCTCCACCCGCTCGCACGCCGTCGAGACACATGGTGAGGATCTCGTCGCGCGTCGCGGCGGCCGTGGCTGCCGTGGTGCTTCTGATGACGGCGGCCTGCGGTGGCTCCGGGCCTGAGCGGGATGTGAACGCGATCACGGTATGGACCCTGGAGAACCTGCCTGAGCGGCTGGCCGCTCAGCAGGCCATCGCCGCCGAGTTCAGTCGGGCCACCGGGGTCGCGGTGGAGGTCGTGGGGATCGACGAGGACCAGTTCAACCAGCTGGTCATGTCCGCCGCCGCATCGGGGAAGCTGCCGGACGTGGTAGGGGCGCTGTCCCTGGCCGGGGTGCGCTCGCTCGCGGCGAACGAGCTGCTCGATACGGAGGTTCCCGGCGCGGTCGTGGCGAACCTGGGTACCAGCACCTTCTCCGAGCGGGCGCTCACCCTTACCCGCGACGGCACAACCCAGCTGGCCGTGCCCAGCGACGCGTTCCCGCAGTTGCTGCTCTACCGTCGCGACCTGTTCGCCGCGGCCGGGCTGCCCGAGCCTCGGAACTACGCCGACATCACCGCGGCGGCACGCGCGCTGAACACCGGCGGCGTCGCTGGGTTTGTTGGATCGACAACACCTGGTGACGGCTTCACGCAACAGACCTTCGAGCACTTGGCGCTGGCCAACGGCTGCGAACTCGTCATCGCTGGCGGCGAGATCAGCCTGGACAGCCCGTCGTGCGTCGCCAGCTTCGCCTTCTACGACAACCTGCTCCGCAACTACTCGGTGGTGGGTGCGCAGGACTCGGACACGACCAGGGCCACCTACTTCGCGGGGAAGGCCGCGATGATGATTTGGTCGTCATTTATCCTCGACGAGCTCGCCGGGCTGCGCGCCGACGCCACGCCCAGCTGCCCTCGGTGCGTGGCCGACCCTCGGTTCCTGGTGGACAACACCGGCATCGTCACCGCGATATCGGGGCCAGACGGCGCGGCGCCGGCGCAGTTCGGCGAGGTGGTGTCGTGGGCCGTGCTCGCCGACGGGTCCACCGAACCAGCGCACCGGTTCGTCAAGTACATGATGAGCGATGGCTACCTCGACTGGCTCAGCTTCGCCCCTGAGGGCAAGTTCCCGACCCGCTCCGGCACCCAGGCGAACCCTTGGAAGTACGCGGACGCCTGGCGCACCCTGCCGGCGGGCGTGGACACCAAGGCGCCGCTGACCGACTTCTATCCGCCCGACGAGCTCGACGCGCTGGCCACCAGCGTGGACAGGTTCAGCCGCTGGGGCATCACCCGGGGCCAGGCAGGGCTGATCGGCGCGATTGCCGGTGAGCTGCCGGTGCCCGAGGCGATCAGCGCCATGACCAGTGGTGAGGTGGAGCCGGCGGAGGCCGCGGAGCAGGCCGCCGACGCCGTCTCTGAGATCCAGGACTCCCTGCGGTGAGGCCGCGATGACGAAATCCACCCCGATCCGGCGCGCTGGGCGTTCGCCGACTCGGCCATCGCCGCGGGCGCAGACGCTGGCCCAGCGTGACGCCCGAGCGGGGCGGACGCTGCTCGCGCCGACACTCGTCGTCGTGGTGCTCGTGATCGTGGTTCCGATCGCTTGGACGATCGTGCTGGCCTTTCAGGATCTCCGCTTGATCGATCTACGGCGCCGAGGGCTGATGGGCGACTTCACCCTAGACAACCTCACTGGCGTGTTCAGCTCGCCCGGGTTCTACAACGCGCTGACCACTACCCTGCTGTACTCCGTGGTCGGCACGGCCACCTCGATTGGCATCGGGCTGGTGGCGGCGCTGGCGTTGCGCGGATGGTTCCGAGGGCGCGCGGTGGTGCGGGGGTTCATGCTGCTGCCTTATGTCGCCCCGGTGGTGGCGGTGACATTCGTCTGGCAGACCATGCTGAACCCCCAGTTCGGCATCGTCAACGAGATCGGCACCTCGGTGCTCGGCTGGACGAACCCGATCGCGTTCCTGACCCAGCGCTCGGCCAAGGTGTCGATCTTCGAGCTGGAGTTCGACGTTCCGGTGGCGCTGCTGACCGTCATGGCGTTCCAAGCGTGGCGGTACTTCCCGTTCGCGTTCCTGTTCCTCACCGCGCGCATGACGGCCATCCCGGCGGAGCTGGAGGAGGCCGCGCGGATCGACGGGGCGACGCCGACGCAGCGGTTCCGATACGTGATCTGGCCACAGCTGCTGCCAGTGATCGCGCTGCTCACGGTGCTGCGATTCATCTTCACCTTCAACGAGTTCGACGACATCTACCTCCTCACCGGAGGTGGAGCGGGCACCGAGGTGGTCAGCGTACGGATCTACGAGCTGCTCACCGCGCGCGGCGACATCGGGGCGGCGTCGGCGCAGGCGCTGGTGCTGTCGCTCGTGCTCGTCGTACTGCTGGGAATTTACTTCCGGTTCTTCGGCCGCCGCATGCAGGAGGCGTGATGGCCCAGACCGACCAGTCCCGGCTGACCGTACCCGCACGACGCCGCTGGAACCGCGACGCTGTGGAGACCCGTGTGTTCAGGGTGCTGCGCTGGGTGGTGATCGCCGTGCTGCTGCTGGTCACCGCGTTCCCCCTCTATTACATGGTGATGCTCTCGCTGCGCAGTCTGGACCAGGTGGTGTTGCGACCGGGGGTGCTGTGGCCCGCCGAGTTCGATGTGTCCACCTACGTCTCCGTGCTGACCTCGGTAGACAACGGCGGCCAGGGTTTCCTGGTGTTCCTGCGCAACAGCTTCGTGATCGCCGTACTCACCGTCGCGGTGACGCTGTTCGCGGCGATCCCCGGCGCCTACGCGATCAGCCGGCTGCGGTTCGCCGGCCGCCGGCAGGTCAGCGCGCTGTTCCTGGCCGTCTACCTGTTTCCGGCCATCCTCCTGGCGGTACCGCTGTTCGTCTTCTTCGCCGGTATCGGGCTGCGCGGGTCGCTGGTGGGCCTGCTGATCGTCTACGTCGCGCAGACCGTGCCGATCTCGATCTACATGCTGCGCAACTACTTCGAGACCGTGCCGGTGTCGCTGGAGGAGTCCGCGGCGATCGACGGCTGCTCGCGGTTGCAGATCATCCGCTGGATCAGTCTGCCGCTGGCGCTGCCCGCACTGATGTCCACTGGGCTGTACGTCTTCATGATCGCATGGAACGAGTTCCTGTTCGCGCTGCTGTTCCTCGCCGACGACCGAGACCGCTGGACGGTATCGCTCGGGCTCTCCCAGCTCGCCGGCAGCATTGAGATCCCCACGACGGTGTTGATGGCCGGCTCGGTCCTGCTGACGCTGCCGATCATCGGGATCTTCTTCCTCGCCGAGCGGATGCTTGTCGAGGGCCTGACGAGCGGGGCCGAGAAGGGATGAGCCCGGATGGCGTCGACCGGATCCGGCGGTCGACCTCTGCGGGCCGCCGACTGCGGCTGGCGCAGCTCGGCATCGCCAGGTTTCTCGCAGTCAGTACGGGGCGCATGAGTCAGACTCACATCCATGGCCCGGCCCCACTGAAGAGGAAACCACTATGAGCACTGCTTCCTATGACGGCGCGTCCCGGATCTACCCGGGCAGCGATCGGCCCGCCGTTGACCGCCTCGATCTACACATCGACGACGGGGAGTGCGTCGTGCTGGTCGGGCCTTCCGGCTGCGGCAAATCGACATCGCTGCGCATGCTTGCGGGACTTGAGGACGTCGACACCGGAACGATCACGATCGGTGATCGCGATGTCACCCAGCTTGCCCCGAAGGACCGCGACATTGCGATGGTGTTTCAGAACTATGCCCTCTACCCCCACATGTCGGTGGCCGACAACATTGGCTTCGCGCTCAAGGTTGCCGGTGTCGGCAAGGTCGAGCGGATGCGCCGGGTGCGCGAGGCCGCGACGCTGCTGGGCTTGCAGGAACTCCTAGACCGCAAACCCAGGGCACTGTCCGGAGGACAACGGCAACGAGTGGCGATGGGCCGCGCAATTGTGCGGGAACCACAGGTATTCCTGATGGACGAGCCGCTGTCCAATCTGGATGCCAAGCTGCGCGTCTCGACCCGCAGCCAGATCGCCGCGCTGCAACGCCGGCTGGGCATCACCACGATCTACGTCACCCACGACCAGGTCGAAGCGATGACCATGGGGGATCGGGTGGCGGTGCTCAACGGCGGTGTCCTGCAGCAGGTCGACATCCCTCGCCGGCTCTACGACAAGCCGGCCAATGTGTTCGTCGCAGGCTTCGTCGGCTCTCCGGCGATGAATCTCATCAGGGTCTCCGTGGTGCCCGACGGTGTGCGTTTAGGCGACCACATTGTCCCACTGGACCGCGCGACATGTGCGCGGATCGGCCACAACCCCGAGGTCATCCTCGGCATACGTCCGGAATCCTGCCGCGCAACAACGCAAGACGGTCCCGAGCTCCGCGTTCGTGTCGAGCTAGTCGAAGAACTTGGCGCGGATGCATACCTCTACGGCACAGCCGCCCTAGGACCGGATCACCAAACGGACATCGTCGCCCGCATCGACCCCCGGTGTGCGCCGGCCACGCTTGCCATGGTGCGGCTGACGGTGGACAGCAAACAAGTGCACGTGTTCTCCGCAAGCAGCGGCCAACGGTTGTCAAGCTGATCCTGTAGGGCTCGAATATTGATTGGCGCTTGAGCTGCAAATTTTCGGGTGCCCGGTGGGTCATGCTGCAATCTGATACTCGTTAATGAGCCCGGCCAGGACCGATTGGTCCATCAGCAACGTGGCCAGTGCAGCGCGGGACCGGGAGATCCGCGCCCACGCGCCCGATGCGGGTCCGCATCGCGACGCAGCGGGTCGGGTCCCAGCCGGGCACCCACCGCCGCCATGTCGACCTCGGTGACCAACTCGCACATCATCGGGCCGCGCAGATCAGTCCAGTGGGTAGGGCCGACCAGACGCATCCGCACCTGACCCCAGGGCGGCTGCACGGGCAACGCCTCCTCGGTGAACGCACCGTAAAGGCCCAGGTGAACATGCACCACGAGATCGGGCGTGTAGACGTGGAACAGATGCTTACCCAGCGCTTCGGCGCGGTGCAGCACATGCCCGTCGAGCACCGCGGCGGCGCTGGCGAAGCGACCCTGGGGACTGGACACCGCCACCGGCGATCCGCCGTAACACTGCTGATGCCGCCGAGCCAACCGGTGTGTTGTATGACCCTCCGGCATCGCCAGCTCAGTGCCTGGACATCGGGGGCGGCTCCCCGGTGGACTCGAAGTCCGAGATCTGCCTGATTCGGCGAGAGTGCCGCTCACCTCCGGAGAAGGGCGTGTTGAGGAAAACCTCGACGATCTCGGCGGCTTCGGCGGGGCTGTGCATCCGGGCGCCGATACCCACCACCTGAGCGTCGTTGTGCTCGCGGGCCAGCTTGGCCGTGTCGGTGCTCCAGGCCAGCGCGGCACGGCATCCCGGAACCTTGTTGGCGGAGATCTGCTCGCCGTTGCCCGACCCGCCGATCACCACGCCTAGGCTGCCTGAGTCGGCCACCACCTGGCGGGCCGCCTCGATACAGAACGGTGGATAGTCGTCGTCTGCGTCAAAGGCTTCAGGGCCGACGTCCACCACGTCGTGCCCGAGACTGGTCAGGTGCTCCGCCAGGAAATTCTTGAGCTCGAAGCCAGCGTGATCGGAACCGAGGTAAACGCGCACGAGGTGCAACATTGCCATATCGCAGATCACCGGGTGAGGAGGGCACAGTTTGCGCCGGGAGCACATCCAGGACGGCTACGACGTCCGGCTGGAATGGGGTCGGGAAGGAGTAGCTCTGCTCGGAGCACACTGTGCGGTGGTGGTGATTGTGGACGTGCTCTCGTTCTGCACGGCCGTGGACGTAGCCGTCGAACGCGGGGCCGCCGTACTACCGCTGCCCTGGGGCGACGAGCGCGCCCTCGACGCCGCACAGCGTGCCGGAGCGATACTGGCCGGTGCCCGCGGTTCGCAGGGTTTTTCGCTGTCGCCAACCTCGCTGCAAACCCTGCCCGCCGGGGCGGGGCTGGCACTGCCCTCCCCCAATGGTGCGACGCTGTGCGCGCTCGCGCAGCGTGCCGGCGCCCACGTGCTCACTGGGTGCCTTCGCAACGCGGCCGCGATCGCCCGCACCGCGCATCAGCTGGCTCGCGGCGGTCCAATCGGGCTGGTACCGGCCGGCGAGCGATGGGAGCTGCCCGGTGAACCGATGCGGCCCGCACTCGAGGACGCCGTCGGGGCGGGCGCGATCGCTGAAGTGCTACCCGGGGCGTTCTCACCGGAGGCCGAGCTGGCCGCGGCTGGATTCAGCGCGGCACGCTCGCGCGGTCTGCACGGCGTGCTCGCAGCCAGCGCCTCCGGGCGTGAACTGGCCGCCGACGGCTTCGCCGCCGACGTCACGCTGGCCGCGGCGTACAACGCCAGCGAGGTCGCACCACGGCTGCGGGGCGGGGTGCTGACCGCATGACTCTCGTCCCCGACATGGAGACATATCGGGCCAATTGGGCTCCGTTAGCCCCGATATGTCTCCATGTCGGGGAGGGGGTGTGGCAGCGTTTGAGGAGCGTGCGTGACAGCGCGGTGGGTTGAGTTGGCCGACGGGGTGCTGGTGCGGCGGTACGCCGAACTGGATCTGTCAGTGGGGCTGGTGATCGGGGACCGGAGCTGCCTGGTCGTGGACACCCGCAGCGATCCCACTCAGGGCGCTGAGCTGCACGCCGCGATCCGCGAAGTCACCCGCTTGCCTTGCATCGTGGTGCTCACCCACGCGCATTTCGACCACTGCCTGGGCACCGCGGCCTTCCTGCCGGCCACGGTATGGGCACACCCTCGGTGCCGAGACGACCTCGCCAGGGGTGGCGCGGCGCAGCACGCCGAGGCACTGGCCTGGGGTCGCGCGCACCGCGCGCTGGTGCGTCCTGTGGTGCCCGATCACCTGGTCGCCAAGCAAGCCGAAGTCGAGCTCGGTGGTCGACAGGTGCTGTTGACCTATGCCGGATCTGGACACACCGATCACGACATCGCGGTGTGGTCACCTGACACGGGTGTGCTCTTCGCCGGGGATCTCGTCGAGCAGGGCGCCGACCCGGACTTCACCGACGCCTACCCGCTGGCCTGGCCCTCCGCCGTGACAAAGCTACTCCAGCTCAACCCGCACGTCGTGGTCCCCGGTCACGGCGACCCGGTGGACGCCACGTTCGTCGGCGCACAACGCGATGAGCTGGCTAGCCTGGCCGCTGTGTGCCAGGCCGTACTGGCTGACGAACTGGACCGTGACGGCGCAGTATCGGCGTCACCGTTGCGCCCCTCGACCACTCTTGCCGCACTGGCCAGGCTCTACCCACGCGGGTGATCACAGCGCAACAATTCGGACGTTCGTCTCTGATGCCGCTCGGATGGGCGAGCCTGGGAGGCTAGATCGCGCAGCCGGGTCACGCCCACTGAGGATGAGCACCCGATGTGCAGTCGACCTGTAGGAGGAATTGATGTCTGACGCCCTGAGTTTTGCCGACCTTGAAGGGCAGCACGTGGAACTGCTGCCGCCCCGTACCGTCCTGTCGCTGTTCACTATCGGCGCCAAAGACCCCAAGATGTGCGATCAGTCTGGCAACTGTTACTCCTGGGATGGCACCCAAACCAACAGCGCCGGTCCGGGCGGCTTCAACTCTGGCGACGAGACCTACGGCGGCACGCAGAGCAACACCGCGGGTGGGGGCTCCTCCGGCGCCAAGGGATAATCCCAAGCTCAGCTGCTCCACCCACCCGACATGGAGACATATCGGGCCTACTGAGGGTCGGTTTACCCCGGTATGTCTCCATGTCGGGGTAAACGGCGGCGGGTTAGGAGAAGTCGGGCTTTTCGTGCCTGGTTCGCTTGAGCTCGAAGAAGTGCGGGTAACTGGCGAGCAGCAGAGCGCCGTCGAAGATCTTCCCGGCCTCCTCGCCACGCGGGATCCGGGACAGCACCGGGCCGAAAAAGGCCACCCCGTCCACGTGAATGGTGGGGGTCCCGACGTCCAGCCCGACCGGGCCCATGCCGGCCTCGTGGCTGGCCCGCAGCTCCTCGTCGTGCTCGGTGCTGTGCGCAGCCGCGGCCAGCTCCGCAGGCAACCCCACCTCGGCCAGTGCGGCTGCGATCACCTCATCGAATTCCTTGTTGCCCTCGTTGTGGATCCGCCCGCCCATCGCGGTGTACAGCGGATCGAGCACCTTTTCACCATGGTCGCGGGCTGCGGCGATGCACACCCGAACCGGTCCCCAGCTTCGATCCATCGACTTGCGGTAACCCTCGCTGAGGTCACGGCCCTCGTTGAGCACCGACAGGCTCATCACCCTGAAGCGCACGTCGATCTCCCGCACGGTGGCGACCTCGAGGATCCACCGGGAGGTGATCCACGCCCACGGGCACCGCGGATCGAAGTAAACGTCAACCCGCGGGAGACGCGGCTCAGTTCGGGCTTCGGCGCTGTAGCCGGCGGTCACGGTCATCGCACTCTCCGTTCGGCGTCCTGTGCTACAACCCATCCGGGTAGTGACGTCTTCCCTGGGCCTTAACTCCCCTGCACGCCAACCGCACCCATGATTGGATGCGTAGGAATCCCGATCCGACATCAGAGGTGATCTGTGGCTGTCCCCAACCTCACCCAGGAGCAGGCTGTCGAGCGCGCCGGCCTGCTCGACGTCGACTCATACACCGTCGAGCTCGACCTCACCGACGGTGCCGGCAAACCGGGCGAAGGGACGTTCCGCAGCACCACCACGGTCCGCTTCTCCTGCCGTACTCCAGGCGCGTCGAGCTGGATCGACCTGGTGGCTGCCCAGGTCAGCTCCGCGACCCTCAACGGGGCAACGCTGGACATCGCCGGCTACGACGAGGCGAAGGGGATCACACTGCCGGACCTGATCGCCGACAACGAGGTCATCATCGAGGCCGACGGCCGCTACATGAACACCGGCGAGGGGCTGCACCGCTTCACCGACCCCGTCGACGGCAGTGTCTACCTCTACAGCCAGTTCGAGACCGCCGATGCGAAGCGCATGTACGCCTGCTTCGACCAGCCCGACCTCAAGGCGGTGCATCGCGTCCGGGTGGTGGCGCCCGCCGACTGGGTAGTGATCTCCAACGCCCCATGTGAGCGCACCGAGGACACCGCCAGCGGGGCGGTCCGCCATGTCTTCGCCGACAGTGCACGGATCAGCCCCTACATCGTGGCGCTGGTCGCCGGTCCCTACGCGCGCTGGACCGACGAGTACGCCGACGATGCGGCGACGATCCCGCTGGGCATCTACTGCCGCGCCTCGCTGGCCGAGCACATGGACGCCGACCGCCTGTTCACCGAGACCAAGCAAGGTTTCGGCTTCTACCACCGGGCCTTCGGGGTGCGCTACCCGTTCGACAAGTACGACCAGTGCTTCGTGCCCGAGTTCAACGCCGGCGCGATGGAGAACGCCGGCTGCGTGACTTTCCTGGAAGACTACGTCTTCCGCAGCCGGGTCACCCGCTTCCTCTACGAGCGGCGCTGCGAGACGGTGCTGCACGAGATGGCGCACATGTGGTTCGGCGATCTGGTGACCATGCGCTGGTGGGATGATCTGTGGCTCAACGAGTCCTTCGCCACCTGGGCCTCGGTGCACTCCCAGGCTCAGGCCACCGAGTACACCGGCGCGTGGACCACGTTCGCGACCGTGGAGAAGGCCTGGGCCTACCGGCAGGATCAGCTGCCGTCCACCCACCCGATCGCCTGCGACATCCCCGACGTGCAGGCCGTCGAGGTCAACTTCGACGGCATCACCTACGCCAAGGGCGCCAGCGTGCTGCGCCAGCTGGTCGCCTACGTCGGGCTGGAGGAGTTCCTCGCCGGCCTGCGGATCTACTTCACCCGGCACGCCTGGGGCAACGCCACGCTCACCGACCTGCTGGCCGCGCTGGAGGAGGCGTCGGGTCGTGATCTGTCCGGTTGGAGCGCGCAGTGGTTGGAGACCACCGGGCTCAACACGCTGCGGCCGGAGTACACCGTGGACGGTGACGGAGCCTTCGCATCGTTCGCGGTGCTCCAAGGTGGTGCCCGCCCCGGAGCCGGGGAGCGGCGCACGCACCGGCTCGCCGTCGGTATCTACGACTCCCACCCCGGTACGAGTGCTTTGGTACGCACTCACCGGTTGGAACTCGATGTCAGCGAGGAGCGCACCGAGGTCCCCGGATTGATCGGAGTATCCGCGGGTCAGCTGGTACTAGTCAACGACGACGACCTCACCTACTGCCTGATGCGGCTAGATGAGAAGTCGCTGGCGACCCTGGTCGGTCGAATCGGCGACATCACCGAGTCGCTACCACGCACGCTGTGCTGGTCAGCAGCATGGGAGATGACTCGTGAAGCTGAGTTCAAGGCCAGGGACTTCGTCGCACTGGTACTGGCGGGATTACCCGCCGAAACCGAGGTAGGCGTCGTGCAGCGGCTGTTGCTGCAGGTGCAGACCGCGCTGTCCTCCTACGCCGAGCCCGGCTGGGCCATCGAGGACGGTTGGCCGCAGTTCACCCGCACGCAGATGGACCTGGTCAGCACCGCCACTCCGGGCTCTGACCTCCAGCTCGCGCTGGTGAACACGCTGACCACGTCGCTGCTGGGCAAGCCGGAACTGGACGCGCTGGCGGGTTGGCTGGCCGGCGAGGGTGTGCCCGAGGCGCTCACGGTGGACACCGACCTGCGCTGGCGGCTGCTGCAGGCGCTCACCGCGCACGGTGTGGTGGGTGAGAAAGAGATCGCCGCCGAGCAGGACCGCGATGCGACCGCCACCGGGCAGCGGCAAGCCGAGCGAGCGCTGGCGTTGCTGCCCACCCCAGCAGCCAAGGAACGGGCCTGGCAGCGGGCGATGCGCGACGATGAGCTACCCAACGCCATCAGTGAGGCGATCATCAGCGGGTTCAGTCACTACGCACATAAGCAGCTACTCAACCCGTATCTGGATCGCTACTTCCACGAGATCGCCGAAGTATGGGAGCGCCGGACCTCCGAGCGCGCCCAGTCGTGCGTACTCGGGCTGTTCCCGTCGTGGGTAGTCGAGCAGCGCTGCGTAGACCTGGCGAGTACTTGGCTGGAGGCCGGTGACCGCCCCGCTGCGCTGCGCCGGCTGGTCTCGGAGGGTCGGGCCGGCGTGGTCCGGGCCCTAGCCGCACGCGCCTTCGACGCCTGGGGGACGAACGATCAGTAGGGGTAGAACCACTCCTGAAGGCGCTGGGTTTCAGCGACCATCACGGAACCGGGCACAGCTGGATCAGCCTGCTCTGTGACCCAGTCCTCGGGTCGGATCCGCTCCGGAAGGACGTCCCACTTCACCCCGGGTTCGGCGAGGCCGGCTGGCACATTGCGCCGCTGCCCGATCCCAGCCCGCTTTCTCTTCGGCACCGGTGGCCCCGACTCGACTGATATGGAGACGGTGACCGTCGCTGCGAGACGGACCCGGCGCGAACGGAATTCGGCGTGGGATGTCGCTCGGATCTCCGTCACGCGATCGAGTATGCGGCCCGACATTCCTCGATGCCAGACAGCATTAGGAGTCTGTTTGCTCCGCGAGAATCCGCAGGCCCGAGGTCAGACCACCAGTGAGGTCACCCTCCTTGAACGAGGAGATCATGCTCTCCACCGCAAGCTTGCACACTCGATCCAGAAGCCGGTGGTGAGCTCTGCAGCCGGTGACCACCTCTACTACCCGCTGGCCGGGTGAGACGGCCACCAGCACCGCATCGTCGGCCTGGCCACCCATCGAGTCGTGCAGTTCTTCGGCCCGTGCCCGGGTATCGGCGCCTAGGTCACCGAGGTACACACAGAAGCGCAGGCCCGCGCTGCGGCTGGCCCGGGCCAGTGCGTCGTCGAGCGTCACAAGCTGCGACTTGCTGAAGGGAAGGGTAGGTAGCACCGGCCTGATCTGCCGAGCTGCGGAGACCCGTCCGGTACCGACTACGACTTCGCCGAGCGCCAGTTCCTGCTGTTCATCGTCGCGCTGGTTGTGGTCCCGCCGTGCAGGCTTGCCTTGCTGCTCCCTACCAGTGGCCACGAGCACCTCCCCGGGCGGCACCTGCTCTCTGATGGCTATTCTCATGCAGCGCCTCCGGGTTCGCCGTCCATAGCACCGGTGGGTAATTCCATTCCTCACCGGGCCGGTAGCGAGCACGCCGAGCGAAGTTGGGCCGCAGCGTCAGCAGCCCCAGCAGCACCAGAATGGCCAGCGGAACGCCCGCCAGGACGAGGATGATCTCCAGGGACGTCACACCGATCACGGTAGCTGACCGCAACATACCGTCGCCTCACCAGGTAGGGCAGTTGCTGAGAGCCGCCAGCCTCAGGCCACCTCACCGAGGTAGGGCAACCACAGCGGGTCGGCGTCGGGCACGGTGGCCAGCAGCCGCCAGTGCTGCCCGCGCGGGGGGCGCGGCACCACCCGCAACTTCCACCCCAGTTCGCTGAGCAGCCGGTCGGCCTTGCGGTGGTTGCAGCGGGCGCAGCAGCCGACGCAGTTCTCCCAGCAATGTTCACCGCCGCGGCTGCGCGGCACCACGTGATCGATGGTCTCCGCGCGGGCTCCGCAGTAGCTGCACCGGTAACGGTCGCGATGCATCAGCGCCGCCCTGGTCATCGGTACCCGCGCCCGGTATGGCACGCGCACGAAGGTACGCAGCTTGATCACCGAGGGAACCACGACATTGGTCGTCGCGGAATGCAGGACCAAGCCTCCGGCGTCACCATGCACCACATCGGCTTTTGCGCACACCACCAAGACGATTGCGCGGCGCAACGGCAGCGCGGTCAGCGGCTCAAAGGTGGCGTTGAGCAGCAACACGCGTCGGCGGCCCCCGGCGAGCGCGCCGGTGGCGGTGGCCTTGTCTGCCACGACAACAGTGGTATCGAGGACAACAGTGGTATCGAGGAGCCCGGTTGAGGTTCTTGAGCGCGAGGCGGTCCGTCGGGCCGCCCCCGCTGGGTGACCCTCCGGGCTGGGTTGTCGGTCGTGCACGCGACCACCTCCGGCAATGCGCGCCACTAGTGCACCATGAAGGCGGCGATCGCGCACGTGTCTGATGTTGACACGTGTCGGTGACCACCGATCGAGCCAACCGCGACACCAGGTGATTGGACGGTGGGGATACAGTGCCCCCCCGTGGATGGAACTGAGGCCGCGCCTGCCCCGCTTCCGGCGGCCCACTATCCGGCGGCCCACTATCCGGCGGCACAGCGATTAGAGCTCATCGAGCACCTGCACGGGCACCCGGTGGCTGACCCCTACCGCTGGCTGGAGGACCCGGCCGACCCGCGCACCGTCACCTGGGCAACCGAGCAGGACAGGCTGGCCCGCGAGACGTTGGACGCGTTGCCCGGCCGGGCCGCGCTGGCTGGAGAGCTGGGGCGGCTGCTGTCCACCGGGGGGGTGTCGGTGCCGGTCTGGCGCAACGGGCGGGCCTTTTTCACCCGCCGTGAACCGGACGGGGAGCACGCCGTGCTGTACGTCCGGGAGGCCGGGCCGGACGGTGGGCTGGCCGACCGGACGCTGGTGGATGTCATCGCCCTCGACCCGTCCGGGCTGACCACGCTGGACTCGTGGAGCCCGAGCCAGGAGGGTGATCGGCTCACCTATCAGATCTCCATCGGTGGCGACGAGGAATCCACGCTGCACGTGATCGATGTGGCCACCGGGAAGCGGCTCGACGGACCGATCGAGCGCTGCCGGTACTCACCCATCGGGTGGTTACCCGGTGGGCAGGAGCTCTACTACGTGCGCCGGCTGCCGGCACATGAAGTGCCCGATGGGGAGGAGCAGTTCCATCGCCGGGTATGGCGGCACCGCGTCGGCTGTGACCCGGCGACCGATCTGCTGGTGCACGGCGAGGGCCTGGACCCGACCAACTACTACGGGGTGCGGGTCTCGTCCGACGGCCGCTGGCTGGTGGTGGACGCCTCGCCGGGCACAGCGCCGCGCACGTCGGTATGGATTGCCGATCTGCACGGCTCCGGCGAGCTGAAAGCCGTACTCACCGATGCTGACGCGGCGCGCTGCACGGCATGGGTCGCGCGGGACGGCAAGCTCTACCTGCTCACCACCCTCGACGCGCCGCGCTGGCGGCTGTGCGTGGTGGATCCTTCCGATCCCGCCCCGGCCTGTTGGACCGAGCTGATCGCCGAGGATCCCGGCTCGGTGCTCGATGGGATCCGCTGGCTGGAGGATCCAGACGGTGGCCAGCCGCTGCTGGTTGCTGCCCGCACCCGGCATGCGATCGCTGAGCTGTCCCTGCACGCCGTCGACGATGGCGCGCTGCGCGGCACCATCCCGCTGCCCGGCACCGGGTCACTGGTCGGTCTGTCGACCGTGGACGAGCTCACCCCCGCCGGTGCGGGTCATGTATGGATTGGGTGGACCGACTTTCACACCCCGCCCTGCGTACACCGTTACGCGCTGCGCAGTGCATCCACTGAGCTCGTCGAACCCGCTCCCGGTGCCGCGGTGCCCCGTGATCTGCATACCCAACAGGTCCAATTCGCCTGTGCTGATGGCACCGCAGTGCACATGTTCATCGTCTCCCCCACTGTCTCCACCAGCCCGCATCCGGACCGGCCGCGGCCAGCGCTGCTCACCGGCTACGGCGGGTTCTCGGTATCGCTGGAACCCGGTTACACGCCGTCGGCGCTGGCCTGGGTGGCGGCCGGCGGGGTATGGGCTCAGGCATCGCTGCGTGGCGGTGGTGAGGAGGGGGAGGCCTGGCACCGCGCCGGAATGCGTGAACACAAGGGCAACGCCTTCGCCGACTTCCATGCCGCGGCCGACGCGCTGGTGGCAGGTGGCTGGACGACCCCTGAGCAGCTGGCGATCAGCGGAGGATCCAACGGCGGGCTGCTGGTCGGCGCGGCACTGACGCAGCGTCCACACGCCTACCGCGCGGTGGTGTGTTCCGCGCCGCTGCTGGACATGGTCCGCTACGAGCGGTTCCTGCTCGGGCGGACCTGGAACGACGAGTACGGCACCGCCGACGATCCCGCCGAGCTGGACTGGCTGCGGTCGTACTCGCCGTATCATCAGGTGCGGCCGAATACCAGCTATCCGGCGGTGCTGTTCACGGTGTTCGACTCCGACACCCGGGTCGATCCACTCCATGCCAGGAAGATGTGCGCTGCCCTGCAGCACGCTACAACGGCCGACCCGGCCCGGGCTCCAATACTGATCCGCCGTGAGGTCGAGGTAGGGCACGCGGCGCGTGCGGTATCCCGAACCGTGCCGTTGACCACCGACCAGCTGTGCTTTCTCGCCCATCACACCGGGCTCGATCTGGAGGCGGTGCACACCCGATGACCGCAGAGTTGATCTTTCAACCTGACTGTGTCGACGAGGCCGGCTCGTGGTGCTCGCGCATCTTCCAGCTCACCAACAACGACATGCTCGCCCGCTATGCCGATGCCGTGGTGGGGACGGGGCTGCGAATCCTGCTCATCGTCACGCTTGCGGTGCTGATCCGGCTGATGGCCCACCGTACGATCAACCGGCTGACCCGGGTGACGGCCGACGGGCCACCGCCCGGATTGCTGCGCCCACTGCGGGAGCGGACCCCCGAGTCCTGGCGCGGAACGGGACTACTGTCCAGACGCCGGTCCCAGCGAGCGCGCACGATCGGTTCAGTGCTGCGATCCGGCACGACGTTCGTGGTTTCCGGGGTCGCGATCACCCTGGTACTGGGCGAGCTCGGAATCAATCTCGGGCCGATCATCGCCTCAGCCGGCATTCTCGGCGTCGCGCTGGGCTTCGGGGCGCAGAACCTGGTCAAGGACTTCCTATCCGGGATGTTCATGATGGCCGAGGACCAGTACGGCGTCGGCGACGTGGTTGACCTCGGCGAAGCCACCGGCACGGTGGAGGCGGTGGGCCTGCGAGTGACGACTCTGCGGGACACCAACGGCACGGTGTGGTACGTCCGAAACGGTGAGGTACTGCGGGTCGGTAACTCCAGCCAGGGTTACTCGGTGGCTGTCGTCGACCTTCCGGTCGGGCATGACGCGGATATCCCGGAAACCACCGAGCTCGCCGGCCGCACCGCCATCGAGCTCACCGCCGAGGGCAGCGCACTGGCCGACGATGTGCTCGAACCGCCGGAGGTGCTCGGAGTCGAGTCGATCAGTCCGGGTGGCGTGACGCTGCGGATCACGACGAAGGTCCGAGCGGGGCGACAGTGGGCGGTGCAGCGGGCGCTGCTGGCCGGTATCAAGGACGCCTTCGCCGATGCCGGCGTTCCGCCGCCGTCGCCGGTCGGCGGCCTGGCCGCTCCCCCGACCTGATGCTTTCCGCGAGCCTTGGTCCACAAGGCAAGATGGGGGGGTGGCTGCTCCCGAGAACTTCTACGAGGCCGTCGGTGGCGAGCAGACGTTTCGCCAGATCGTCGGCCGCTTCTACGAGTTGGTGGCAAAGGACGAGGCGCTGCGCCCGCTGTACCCGGACGAGGACCTCGGTCCCGCCGAGGAGCACCTGCGACTGTTCCTCATGCAGTACTGGGGTGGGCCACACACCTACTCCGCGCAGCGTGGGCACCCGCGGCTGCGGATGCGGCATGTCCCGTTCCGGATCGGGCCGACCGAACGGGACGCCTGGCTGGGCTGCATGCGCATCGCGGTGGACGAGGCCGATCTCGACGAGGCCTACCGGGCGGTGCTCTGGGATTACCTGCAGATGGCGGCGAACAGCATGCAGAACTCGCTGACTTGAGACACCCGATGGGCAGAGCCGACGACCGCGCCGCAGCCGACGACGACCAGATCTGGTGGCACGATGCCGTGTTCTACCAGGTCTACGTCCGCTCTTTTGCCGATGCTAACGGTGACGGGGTGGGTGACCTCGACGGTGTGCGCAGCCGGCTGGGCTATCTGGAGCTGCTCGGCGTGGACGCGCTGTGGCTCACCCCCTTCTTCCGCTCCCCGATGGTCGACCACGGCTATGACGTCAGCGATCCGCGCGACGTGGATCCGCTGTTCGGTGACCTGGACGGCTTCGATCGGCTGGTCGCCGAGGTCCACCAGCACGGGATGCGGGTGATCATCGATCTGGTGCCCAACCACACATCCGACCAGCACGAGTGGTTTCAGGCGGCCGTGGCGGCAGCGCCGGGCAGCCCCGAGCGGGCCCGTTACGTCTTCCGGGACGGCTCCGGTTTCAGCGGATCGGGGCCACCCAATAACTGGACCAGCACCTTCGGCGGTCCGGCGTGGACCCGGCTGCCTCACCGCGATAACGGTGGCGGCCAGTGGTATCTGCACCTGTTCGCGCCTGAGCAACCCGACCTGAACTGGGAAAACCCGGAGGTGGCCGCTGACCTCGAGCGGACCCTGCGGTTCTGGCTGGACCGGGGAGCGGACGGATTCCGCATCGACGTGGCGCACGGGATGGCCAAACCTGCTGGGTTGCCGGACATGCCCCAGCCCATCGAAACCTGCCCGGGCTTGCTCGATACCGACGTCACTGATCCCCGCTTCGACGCCGACGGTGTGCACGACATCCACCGGATGATCCGCAAGGTGCTCGACGAGTACCCGGCGCGGGTAGCGATTGGCGAGATCTGGGTGACCGACGACGCCACGTTCGCCCGTTACATCCGTCCCGACGAGCTGCACCTGGGGTTCAACTTCCGGCTGCTGGAGGCGGATTTCGACGCTGGCAGCGTGCGCGCGGCCATCGAGCACTCGCTGGTCGCTGTCCAGGACAGCCCGGCACCGGCCACCTGGACGATCGCCAACC
>JBOHGX010000313.1:0-15663 GCA_050700255.1 Pseudonocardiaceae bacterium
CACGAGTGCTACAGCTGCTCGGTCTCGGCGTAGTCCTGGCCGTCGTCGTTGCCGTAATCGGTGCCGTTATTCACCCCGTTGTCGCTGACGTCGCCCCAGCCGTCAATCGAGTACTCCGCCGCCGCTGAGGGATCGAACCCAGGTGGGCTGTCCTTGAGCTGCAGGCCAAGGCCGGCCAGCTTCAGCTTCACCTCATCGATCGACTTGGCGCCGAAGTTGCGGATGTCCAGCAGGTCGGCCTCGCTGCGGCTGACCAGCTCGCCGACGGTGTGGATGCCCTCCCGCTTGAGGCAGTTGTAGGACCGGACGGTGAGGTCCAGGTCCTCGATGGGCATCGCGAAGGCCGCGATGGTGTCCGCCTCCGCCGGCGAGGGGCCGATCTCGATACCTTCGGCTTCCACGTTGAGTTCGCGGGCCAGCCCGAACAGCTCCACCAGCGTGCGACCGGCCGAGGCCAGCGCATCCCGGGGAGACAGCGACGGCTTGGTCTCCACGTCCAGGATCAGCTTGTCGAAGTCGGTGCGCTGCTCGACCCGGGTTGCCTCGACCTTGTAGGTCACCTTCATCACCGGCGAGTAGATGGAGTCCACCGGAATCCGGCCGATCTCCGCACCGGACGCCTTGTTCTGCACCGCGGGCACGTAGCCGCGGCCCCGCTCGACGACCAGCTCGATCTCGAGCTTGCCCTTCCCGTTGAGGGTGGCGATGTGCAGATCAGGGTTGTACACGGTGACGCCGGCCGGCGGCACGATATCGCCCGCGGTGACGTCGCCGGGTCCTTGCTTGCGCAGGTACATCGTCACCGGCTCGTCCTCTTCTGAACTGACCACGAGTTCCTTGAGATTGAGGATGATGTCGGTGACGTCCTCCTTGACACCCGGAACGGTGGTGAACTCGTGCAGCACACCATCGATGCGGATGCTGGTGACCGCCGCCCCCGGGATGGACGAGAGCAGGGTCCGGCGCAGTGAGTTGCCCAGGGTGTAACCGAAGCCCGGTTCCAGCGGCTCGATGACGAACCGGGAACGGGTGTCGACGACCGGCTCCTCGCTGAGGTTGGGTCGCTGAGTGATCAGCATAGTGATGCTCCTCCTTGGCGCCCGCTATTTGACGCCATCGCGGATCTTCAATTATCACAGCTTTCCCCGTCATGGAGCCATGTCGGGGTCGTAGAGGGGTGGCGCACCCCGATATGGCTCCATATCGGGGTGCAGTCAGGTTACTTGGAGTAGAGCTCGACGATCAGCTGCTCCTGCAGTGGCACGTCGATCTGGGCCCGCTCCGGCAGCCGGTGCACCAGCACTCGCAGCGAAGACGGGACAACCTGCAGCCACGCCGGCACGGGACGGTCTCCGAGAGTCTCCTTGGCCACCACGAAAGGTAGCGTCGGGATCGACTTCGGCTTGACATCGATGATGTCGAATCTGGACACCCGGAAGCTGGGAACATCGACCTTCTTGCCGTTGACCAGGAAATGCCCGTGGGACACAAGCTGGCGCGACTGGCGACGGGTACGGGCCAGGCCCGCCCGGTAAACGACGTTGTCCAACCGGGACTCCAGGATCTGCAGCAACGTGTCACCGGTCTTGCCAGGGCGGCTGTTGGCCTCCTCGTAGTACCGGTGGAACTGCTTTTCCATGACGCCGTAGGTGAAGCGGGCTTTCTGCTTTTCCTGCATCTGCAGCAGGTACTCGCTCTCCTTGATCCGCGCACGGCCGTGCTGGCCGGGCGGATACGGACGGCGCTCGAAGGCCTGATCGCCACCAACCAGATCGATCTTGAGCCGGCGGGACTTGCGGGTTGCGGGTCCGGTGTACCGAGCCATCTGTGCTATTCCCTCCCGCGCCTCAGACCCGACGCCGCTTCGGCGGCCGGCAGCCGTTGTGCGGCTGCGGGGTCACGTCTTGGATGGTGCCGACCTCGAGGCCGGCGGCCTGCAGCGACCGGATCGCCGTCTCCCGGCCCGAACCCGGGCCCTTCACGAAGACGTCGACCTTTTTCATACCGTGCTCAGCGGCCTTGCGGGCCGCGTTCTCGGCGGCCATCTGGGCGGCGAACGGGGTGGACTTGCGCGAGCCCTTGAAGCCGACGTGACCCGCGGAGGCCCAGGCGATCACCGCACCAGTGGGATCGGTGATCGAGACGATCGTGTTGTTGAACGTCGACTTGATGTGCGCATGGCCATGCGCGACGTTCTTCTTCTCCTTGCGCCGCACCTTCTTGACGCCGGTACCTGTTCGTGCTCTGGGTGGCATACGGTTTGCACTCCTACAAAGTCTGGGGTCTACGGGGGTTTACTTCTTCCCGGCCTTCTTCTTGCCGGCGACCGTCTTCTTCGGACCCTTGCGGGTGCGGGCGTTGGTCTTGGTTCGCTGACCGCGCACGGGCAGCCCGCGGCGCCACCGCAGCCCCTCGTAGCAGCCGATCTCAATCTTCCGGCGGATATCGGCTTGGACCTCGCGGCGGAGGTCTCCCTCGACTCTGTAGTTGTTCTCGATGTAGTCCCGCAGCCGGACGAGGTCCTCGTCGGACAGGTCCTTGGAACGCAGTTCAGGGCTCACCCCGGTAGCGCTCAATATTTCGTGCGAGCGGGTACGGCCGATGCCGTAGATGTAGGTCAGCGCGATCTCCATCCGCTTCTCGCGGGGAAGGTCTACGCCGGCGAGTCGTGCCATGCGACGGTGTCTCCTGTCTCGTCCCCAGGTCTGCTCCCCGTCCGTCCCCTGCTCGACTCGTCGTCCACGGGCCCCGGCCTGGCGTCCGGGGGTGAAACCGATCCCGTCTGGATCGGCTGGATCGGGGAGGTCTTCTCGCGCCGTAGACCGGCGACATCGTGCACTGCTAGCCCTGACGCTGCTTGTGGCGCTGGTTCTCGCAGATCACCATGACCACGCCGTGGCGGCGGATCACCTTGCACTTGTCGCAGATCTTTTTGACGCTCGGCTGCACCGTCACGTCATCTCTCCTGGTGCGCTACTTGTAGCGGTAGACAATGCGGCCGCGGGACAGGTCGTAGGGCGAGAGCTCCACGACCACCCGGTCCTCGGGCAGGATGCGGATGTAGTGCTGGCGCATCTTGCCGCTGATGTGCGCGAGAACGCGGTGACCGTTCTCCAACTCGACTCGGAACATCGCGTTGGGGAGTGGTTCGACCACCTTGCCCTCTACCTCGATAGCGCCGTCCTTCTTGCCCATATCCTCCGCGTTCCTGCTGGTTAGCCGTGCCGTCGGGTGGTGGCCTTGCCGCAACGCAGGCACCGGCCAGTTCCAAGACGTGGGGAGGCATCAGTACGGAGTGCGGGGACGCACTGCTGAGCAGGAAACCTGCGCAGATACCTGCAGACACGCTAGAAACCGGCGCGATGCTCGCGCCGATAACACAGTTTACGTCCAGATCACGCTCGGGTCCAAACCGCCCCCGCGCTGATTACCGCACAGGCCTGAGGGCTCGCGCCCGCTCACCTATCCAGCCGGCCAGCAGTACCGCACCCCAAGGACCCGCAACCCACACCCACCAGGGGTAGATCCAGCTCATGGTGGCCAGTGACACCACAGCCCAGATCAGCAGATTGATCACGCTCGCGCTGGCCCAGGCGACGACCGCAGCCCGCCCGCGGCGCCCATGCGGGTGCTGCCAGTGGGATTGTCGCACCTCGCGGTTGGCCGGGTCGACCGGTGGACGAGCCGGAGGTAGGTCGGCGGTAAGCGCCTCAAGCTCACCATGGGTCCGGGCCGCCCAAGCCTGCTGGATCCGCTCGTCGTACTCGGCGAGGTCGAGGCGGCCCTCGGCGTGTGCCGACCGCAACCACTCCGCGACCCGTTCGCGGTCGGTGTCCGCAGCCCGCATCCGGTGTCGTGGGGACTGGCCGTCCACGATCCCCATCGTGCCTTCTGTCGCGTCCATCGGTACCTCCCACTGGCCCCCTCATGGCTAACTGTAACACTGTTACGGGACGCGCAGTGGGTGCGACTGCACAAGCCGCCCCAACCAGACACCGCTGGAGTCACACACCACGGCTGTCAGAGCGACATCGACGGCACCCCCATCACGCACGGTGTCCCGGAACGGTTCCAAGTGCTGATGCCGCCAGCGGGCGTGGCTGCACCGGGTGCATCGCGATATGGCCGACACTGTTGCGCCACGCCTCCCGGCCGGTGCGGCGCAGCACAGTAACCGCCTCGTCGACGAAGCCCTCGCTATCGAGCTGCTCGACCAACACAGGGGAATACTCATTGAGATTGACCAACGGTGTGCCGTCGTCCGCGCCACCCAGGTACCCATCGGCGCCGCGGCTGCAGATACCGGCCTGCGCGAGCAATGTGTCGAGCCGTTCGTCGAACCGGCGCCGGAAGCCTTCGTCTCTGCGGATGATTCCCACTGCCTCGGCGTTGCACAGGTTCTCGACGTCGTCGTCGTGCAGCCCGTACCACGGGGCTGACGCCAGCGGACGTAGGTTGTCGATGCTGAACGCAAACTCCCGGGGCACGAGGTGGCAGTTCTGCTCCTGGTAGACGGTGTAGCGGGAGCTGGTCGAACGCGTCCAGTTGCTCCCGCAGACGAACAAGCCGCCCGGTCTGAGCACCCCGTCGGCCCATTCCAGAGCACGCTCCCGAAACCTCTGGTCGAAGTAAAAGAGCACATTCATGCACCGGATCACGTCGACCCCGCCCTCGACGTCAAACGAGCCCACACCGCCCTTGGTCAGCGCCAGGTTTCTGGTCTCATAGCCCCGTAGCGGGTTGCGCACCAGTCGCGCCCCGTCGTGCTCCACTCCCGCCAGTTCCCCGGTGTCCTCGCCGGGAAGTAGCGGCAGCAGGCGCTGCATCAGGTGGTGAAAGCGTGTTCGGGTCCCGGTGGAGTCTGGATCCGCGTGGCCGAACTGGTAGTAGCGCAGGTGTTCGTGGTCATCGAAGCACGCGTAGTTGCCCTGGTCGTCGTAGACGAGGTAACGGTCAAACGAGGGATCGACACCGATGATCTGCCAGCCGGTGAGCGCGGCGGCACTGTCGATGGCCGTCAACGGTGGGAACCCGCAGCCAACATCGCCCAAGACCGGCTCGCCGGTGGGTCGGTGCCAAGGGTTGGTGGCAATGTAGTCATCGAGTTTCTGATGCCGACCGGACAGAGTGATCGGTGGTACCGCGCCATCCCAGGCGCTTGGCACAGCCCTCGTCGCCTCGCTGAATATCGAGGCGGTGAGCACCGACAGATCCCTAGGGTCAAGCCGAGCTACCCGCATCAGCCGAAATGCCCGGTCGGCCAGGGCCTGCGCGTCGCCCTTGGCCTCGTTCAGAGGGTCCAGAGCGGCAACGACACCAGGTGACAGGCGGTTGTCGAAATATGCGGCGTTCCACCGGTCCACAACCGTGCCCATCTGACTATGTGCCTCCGTACCGGAAGCTGCTCGCGGCGCAGCGCGCTATGTCAGCCTGGTGGCCTCGCAGCTCAGCACGGAGTCCACTCAAGCACAGCGTGGCTAGCCCTTGGCCGGCTCGGGCTCCGCGATCGGGTTTGCGCCGTGGATGGGCCCCTCGGCGTCGGCTAGCCGGGTTTCAGTGGCACCACCCCCCCAGCGCAGGGAGATAATCTCGGCGGCGATGGACACCGCGGTTTCCTCCGGAGTGCGCGCACCGAGGTCCAGTCCGATCGGCGAAGCGATCTTGGACAGGTCCTCGTCGGTCACGCCCGCCTCACGCAGCCGGGCCTCCCGGTCCCTATGGGTCCTGCGCGAACCCATCGCGCCGAGGTAGGCCAGGTCCATCTTCAAGGCCTCGACGATGACCGGGACATCGAATTTCGGGTCATGGGTCAGGACGGTGATCACGGTCCGCTGGTCGATCCGGCCGGCTTCGGCCTCTTCCTTCAGGTACCGATGCGGCCAGTTCACGACGACCTCGTGCGCGTCCGGGAAGCGGCTCTTGGTGGCGAACACGGGCCGCGCATCGCACACCGTCACGTAGTAGCCGAGGAACACCCCGATTCGGGCCATCGCAGCAGCGAAGTCGATCGCACCGAACACCAACATCCGGGGCTGTGGCTGCATGGAGTTCACGAATACGTCCATGCCCTCGCCACGGCGTTCCCCGTCAGGGCCGAAGTGCAACGTGGCCGTACGGCCGGCGGCCAGCGACCCACGGACATCCTCGATCACCGCCTGATCGGCACCAGCGGAGCCGAAGGTGCCGGCGTGCCGGTCCGGCCAGACCACCACTCGGAGCCCGACGCGTGCAGGGTCGGGGTGCGCGACCACGGTGGCCACCGCGACCGGCTCCTTCTCGGCCACCGAGGTGGCGACGTGGTCCAGCTCCGGGAACTTGACCGGGTCCACCTTCTCGACGAACACGTCGATGATGCCGCCGCAGGTGAGGCCGACGGCGAAGGCATCGTCATCGGAGACGCCATAACGCTGCAGGATGGGGGTGTCGTCGGCGAGCACCTGCTGGCCCAGCTCGAAAACCGCGCCCTCCACACAGCCACCGGAGACGCTGCCGACCACCTTCTCATCGGACGTCACCAGCATCGATGCCCCAGCCGGGCGTGGCGCCGACCGGTACGTGGACACCACCGTTCCGACCGCGGTGGATTTGTCCTGGCGCCACTGCGCCACCAGTTCATCGAGCACCTCACGCACCGCGGACCTCCTCGAGCAGAGCTTCCCATGTGGCCAGGCTGTGTCGGGCCAGGCACTTAAAGACTATTCGCTCCGGCTGGTTTGTGGGTTCACTCACAGCACCGACATACATCGACGCTCCAGCCACTGGATCTGTTCCCAGCTCTGGTCAGGGGCGATCCACGTCGATCCCGCTGGCCAGATCGGAGCAGTCCACCACCGCCAGGTCGGACCGTTGCGCCAGCCAGTCCCGGGCTCCCCGGTCGCCGCGGGCTGATGCGACGATGTCGGCCCAGTGCTGCCGGCCGAACAGCACCGGATGGCCGGGCTGGCTCTCGAAGCCGGCCCTGGCCACGACCGCGGGACCGGCCAGCGCGACGAGCCTGCGAACCACGGAAGCGTCCACGTCGGGCAGATCGACCAGATGCACCAGCGCTGCCTGCACCTGTGGCGGCGCGCTACGGATCAGTTCGGCCAGGCCGGTGCGCAGCGAGGCACCCATGCCCTCGGCCCAGTCCGTGGCCAGCACGGTGCTGGCCGTTTCGGGGACCAAGGGGGCGACCCGGTCGGCTTCGGCACCGATGACGACGAGCACCGGGTCGCATCCGCCCTCGGTCAGCGTGGCCACCGCCCGACGCAACCAGGCGCCACCGTCGACCAGGGCCTTGGGCATGCCGTAACGCCGCCCGGCCCCGGCTGCCAGCAACAGTCCGGCGATCATGGTCGCATCTTCCCATGACTGTCTCAGATCGAACGGAGTTGTTGGACCAGCTTGGTGATCAGCGCGATCGCTTCGTCGCCGCGGGTGGACACGTCCCAGAACAGCTCGAAGAGCCGAGCATAGAGCTCGATGTCCTCGGGATCGCGCAGGCTCAGTTCAGCGGTCACAGTCTCGACCAGCACCAGCCGGTCATCGTGGATCCAGAAGTTGTAACCCGGTGACTTGGGAGGCGAGCCTCGAAGGGCAACACCGCCAGTTCAACGGTATCAAGTCCGGAAAGCACCACCAGCCGGTCGAGCTGAGCCCGCAAAGTGGCCGGCGGGCAGACCAGGTACCGCAGCGCTGCCTCGGTGACCAGGAACCGGAAGTGCTTGCCCGGATCGTAAAGGTACTCCTGGCGCTGCATCCGGGCCCGCACCGCTGCGTCGATGTCCGGGGCACCGCCATGAAAGGAGTCGCGAGGCCAACCATTGCGCGACAATAGAAATAGGCATCTGCACCACTGGACCCGTTGCAAGACATCCGCATTAATTTGCGCGACGGAAAGCACTTGCTGGTAACCCCTCCTCGGCGTGTAGCATTTGTTGTGAAGCCGATCTTTCGCATAATTGTTGCGAGATCTCGGCATTAAGGTGAACAACAAAAAGGAGCAACCGATGGAACAGCACACCCATGAGCACACCCACGGGGATGTGACCCACACCCACGCGCACGGCTTGCATGATCACGAGCACGTCGAACACGCGCACGAACACAGCCACGATGGGCAATCACATGCCCATCCGCATGTCCACGAGAAGAACGTCGAGGATGTTCACGACCACGCGCACTAACCTGCACACTTCGCGTTAATCGGACCGATCTTACCCTACCGAGCGCGCTGAATGTGGTTCTGACCAGACGGGTTCGGGAGTTTCATGGAGGTGGCCGTTGGGGGCGAAGATCAGGTAGCGGTCAAAGGACTGGGCGGCGAACCAGCGGTCGTGAGTGAC
Source organism: Pseudonocardiaceae bacterium (assembly GCA_050700255.1). Taxonomy (GTDB): domain Bacteria; phylum Actinomycetota; class Actinomycetes; order Mycobacteriales; family Pseudonocardiaceae. The sequence continues at coordinate 8,325 of JBOHGX010000313.1, forward strand.
CGCCAAGACGGTGCCCTCGAAGGTCTCCAGCGCGTCCTGCAAGGCTTCCGCGGAGGTCAGATCGAGGTTGTCGGTGGGCTCATCTAGCAGGAGCAGATTGGCTCCGGACAGTTCTAACAGCAGGATCTGGAAACGAGCCTGCTGCCCGCCAGACAGGGCGTCGAAGGAGTGCTGCGCACAGTGCGCCAGTTCGTAGCGGCCGAGGAACCGGCGGGCCTCCTCCTGGGGCGCGCCGGACCGATGCTCGTCACCTCGGTGCAGGATCTCCAGCAGGGTGTGTCCAGCCCATTCGGGATGCTCGTGGGTCTGAGCAAACCAGCCCGGACGTACTCGGGCGCCGAGCCGGGCATTGCCGGTGTGGGCCACTGGCAGGACGGTCACGTCCCACACCGGCCGATGCTCAGGTTCCGGGTCGCTGCCTCCGGCAGCTAAGAGCCGGAGGAAATGTGTCTTACCCGAGCCATTGGAGCCGAGCACGGCCACCCGGTCGCCGTACCAGATCTCCAAATCGAACGGCGCCATCAGTCCCGTCAGCGCAACGTTCTCGCAGACAACGGCGCGTTTACCGCTGCGGCTGCCCCGCAGCCGCATGTGGACGTGCTGCTCGCGGGGAAGCTTCTCCGGTGGACCGGCCTCTTCGAACCTACGCAACCGGGTCTGCGCAGCGTGGTAGCGGGACGCCATGCCATCGTTGTATGCGGCCTTTTGCTTATACATCAGCACCAAGGCCTTCAGCTTGGCGTGCGCCTCATCCCAGCGACGGCGCAATTCATCGAGACGGGCGAAACGATCCGCGCGGGCCCGCTGGTAACTGGCGAACGAGCCGCCATGGACCCACGCGGTGTTTCCGGCGGTGCCCAGCTCCACGGTGATGATCCGGTCGACGGCCCGGGCGAGGAGCTCGCGGTCGTGGGAGACCAGCAAAACAGTCTTGGACGAACCCACCAGCGACTGCTCCAGCCACACCTTGCCCGGCACATCCAGGTAGTTGTCAGGCTCGTCCAGAAGAAGCACCTCGTCAGGACCGCGCAACAACGCTTCCAGCGCCAATCGCTTCTGCTCCCCACCGGACAAGGTGCGTACCTCTCGCCACCTGGCCGCGTCGAACCCCACGCCCAAGGCTGCCGAGCAGCACTCGTCCCAAACCCCTTCCATCAGATAGCCCCCGGCGTCGGCGTAGCAGGCCAGCGCAGTTGCGTACCGAAGTTGGGTGGGCTCGTTATCGACTTCCATCAGGGCGAGCTCAGCTGCAGCAAGATTCTGCACCGCTGCCCGCACAGGTGGTGGTGCCACCGAGGTGAGAAGATCATGAACCGTGGTGGCGTCCTGGATCCGGCCCACGAACTGGGCCATGACACCCAGGCCGCCAGCGCGGGATACGGTGCCGGAATCCGGGGTGAGCTCGCCCGAGATTATCCGTAGCAGGGTGGTCTTGCCGGCGCCGTTCGCGCCAATGAGGGCCACCTTGCGACCCTCTCCCACCCGGAAGGTGATCTCGTCCAGCAGCGCCCGCCCATCAGGTAGCCTAAAGCTAACTGAACGTCGATGTATCCCACCGTGGACCCGCTTTCCCCTCAATGCCCATCAGCAAGTCTACGTGCACCGACAACTGGATTAGCAGCACACCGGACACCCGCTCACCGCACTCAGTAGACTCAGCGGGATTAACCGGATCGGTTTACCCGCTGAATGCGTTTCAGTGCTGATTCATCTGCGCCGACGTGGGTGGGTTGGTGACGAACATGATCGGCCAGCCAGACTCCTCGCCGGCCGAGTGCACCGTAACCTCCAGGCGCGGAAGCCAGGGCCCGCGCACCACGCCGAGAGCCTGGGCGTAGCTCACCAGGCGTCGCCTCCGGACAGGTCAGTCCGGCGAGTTCCAAACCGTCACCCCGGCAATCGTCGCCGCGTTGCATCTACGGCGGTGCAGTCACCTGACGACGGAAGGGATGATGGGATGCGGCGTGCGCTCGCTCTCCCGGCGGTGGCACTGGCGAGCGTGCTCGCCCTGGCCGGCTGTTCGGCCATGGCGCAGCAGCCGAGTGAAGCACCAGGTAACACTGGAGATGTCGCCACCGGCGTCGGCGTCACCCGCTCCGAGATCACCCTTGGCGCGCTCACCGACCACTCGGGCCCGTTCAAGGAACTCGGCCTCGGCGTTGTCCAGGGCAACCAGATCTGGATCGCCGAAACCAACGCCGATGGCGGGATCTGCGGGCGGCAGATCAAGCTGGCGGTCCGCGACCATGGGCACGACGTGGGCAAAGCACAGGCCCAGTACCCGACACTGGAACCCGACGTCTTGGGCTTCATGCACATCATGGGATCCCGGGTGAGCGCAGCGTTGAGCCAGAAGCTCGTCTACAACGAGACCACCGCGGTGGCGCTGTCGCAGTCCTCGGAGCTCCTGGCCAACCCATACATGGTCATTCCGGGCACCACCTACGACGTCGAGATGATCAATGGTCTCTCGTACCTGATGGAGACCGGTCGGCTTCGCGACGGAGACACCATCGGCCACATCTGGATCGACGATGAGTACGGCGCCAATGGACTGCGCGGTACCCAGTACTTCGCCGAAAAGCATCGCCTCACGGTGCGTGAGGCCAAAATCACCTCCACCGACTCGAATCTGCGCGACGTCGTGGCCGGTTTCGCCGGTGACCCTCGGGTGACAGCGATCGCGCTGACCACCACCCCCGAGCAGGCCGCGACCGCCGCCGTAGCCAACCAGCAGCTGGGGCTCAATGTGCCGATGATCGGCAACAACCCGGTGTTCACACCGCAGCTGCTGGAGGACCCGGCCGCAGCTGCCCTGGTGAACCTGACCGTGGTGGCCAGCTCGGTGCCGTTCTCGTCCGACGTGCCGCAGGCCCAGCAGGTCGCCCAGGCGTTCCAGCAGGGTGGCTTCGAAGGGCGACCCAACAGTGGGGTGCCCTACGGTTACGCGATCGGCGAGATCTGGGGTGAATTGCTGCAGCGGGCCTGCAGCAACGGCGACCTCACCCGGGCCGGAATCCAGGAGGCGCTGCGGCAGAGCGTCGACATCACCACCGACAAGCTGGTCGCGGACCTGGACTTCGCGGAGCCGGGTGCCCCGGCTGCCCGGGAGGTCTACGTCGGCGTCCCCGACGCGTTCGTGCCGGGGGGGATCCGGCTGGTGAAGCCGCTGTTCGTGGCGCCGGAAGCGCGCAGTTACGCCGCTCCGCACCAAAGCGGCGACTGATTGATCAGCGTCGGCTCTCGACACCGCGCGCCATCCTGCCGGCAAGCCCGAGCGCCAGAACGCCAGCACCGGTCAGGACCGTGGCTGGCGGCAGAGTGAGCGCGAGTAGGGCACAGCCGGCGGCCCCGACCACGGCAAGCGGGCGCAGCCAGCGGCGTTGCCGGCCGGGCAGGGTGAACGCGGCGGCGTTGGCGATGGCGTAGTAAGTGAGGATGGCGAAGCTGGAAAAGCCGATGGCGTTGCGCAGATCGGCGGTCGCCACGATGGCCGTAATGGCGACGCCGAGCAGGATTTCGGCGCGGTGGGGCACCCGGTAGCGTGGGTGGATAGCGGCCAGGACGTGCGGGAGTTCGTGGTCGCGAGCCATCGCCAGGGTGGTGCGTCCGATGCCGGCCATCAACGACAGCAGTGCGCCGGCCGACGCGACGGCACCTCCGACCCGCACCGCGGGTGTGAGCCAGCTCAGAGTGCCGGATTGGGTGACCGCGGCGAGCGGGGCGGTGGACGTGGCCAGCTCGGTTGGGCCGACCGCGACCAGCGCAGCGGCACCGATCACGGCGTAGATGGCGACGACGATGCCCAGCGCTAGCGGGATGGCCAGCGGGATGGTTCGCGCCGGTGCGCGGACCTCCTCGCCCAGGGTGGCGATCCGGGCGTAGCCGGCGAAAGCGAAGAACAGCAGCGCGGCGGCTTGGGTGATGCCGGTCAGCCCGCTGCTGGTCCAGCCGCTGAGGTTGGCCGGATCGGCCTGACCACCGGCCAGCGCGGCCACCACAACGGCGGTCAGGGCGACTACGGTCAGCGCGACCAGAACCTGGGTCAGCCGGGCGGTCTTGGTGACCCCGAAATAGTTCACCACGGTGAGCACGACCACCGCGGCAACTGCTGGCGGGGTCGGATGCGCCGGCCAGGTGTAGGCCCCGAAGGTCATGGCCATCGCCGCGCAGCTGGCCGTCTTGCCGATCACGAATCCCCAGCCCGCCAGGAATCCCCAGGCCGGTCCCAGCCGATGGCGGCCGTAGCGGTAGGTGCCGCCGGACTCGGGATAGCGGGCAGCGAGTTGGGCCGAGGAGATGGCGTTGCAGTAGGCCACGATCGCGGCAAGAGCCAGCGCTATCAGCAGCCCGGCGCCTGCGGCCGCTGCGGCCGGTGCGAACGCCGCGAACACCCCGGCACCGAGCATCGAACCCAGCCCGAGCACCACGGCATCGGCCAGGCCCAACCGCCGCGCCAGCTGCGGTCCGGAATCCGGGTCAGGCGGCGTCACACCGTCATCATGGCCGAATAGCCAGCTCTGCTATGATGATTGTATGAAAAAGCGGCGAGTCACGCTGAATCTCGATGAAGACGTCGTCGAGGCTCTGGAGGCGGTCGGCGGCCGGAGCATGTCGTCGGTCGCGAACGACGCCTTGCGCGAGGCGCTTGAGGTAGCGGCCCATCGTGCGGCACTGCGGGAGTGGCTGGATGAGCTGGACGACAAGCACGGCGCACCCTCCGCCGAACAGCATGCCGCCGCAAAGGTCCTGCTCGACGCCGTCAAGCACGGTGAAATCGACGGGACAAGCGCAGCGTGAGTTTCGCGGTAGTCCTCGACGCCGCAGCCTTCGACATCCTCGACAGCCAGCAGTCGACTGGCATGCGAGCCCTACTGCGCAGCGCAATCGACGACGGCGGTGAGGTGCGCAGCGCTGCGGTCACTCTCGCCGAGGTCTGCCGGGGGGTGGCGCGCACCCGCCGGGTCGAGGCTGCGCTCGCGCGTAGACGCGGGGGCCAGCGCATCCGCATCGTGCCCACCGACGAGCGGTTCGCCAAGCTGGTCGGTGCGATCCTGCACGACACCGGTTCCAGCAGCGAACACATCGCCGACGCCCATGTCGTCGCTACCTGCACCACTGTTGACTCAGCAATCGTGCTCACCGCCGACCCCGGCGATATCGCCGCATTGGCTACTGCGGTGCCAGGCACCCGGATCATCACCCGCAATCCGAGCGCGCCGCTGTAGCCGCACATCTACCCATTGCCGCAGCTGTCTGCGCATAGTGGAGTTGATCCCGACCACCCGCGCTCGGGCGGCAAAGTACTCCTCTGGAGGAGATTGTCGTGACCGCTGTGCCTGCGCTGCCGTCCTAATGTTTCGGGTGTCTCGGAGGTTCCGCTGCTGGGCGAGTGGATCAGCCTAGCGGCCGCCGTTGGACCTACTCGCAGTTGCGCCCGGAGGCCGACGCGATGGCGCACGGGCTGCTGGCCGTCGGGATCGGCAAGGGTGACCGGGTCGGCATCTGGGCACCGAACTGCCCGGAGTGGCTGCTCACCCAGTACGCCACCGCGAAGATCGGTGCGATCCTGGTCACCATCAACCCCGCGTACCAGACCAGCGAACTGGAATACGTGCTCAAGGCGGCCGGGATCCGGCTGCTGATCGCCGCGCAGTCGTTCAAGAACTCCGACTACGCCGCGATGATCTCGCAGGTGCGACCCCGCTGCACTGCGCTGGAACGGGTGATACTGATCGGCTCCGCCGAGTGGGACGCACTGGCGGTACGCGACGGTGACGCGTCGCGGCTCGCCGGCCGGCAGGCGCAGCTGTCCCCGGACGACCCGATCAACATCCAGTACACCTCGGGCACCACCGGTTTCCCCAAGGGCGCAACGCTGTCGCACCACAACATCCTCAACAACGGCTACTTCGTCGGTGAGCTGTGCGGCTACACCGAGGCGGATCGAGTCTGCGTGCCGGTGCCGCTCTACCACTGTTTCGGGATGGTCATGGGCAATCTGGCTGCCACCACGCACGGCGCCTGCCTGGTGTATCAAGCGCCGTCGTTCGAGCCGGCGGTGACCCTGTCGGCCGTCGCGCAGCAACGGTGCACCTCGCTGTACGGGGTGCCCACCATGTTCATCGCCATGTTGGCCGATACCGGTTTTGAGTCCCATGACCTGTCGTCGCTACGTACCGGGATCATGGCGGGCTCACCGTGCCCGGTGGAGGTGATGAAGCAGGTCGTCGAGCGGATGGGCATGACCGAGGTGACCATCTGCTACGGAATGACCGAGACCTCTCCGGTGTCCACCCAGACCCGGGCCAGCGACACGCTCGAGCGGCGGGTGTCCACGGTCGGCCGGGTGCACCCGCACCTCGAGGTGAAGATCGTCGACCCGGACACCGGCCTGACGGTGCCGCGTGGCACCCCGGGTGAACTGTGCACCCGCGGGTACTCGGTCATGCTCGGCTACTGGGAAGAGCCCGAGAGGACCGCCGAGGTGGTCGACCGGGCCCGCTGGATGCACACCGGCGACGTCGCGGTAATGGACTCCGAGGGCTACCTCAACATCACCGGACGCATCAAGGACATGGCGATCCGTGGCGGTGAGAACGTCTATCCGCGCGGGAGATCGAGGAGTTCCTCTACACCCACCCGGACATCCTGGACGCGCAGGTGATCGGCGTACCGGACGCGCGCCACGGCGAGGACTGTGCGCCTGGGTGCGGTTGCGACCCGGCGCACCCGAGCTGACCGCCGACGCGCTGCGGGACTACGCGACCGGCAAGCTCGCGCAGTACAAGATCCCACGGTACGTGCATGTGGTGCACGAGTTCCCGATGACCGTCACCGGCAAGGTCCGCAAGGTGGAGATGCGCGAGCGCTCGGTGCAGCTACTCGGGTTGGGCACCATCGCCCCCACCAAACACGCCTGACCCCACCCGCGGGGGCACGCGATATGGATGCTTGTCGCTGTCCGCAAGGCCACCTGGACGGCGACATGGATGCTTATCGCACTTCCATAGGCCGGGGCACAAGCACGGGGGCCGCTCCTGGTTGAATGGAGCGGCCCCCGTGGTGTGCAGCTAGCGGATCAGAAGTCCATGCCGCCGCCGTCGGGCATGCCGCCGCCCGCCGATGCCGCGTTCTTCTCCGGCTTGTCAACGATCACGGCTTCGGTGGTGAGGAACAGGGCCGCGATCGACGCCGCGTTCTGCAGCGCCGAGCGAGTGACCTTGGCCGGGTCGATGATACCGGCCTTGATCAGGTCCTCGTACTCACCGGTGGCCGCGTTGAGGCCGTGCCCGGCCGGCAGGCCGCGCACTTTCTCGGCCACCACGCCACCCTCGAG
>JBOHGX010000314.1:0-4259 GCA_050700255.1 Pseudonocardiaceae bacterium
CATCGGGTTGGTGCACAGTAGGGAACTGGTGGACCACCACCGGCTCGCCCCCTGCCACATCCAGCCCGACCACCTCATTACGGGCGGTCAGGGTCACCCACGCCAGATCCCGCCGGGCGTCGTAGGCCACCCCGTACGGCGCGCCCGGCAGGGGGAAACGTTGCCGCAACAGCAGCGGGTCGCCGGCGAAGGCCAGCAACTCACCGTCGCGCACGTCGGTCACCAGCATCCGGTCGAACCGGTCGGATACTGCAGCAGCTGGTCCGTCGCCCGCCCGCAGCGCTGGGCCGGCATCATCCGAGGAAATGTCCACCAGGCTCACCGCACTGCGGCCCCGGTCGAGAACCCCGACTTTGCTGCCCGCGGGCACCAGGCGGGTGGCGTCGACGAACCCTGGGATGGTGCGGCTCGAGCTGCCGTCGAGCACAGTCAGCCGGTCTCCCATCGCCACCACGGTTGTCTGACCCATCGCTATCGCCCCGTACGCCGGGCCGTCGAGATCCGTCGTGCTCGGTGGCCCCCCATCGAGCGGGACCCGCACCAGTGATCCGGGCGTGCTGACCGGTACCAGTAGCGGGCCGCCGTCGGCGGCCAGGACGAGATCTGCGGCCGGACCGGGAAGCGGTACCTGCCGTGGCGGCGCGGTGCCGTCCAGCGTGCTGAGCAGCAGGCGCGGGGGATCTGCCAGCGCCACGACCACGGTCGCGGTGGGTGGATCGACCGCGACCTGGGTGGCCGGCGCGCCGAGCGGCGTGACGGTGCCCGCGGCGGCGGTCGGCTCAGTTGGAGGAGCCGGCGCCGGCGCGATCGGGAGTGCCACGACCGGCTGCGCTGGGCGCCCGTTGCTACCGCATCCTGCGACCAGCCCGGCGACAAGCAACGCAGCAGGCAACGCTGCGCGCGTGGCACCGGGCACACCGATCTCCCGTCGGTAGGGGGCGGGCCGTGGTCAAGCATTCCTGACGAGACACTTCAGCGCCATCCCCGAGCAGCCTGTTGTTCTCCTCCGTAGGCTACGGACAGCGCTGCGTCAGCGGATCGCTAACCGGTCCGGTGACTGGTGACAACCGCCAAAAGGCTAACGTCGCCGCCGTGGCCCCCACTGTGGACGTCGTGTTGCCCTGCCTGGACGAAGCCGAGGTGCTACCGGGCGTGCTGGCCGCGATGCCGGCCGGCTACCGGGTGCTTGTCGTCGACAACGGCAGCACCGATGACACCGCCTCGGTCGCCGCCGCCTGCGGCGCCACCGTCGTTGCGGAGCCACGGCGTGGCTACGGCGCCGCGGTGCATGCCGGGTTGGTCGCCGCGACCGCCGACCTGGTCGGTGTGCTCGACGCCGACGGCTCACTGCCGCCGCAGGCCCTGCCCGAGCTGGTCGCCGCGGTCACCGGGAACACCGACCTCGCCGTCGGCCGGCGGATACCGCAAGCCGGCGCCTGGCCCTGGCATGCCAGAGCCGGGAACACGGTACTGGCCGCGCTGCTACGCCACCGCGGGTTGCCCGTGCACGACATCGCACCGATCCGGGTCGGTCGCCGGCAGGCATTGCTCGACCTGGGCGTCACCGACCGCGGCTGCGGTTACCCGCTTGAGCTGCTGCTGCGGGCCGCCGCTGCCGGCTGGCAGGTGCGCGAAATCGACGTCGAGTACCGCCCGCGTGCCGGCGGCCGATCCAAAGTGTCCGGATCGGTCCGGGGCACGGTGCGCGCGGCGCGTGACATGGCCGCTGCGATGCGGCGGATCAGCCGAGCGGACGCTCCGGATACCCCAGCTGCACCTCACTGACGTCATCCAGCGCGGCCCGGATGGCGGGGGCCAGCTCCACCTCCTCGGCGGCCAGCGAGCCGGCCAGCTGGGCGATGTCGCGGGCACCGACGACCGGCGCGACCACCCCCGGCCGGTCCCGGACCCAGGCCAGCGCCACCTCCAGCGGTGAGGTTCCCAGCCCGTCGGCCGCCGTGACCACGGCCTGCACGATCCGGGTCGACCGGTCGGTGCGGTGGTGCTCGACGTAGCGCGCGAAGTGCGGCGAGGCTGCCCGGGAATCAGAGGGGGTGCCGTTGCGGTACTTGCCGGTGAGCACCCCGCGGGCCAGCGGCGCCCAGGGCAGCAGGCCCACTCCGTGATAGGCCGCCGCGGGTGCCAGCTCACGTTCCACGCCCCGCTCCAGCAGCGAGTACTCCATCTGGGTGGACACCAGCGGCACGTCGCAGAGGGCCTTCGCGGTGGCCAGCTGCCAGCCGGTGTAGTTGGACACCCCGACGTAGCGCACCTTGCCGCAGCGCACCGCGTCCGTCACCGCGGACAGCGTCTCCTCCAGCGGCACCGTGGGATCCCAGGCGTGCAGCTGCCACAGGTCGACGTGGTCGGTGCGAAGCCGGCGCAGCGAGCCGTCCAACGCCGACAGCAGCGCCGCCCGGGACGCGCCGCCACCGAATGGCCCGTCATCGCGGCGCGCCACCGCCTTGGTGGCCAGCACCACCTCGTCTCGGGGGATGACGTCGGCCAGCAACCCACCAAGGATCCGCTCCGACTCACCCTCGTTGTACACGTCTGCGGTGTCCACCAGCGTGCCGCCGGCATCGATGAACGCGACCAGCTGGGTGGCGGCCTCCTCGGCGTCGGTGTCGCGGCCCCAGGTCATGGTGCCCAGCGCCAGCCGGGACACCCGTAGCCCGCTGCGGCCGAGGAGACGCTGTTGCACGGGGGGCACGCTAGCGCCTGCTGGTGGCGGCGCCGGGACCCGTAGGGTGCAGCCGCGTGAGCTGGCTGCAAGCCCTGGTCCTGGGACTCGTTCAGGGCCTCACCGAGTTCCTCCCGATCTCCTCGTCAGGGCACCTGCGGATCGTCTCGGAGATCTTCTTCGGCGACGATGCCGGCGCAGCGTTCACCGCGGTCACCCAGCTGGGTACCGAGGCCGCAGTGCTGATCTACTTCGCCCGCGACATCGGGCACCTGGTGGTGATCTGGTTCCGCGGGTTTCGCTCGGCGCAGGTCCGCGCCACCCCGGATTACCGGATCGCCTGGCTGGTGATCATCGGAACGATCCCGATCGGCGTGCTGGGCTTCATTTTCGAAGACCGGATCCAGACCTCGGGTCGCAACCTGTGGATCATCGGCAGCACGCTGATCGTGTTCGGTCTGGTGCTGGCCGCCGCGGAGCGCTACGGCCAGCAGCGACGCCCACTGCAGCAGCTGACCGTCACCGACGGTGTGGTGATGGGTTTGGCCCAGGCCATGGCGCTGGTGCCCGGGGTATCCCGCTCCGGAGGGACGATCAGTGCCGGCCTGTTCCTCGGGCTGACCCGGCCCACCGCGGTCCGCTACTCATTCCTGCTCGCGATCCCCGCCGTGATCGCCGCCGGGCTGTTCCAGATTCCCGACGTCTTCGCGGTCGGCGGGCCGGGCCTGCAACCCTCGGTGGCCCAGATGGTGGTCGCCACCCTGCTCGCGGCGGCGGTGGGCTATGCCGCGATCGCGTGGCTGCTGCGCTACGTCGAGCGGCACAGCGTCTACCTGTTCGTCTGGTACCGGCTGGCGCTGGGGATCGTCGTGCTGGCGCTGCTGGCCACCGGGACGATCAGCGCGACCTGACCTGGTCGTGCGGTGCTGCGTAGGGTGGCGGCGTGGGCACCCTGATCCTGCTGCGACATGGCCGGTCCACGGCAAACAACGAGGGAGTGCTGGCCGGGCGCACGCCGGGAGTGGCGCTCGACGAGCAGGGGCAGGCCCAGGCCGAGGCGCTGGTGGAGCGGCTGGCGAAGCTACCGCTGGCGGCACTGGTGAGTTCCCCGCTGCAGCGGTGCCAGGAAACGCTGGCCCCGCTGGCGCAGGCGCGCGGGCTCGAGGTGACCGTGGATGACCGGTTCGTCGAGGTGGACTACGGCGAGTGGACCGGGCGCGAACTGCGCAAGCTGGGCAAGGAGTCGCTGTGGAAAGTGGTGCAGGTCCACCCGTCGGCGGCGGTGTTTCCCGGTGGTGAGGGCCTGGCCGCGCTGCAGGCTCGGGCGGTGGCCGCGGTGCGGGAATGGGACGCCAAGCTGGCCGCCGAGCACGGCCCGCAGGTGCTGTGGCTGGTCTGCACGCACGGTGACGTCATCAAGGCAGTGCTCGCTGACGCGTTGGGCATGCACCTGGACGGTTTCCAGCGCATCGTCGCCAACCCGGGCGCGATCAGCGCCATCAGCTACACCGAGACCCGACCGTTCGTGCAGCGGGTCAACGACTCCGGCGGTGACTTGCAGTCATTGGTGCCACCC
>JBOHGX010000315.1:0-1804 GCA_050700255.1 Pseudonocardiaceae bacterium
TCCACCACCCTCCCCCTCGAAAGGCCCAGACCACGATCATCCACCCGCACAACAGCAGCCAACCCCCATTTTCACCACGGAACGCGCGACCCGCACGGGTATCAGGTGCTGTTACCCACTCACGAGCACTACGCTGCCGCGCATGGCTGCGGACATCGTGCCGATCGAGCTCTCCCTGACCGCCGGGGACCTGGTGACGCTGTGGGCTCCTCGCTGGCGGGAGGACAGTGAGGAATGGGAGGCGTTTCTCGGCCACGGCGAGGATCTCTTCGCCTTCCCCGACGTCGCGGCGTTGGTCGGTTTCGTGCGTACCGCGCCCGAGCACGACCTCGTCGACCATCCGGCCTGGGCGCTGGTGCCGCGGTTGCCCGCGGTGGACCTACGGCCGGCCGAATCCCAACGTTACGACCTGGTCGGAGTGCCCGAGCTCGTCGCGCAACCACCGGACACCTGGGTGCTGGACGAACTCGCCGAGGTGGTGTCGATCGTGCGTTCGCTGGCCGAGGTATGCGGCCTGGATGTGGTGGCTGACGTGCTCGACTCCACCCCGGAGTTCGGCATGCTTGAGGGTGGCACGCTGGCTTTCGGCGGCCGGGAGGGCGAGCGGCGCTGGCAGGCGCTGTGCGCCGTGATCGCACAGCGCTGGGACGACGTGCTCGATACGGTCGACGGGGTGGTCCGCACTCCCGATGTCGATGCGGCGGCACTGGCCATGGCGCAGACCGAGCTGACCGAGGTCGAGGCGGTCACAGACAACACGGCGACAGACAACACAGCGACAGACAACACGGCGACAGACAAAGCGGCTACCGAAGCCCCAGCTGCGCCAAACCCCGCGCTGGCGTTCTGGTCAGAGGTCGGCATCGACCCGATCCGGATCATCAGCGATCTGGGCGATCACTACACGTTGCGCTGCTACGTCGACGATGCACCGGTCTTCCTCGGCCGCAGCGGGCGGATCGAGGCCTTCCCCTCGCCGCGCTCACTGTCCCGGTACCTCGCCGACAACCCCAAGGGCCACGACCTCGACGAGGTGTCCACCTGGCCGCAGGTGACCAAACAGGCGCACGCCGGCGAGCTCGAGGTGGCAGTCGACGACGGTAACAGCTACGTGCTCGCCGGCCTGGCCGACGATCTCGCCGGGGGTCCGGAAACCGTCGACCCCGGCCAGCTCGAACTCGCCGTGGAATTGATCACCGATGCCGAGCAATGGGCTGGATCCGACGCCGCGGATAAGGCGCTGACCGGCTCTGAACCGCTGGGCTGGTTGGTCTCCTTCCTGCTGCGGCCGGACCCGACGCGGCTTGCACCCAGCCCTCCCTTCGACGCCGAGGTGGCAGCCTGGCAGGTCCTGGTGGGGGCGTTCGAAGATCGACTGAATGTCCGTTGAGCTGCGTCCCGCGTCGCCCGATTGCCGCAACGGCTGCCGAGATGGCTAGGATGCGCGCCCGACCGTGTCGGCGCATTCTCCTCACCGAAAGCCCACGCCTGTGAGCAATTACAGCAATAGCCCCGCAACGCAGTCCTTCGATCGGATGCGCAGCATGCTGGTGCGTGCCGCCGAGATCCGCGACAGCGAGCAGCAGCAGATCTTCGACGCGCTGGACGAGATCCACGCTCGGCTGGCTCCTCTGGAGTCGCTGGGTTCGGTTCGCAAGCGGCTCTCGGAAATGCCCGACCGCACCGAGGTCAGCGTGCTGGCCGAGCGGTTGGACGAAACGCTGGGGAAGCTGGAAGCTCAGGACAACGCCATCACCGCGCTGTCCCGCGCTGTCGAGTCGATCGTGGACAAGCTGGCCAAGCC
>JBOHGX010000316.1:0-4197 GCA_050700255.1 Pseudonocardiaceae bacterium
GCCCAGGAGTACTACCGCGGCGCGATCGCCGCGCTGGAGGGCGAGGAGACGGGTCGATGAGCCACACTCTTTACCCGATGCGTCAGCCCCGGTTGCAGCGAAGTGAGCTAGCGGTACCAGGATCGAACACCAGTTTCATCGCCAAGGCCGCGGACAGCGCGGCCGACTTCGTGTTCCTGGACCTGGAAGACGCGGTCGCACCGCCGGAGAAGGAGCAGGCTCGCCGCAACGTCGTCGAGGCGCTGCGGGACATCGATTGGGCGGCCAAGGGCAAGACGGTGTCGGTGCGCATCAATGGGCTCGACACCCACTACATGTACCGCGACGTCATCGACGTGATGGAGCAGGCCGGCGACCGGGTGCACACCATCCTGGTGCCCAAGGTGGGGGTGCCCGCTGACCTGTATTGCGTGGAGACCCTGGTCAACCAGATCGAGCAAGCCAAGGGATACCAGGTCAAGGTGGGTATCGAGGCGCTGATCGAGACCGCGCTGGGCATGGCGAACGTGGAGGCCATCGCGAGCAGCGCGGGCAGGTTGGAAGCGCTGCATTTCGGGGTGGCCGATTACGCCGCGAGCAACCGGGCTCGCACCGTGAGCATCGGTGGCCTGAACCCGGACTATCCCGGTGATCAGTGGCATTTCGCATTGTCGCGGATGATCGTGGCGTGCCGGGCTTACGGGCTGCGGCCAATCGACGGTCCATTTGGCGACTACTCCGATCCCGATGGTTTCCGGGCCGGGGCTCGGCGGGCTGCCGCGCTGGGATGTGAGGGCAAGTGGGCGATTCACCCCAACCAGGTCGCGCTGGCCAATGATGTGTTCAGCCCGCCGGAGGACGAGGTGGACCGGGCACAGCGGATCATCGAGGCGCTCCGGGAGGCCGAGGCGCAAGGCAAGGGCGCTGCGTCGGTGGACGGCAAGATGATCGACGCTGCTTCGGAGCGAATGGCCAAGACGGTGATCGCGATGGACGAAGCGATCCGGGCCGCCGCGGCGAGCCGGACCTAAGGGGCGGGTGTGGACATTCACGAATATCAGGCCAAGGAGATCCTGGCCCGTTTCGGGGTACCCATACCACGAGGGGGTTTGGCCTACAGCCCCGAGCAGGCGTCCTACCGGTGCACCGAGATGGGCGTGTCTGACTGGGTGGTCAAGGCCCTGGTGCACGCCGGCGGCCGCGGCGAGGCCGGCGGGGTGAAGCTGTGCAGCACCGACCACGAGGTGCAGGACGTCGCGAACAGCCTGTTCGGCCGGCGGCTGGTCACCAAACAGTCCGCGCCGCGCGGCAAGTTGGTGTACCGGGTGTACGTCGAGGAGGCCACCGACATCGCCCGCGAGCTGTATTTCGGCATAGTGCTCGATCGCCGTATCGAGCGGGTCTGCATCATCGCCTCGGCCGAGGGCGGGGTGGAGATCGAGGACCTGCTCGCGTCCAATCCCGAGGCGTTGATCCGCACGACGATCGAACCCGCGGTGGGTTTCCTGGAGTTCCAGGCCCGGGAGCTCGCGTTTGCGGTGGGCCTGCAGCCGGCCCAGCTCGCCGAGGCCAGCCGGATCTTTCGTCGTGCTTACCGTGCCTTTCGAGATCTGGACGCCACCATGCTGGAGATCAACCCACTGGCCGTGACCAGCAAGGGCAGCCTGGTCGCGCTGGACGCCAAGATGTCTTTTGACGACAACGCGTTGTTTCGTCACCTGGACATCTCCGAGTTGCGCGACCGCAGCCAGGAAGACGCCAGGGAAAGTCACGCCGCCGACCGTGGGCTGGCCTATGTCGGCCTGGAGGGCAACATCGGCTGCATGATCAATGGCGCTGGGCTGGCGATGGCGACCATGGACATGATCAAGCTCGCGGGTGGTGAGCCGGCGAACTTCCTGGACATCGGCGGCGGAGCCTCGCCCGAGCGGGTGCTCAAGGCGTTCCGCGCGGTGCTGCAGGACGAGAAGGTCGAGGGGATGCTGATCAACATCTTCGCCGGCATCAACCGCTGCGACTGGGTCGCCCAGGGCATCGTCGCCGCGTTCAAAGAGATCGACGTCAAGATCCCGGTCGTGGTGCGGCTGGCCGGCACCCACGTCGAGGAGGGCCAGGCGATCCTGCGGGACTCCGGTCTGCCCATCATCACGGCGGACACCCTTGCCGATGCGGCCCGCAAGGCCGTCGCTGTGCTGGCCACCGCTGCCGCGAGCGCCTGAGTGCTGGAGGGGTCATGGCCATCTTGATTGACGAGCACACCCGCGTGGTGGTGCAGGGCATCACCGGTCGCATCGGGCGCTTCCACGCCGAGGAGATGATCGACTACGGCACCAACGTGGTGGCCGGGGTCACCCCGGGCAAGGGCGGTGAGCACGTGCTGGACCGCCCCATCTTCAACACCATGAAGGAAGCCGTGGCCGAGACCGGGGCGACGGCCTCCATCGTGTTCGTGCCGCCGCCGGTCGCCGCCGACTCCCTGATGGAGGCCGCCGACGCCGGAATCCGGTTCTGCGTCTGCATCACCGACGGCATCCCGACGCAGGACATGATGAAGGTCAAGCGCTACATGTGGCGCTATCGGGCTCACCAGCGGATGACGCTTACCGGGCCAAACTGCGCCGGCACCATCAGCCCGGGGCGGTCGCTGCTGGGCATCATGCCTGGCCACATCTACCTGCCTGGGCGGGTCGGGGTGATCGGTCGCTCCGGCACCCTGGGCTACGAGGCCGCGTCCCAGATGAAAGCGTTGGGCATCGGGATCTCCACATCAGTGGGCATCGGCGGTGACCCGTTGAACGGGTCGTCGTTCCGCGACCATCTGGCGCTGTTCGAGGCCGACGACGAGACCGATGCCATCGTGATGATCGGGGAGATCGGCGGCCCGCAGGAGGCCGAGGGCGCCGACTACGTGCGCGACCACGTGACCAAACCGGTGATCGCCTACATCGCGGGGCTGTCCGCCCCGAAGGGTCGCAAGATGGGCCATGCCGGCGCGATCGTGTCCACCGTCGGGGAGTCCGCCGAGGAGAAGGCCGAGATCCTGACCGCCGCGGGCGTCACTATGGCGCCGAACCCGTCGGCGATGGGCGACACCGTGGCCCGGGTACTCGCCGAGCACGGCCTCACCCCAGCCGCCGTCTGATTCCCCAGGGAGGATCACCGTGCAGGACCCCGTGATCGTGGTGACCCGCAAGTGGCCGGCGTCGGTGGAGCAGGAGCTGCAGCGGCGCTTCCCGGACGTCCGGCTCAATGCCGACGACGTCCCGCTCGGGCGCGACGGGCTGCGTGCTGCGCTTGAGCAGGCCGATGTCGTGCTGCCGACCGTCTCCGACCGGCTGCCGGCCGAGCTGCTCGCCGGTGAGCTGCGGACCAAGTTCCTCGGCAACTTCGGCGTCGGCTACAACCACATCGACACCGATGCCGCGGCCAAGGCCGGAATCGTCGTCACCAACACCCCCCGGGTGCTCACCGACACCACCGCGGACACCGCGATGACACTGCTGCTGATGGTGGCCCGGCGCGCCGGTGAGGGGGAGCGGGAGGTCCGCGCCGGACGATGGACCGGGTGGCGACCCACCCACATGATGGGCGCCGACGTCACCGGCAAGACGCTGGGCATCGTAGGGATGGGGCGCATCGGGGTGGCGGTGGCCCGCCGCGGCCACTTCGGCTTCGGCATGCCGGTGATCTTCTACGATCCGGTCGACTTCGAGCCCGACCACGGGATTCCCGGCGCCCGGCGCGTGGCCACCATGGAGGAGCTGCTGGAGGCCGCCGACTTCGTCTCCCTGCACATGCCCGGCGGTGGCGAGAACACCCACCTCATGGACGCGGCCCGGCTGGCCCGGATGAAGCCGACCGCATTCCTGGTCAACAGTGCCCGTGGCGACGTCATTGATTCCGACGCCCTGACCAAGGCACTGCAGTCGGGCACGATCGCCGGCGCCGGGCTGGACGTCTACGAGGGTGAACCCGATGTCCCGGAGGCGCTGCGACAACTGGAGAATGCTGTGCTGCTGCCACATCTGGGCAGCGCAACCCTGGAGACCCGAACCGCAATGGGCATGCTCGTGCTGGACAACCTGCAAGACTTCCTGGAGGGCCGCGAGCCATCCTGCCGGGTAGCGTGACGTTGGTTGCTCTTCAAGGACCACCAACCCCTATTCGGGACGTCTCAAACGAGAGCCAACCCCCGCCAGCACGCTGGCGGGGGTTGGC
>JBOHGX010000317.1:0-5205 GCA_050700255.1 Pseudonocardiaceae bacterium
ACCCGAGGCTGATCACCCGACTGGCCTGGCAGCGATTGTCGGAGTTGCTGGATACTGTTTGCTAGAGACAACTTTGGTCCGGGAGGCGAGATGTCCCAGGAGAAGGTGCAGCGCCAAGGCGGCGGTGACGGCGACGACGAGACGTGCGGTGGTGCGCCGGCCGGTCAGGAACGTCGGGAGAAGCTCGGCGAGGACGTGGACGCGATCCTCGATGAGATCGATGACGTGCTGGAGGAAAACGCCGAGGACTTCGTCCGGGCATACGTCCAGAAGGGCGGTCAGTGATCGCCGCCCCGATAACAAAGAAACGCAGTGGCAAGGCATCATGTTCACCAACACTGAGTGACTGCTACAACGGGAGCTAGGAGACGATCACAGCCGATGGATCAGTCTTCGGTCGGACGCTACCCGGGCGCAGCTCTGCCGGCGTCGTATTTCATGGTGGGCAACTCATCTTTCAGCGAGTTTCTCGCCGCGACGTCGCCTGACCTGCTGCCCGCGCGGGGAGGGATCCCCCTGCCCGCCGGCGCTGCACCGGTGGTCAGCCCGCACGGCACCACCATCGTGGCGGCCACCTTCCGTGGCGGGGTGCTCATCGCCGGGGACCGTCGAGCGACGGCCGGCAATCTCATCGCCCAGCGTGACATGGAGAAGGTGTTCGTCGTTGACGACTACACCGCGGTGGGAATCGCCGGGACGGCCGGTGTCGCGGTGGAGATGGTGCGGTTGTTCGCCGTCGAGCTGCAACACTACGAGAAGATCGAGGGTGTCTCACTCACACTGGACGGCAAGGCGAAGAGGCTGGCCGGCATGGTCCGCGGCAACCTTCCGGCCGCCATGCAGGGCCTCGCCGCGCTGCCGCTGTTCGTCGGCTATGACGCCGATGCGACCGACCCGGACCGGGCGGGACGCATCGTTTCCTACGACGTCGTCGGCGGCCTCTACGACGAGACGGTCGGGTACCACTCGGTGGGCTCGGGTTCGCTGTTCGCCCGCTCATCATTGAAAAAGCTGTACGACCCCATGATGGATGCCGACGCCGCCGTCCGGATTGCCATGGAAGCCCTCTACGACGCCGCCGACGACGACAGCGCGACCGGCGGACCGGACTCTGTCCGCCAGATCTACCCAGTGGTGATCACCATCACCGCAGCGGACGGGGCCGCCCGGCTTCCTGACCAGCAGGCGGCTCAGGTTGCCGACGTCGTGCTGGAAGCCCGCAGGCGAAAGCCCGGAGGCTGATGCCACGCCGATCGCCCTGACATGACGCCCAGTCCACTCCTCGACACTCCCAGCCAAAGACATTCGGGTTCACCACCGAATCCGTCGCCACCCAGGAGCTCCCGCTGTGACGATGCCCTTCTACGCCTCGGTCGAGCAGATCATGCGCGACCGCTCGGAGCTCGCCCGCAAGGGCATCGCCCGAGGCCGCGGTGTGGTGGTACTGAGCTATTCACGCGGGGTGCTGTTCGTTGCCGAGAACCTGTCCACCGCTTTGCACAAGATCTCAGAAATCTACGACCGGATCGGCTTCGCGGCGGTCGGCCGCTACAACGAGTACGAAAATCTTCGTCAGGCCGGGATCCGGCACGCCGACGTCCGCGGTTACTCCTACGACCGGCGTGATGTGACCGGGCGGGCCCTGGCAAACGCCTACGCACAGACTCTCGGGACGATCTTCTCGGAGCAACACAAGCCCTTCGAGGTGGAGCTGTGCGTCGCCGAGGTGGGCGTTGACCAGGACTCCGATCAGCTCTATCACCTGACTTACGACGGCTCGATCGGTGACGAGCCGGACTTCGTCGTGATGGGCGGCCAAGCCGAGGTCATTTCCACGGCACTCAAGGAATCCTTCCGGCAGGACATGGACACCGCCGAAGCCGTCGCCGCCGCGGTGGCCGCGCTGAGCTCGGCCTCCACCAGCGTCAATGGAACCGGACAGCGGACCCTGGGCGTGGGCCAGCTCGAGGTTGCGGTGTTGGACCGGTCCCGGCCGCACCGCGCTTTCCGGCGGATCACCGGGGCGGCATTGACCGCGCTGTTACCCGGTACCGACAACTCGACGACCGAACCCAACGGGGACACCTCGGACTCGACGCCGCCGGGCGAGGGCACCGACGCCAACGGCACCAACGGCGGGTCCAGCCCCGGCAGCTAACGGGGAATGCCGTCAGCGTGTCGGGCGGTAAACCTGCAGCGCAGCGGGTTGGGTGAAGAACCGGAACCGGCGTCCCTCCGTGATGATCTCGCCGTCGGTGGCCAACGCCACCGGCGGGCCGAGGACCTCGATCAGCATCTCAGCACGCTCCTGCTGGACGTAGGTTCGGCTACGCTCCAGGGCGCTGGACAAAGCCCCGATGAGGAACCGGGTCCGAGACAGCGGCACGTCAGCACGGACGTAACGGACGTCGAGCAGCCCGGAATCCAGCCGGTGCCGGGCCGCGGCAGCAAAGCCGCGGGGGCGGTACAGACCGTTGCCCACAAAGATCAGCCATACCTTGCGCCGCTTACCGTCGATGCGCGCCACCAGCGGATCTGCCTCGCGGAGCACGCGGATCAGCGCGAGCGCCGCCGACGGCCACTTGCCCCAGCGCGCCTCCCTTCGCTCCCTCAGCTGCACCAGGTCGGGATACCCGCCGAGGCTGGCGGTGTTGACGAACCAGCGCGGCGGCGCATCGTCAACCTGCACTCCACCCAGGTCCACCGTCATGGCGCTGCCGGCGCGCACCGCGTCGATGGCGTCGGACAATCCGGTTACCCCGATGTCCCGGGCGAAGTGGTTCAGCGTGCCGGCCGGCACCACCACCAGCGGCAATCCCCGGCTGGCCACCACCGCCGCCACCGCCGCCACCGTCCCGTCGCCGCCAGCGACCGCCACCGCACGCGCCGGCGGTCGGTCGGAGGCGTCCAGCTCCGCCTCCAGCTGCTTGACCAGATCGCCACCAAGCTCGATGACCACCTGCCGGGCTGCGGGCCAGACAGCGGCCAGCTCGGTACCGGGGTGCTCGCCGTCGCCTCCGGAACCGGCGTTGATCAGTACCACCAGATCCTCGCCATCAGGCAGCGCAGGCACCGGCGCGGGATGTTTACTCGCGGCCGCTTCGCCGACCCGCAACGGCCACCACCGCCGGGTGGCCAGCGCGATGCCGCTGCCCAGCAGCACCCCGGCGATCACGTCGGAGGGATAGTGCACGCCGGTGTGCAGCCGGGAGTAGGCCACCACCGCCGCAACCGGGGCCACAGCAAGTCCCACGGCGGGGCATTCCATCGTCACCGCGGTGGTGAACGCTGCCGCCGACGCCGCGTGGCCGGAGGGGAACGACGACGAGCTGGGACGCTCGTCCCGATTCAACCGGCGTGGCACGAGGACGTCTTCCCACGCCGGTCGCCGGCGCGGCATCAGCGGTTTGGCCAGCGCGTTGATGGTGAGGCTGGCCCCCCCGATCGATGCCACGCCGCGAAGTGCGGCACGCCGGGTCACACCCTTGCAGCAAGCCAGCACCGCAGCCGCAGCGAACCACAGCAGGCTGTGGTTCGCGGTTCTGGTGAGCCGCTTGAGGCCCTCGTCGGCAGCTGAGGGTGGGATGGCCGCAGTGCGGCACACCAGCTCATGGTCGGCACGGTTGATCTCCTGCGCCGCTCGGCGCACCCATTCCAGCACTGGTGCAGCGTAAGTGAGCCCGTACGGACGGCCTGCAGGACGGCCCCGGCAGCCTAGGGTGGAAGGCATGCAGCGGCGGATCTTCGGCATCGAAACTGAGTTCGGGGTCACCTGCACCTTCCACGGCCAGCGCCGGCTGTCGCCGGACGAGGTCGCCCGCTACCTGTTCCGGCGGGTGGTCTCGTGGGGTCGGTCGTCGAACGTCTTCTTGCGAAACGGCTCCCGGCTGTACCTGGATGTGGGCTCACATCCGGAGTACGCCACTGCGGAGTGCGACGACCTGGCCCAGCTGGTGACCCACGACAAGGCCGGCGAGCGGATCCTCGAGGATCTCCTGGTTGATGCCGAACGCCGGCTGGCCGACGAGGGCATCGGCGGGGACATCTTCCTGTTCAAGAACAACACCGATTCCGCGGGCAACTCCTATGGCTGCCACGAGAACTACCTGGTGGCCCGGGCTGGTGAATTCTCGCGGATCGCCGACGTGCTGTTGCCCTTCCTGGTCACCCGGCAACTGGTCTGCGGTGCAGGCAAGGTGCTGCAGACACCACGCGGCGCGGTGTACTGCCTGTCGCAGCGGGCTGAGCACATCTGGGAAGGGGTGTCCTCGGCGACCACCCGATCGCGCCCCATCATCAACACCCGGGATGAGCCGCACGCCGACGCCGAGCGGTATCGCCGCCTGCATGTGATCGTCGGTGACTCGAACATGTCCGAGGTGACCACGCTGCTCAAGGTGGGCACCGCCAACCTCGTGCTGGAGATGGTGGAGGAGGGCGTCGCGTTCCGCGACTTCACCCTGGACAACCCGATCCGGGCGATCCGTGAGATCAGTCACGACCTCACCGGCCGGCGCGGGGTGCGGCTGGCCGGCGGCCGCGAGGCCTCCGCACTGGACATCCAGCGGGAGTACTACATGCGCGCTGCCGAGCACGTCGCGCGCCGCGGGTCCGACCCATTGACCGACCGGGTGATGGAGCTGTGGGACCGCACCCTGAGCGCCGTCGAGCGGGGAGATCTCAGCCTGATCGACCGCGAGATCGACTGGGCGATCAAGCACCGGCTGGTGGAGCGCTACCGAGCCAAGCATCGGATGGACCTGTCCAACCCACGGATCGCTCAGCTGGACCTCGCCTACCACGACATCCGCCGTGGTCGGGGACTGTTCGACCTGCTGCAGCGCAAGGCGCTGGTCGACCGGGTCACCGACGACGGTGAGATCGAGGCGGCCAAGGACACCCCACCTGCCACCACCCGAGCGAAGCTACGCGGAGACTTCATCGCCGCTGCCCAAGCAGCGGGCCGCGACTTCACCGTCGACTGGGTGCATCTCAAGCTCAACGACCAGGCCCAGCGCACGGTGCTGTGCAAGGACCCGTTCCGGGCCGTCGACGACCGGGTGGAGAAGCTCATCGCGAGCATGTAGCGGGCATCCGTCGGCGCCGATAGCCGAGCAGGCGGGCGCCGCACCGAGCCGAGCAGGCGGGCGGCGTGCCGGCCGGCCGCTGCGGCAGCCAGGAAGTACGCGGTGTCCTCGTCGAGAC
>JBOHGX010000318.1:0-4096 GCA_050700255.1 Pseudonocardiaceae bacterium
GTGTCCAACAGACTGTCCAATAACTCCAGTCCTCTGAGTGCTTCTTGTACCTCTACGCCGTAACCACAGCACGCGAAATGCCTGGTAGTCCTACTCCTACAAGGTGGACTTTGAACTGAAAATCGGAAGGTCGGCGGTTCGACCCCGCCCCTGGCCACCACCTCTAACAGTGCACATGGCCCCACACCGCGGTCTTCGATCGATCTTTGTCCAACTGGCGGTCCCATCCTCTTGCTTCCCCTCGCCCTCAAGGACGCAGCAGGCTCCGAAGGACTGACAGACATCCTGCTGCGGGGAGGCACGCGCCAGATGCGGTGTTCGTGCGGCCGACATGGTCGAGTCGGCTGCCGCCAGTGGGCGACTGAGGGCTGATGGACTATAATTCTAGTCCATGAGCACGATCCCGTTGTCCGAAGCGAAGGCCCGACTTTCCGAGATTGCGGACGAGGTCGGGCGCACTCACGAGCGCGTCCACATCACCCGCAACGGCCGTGACTACGTCGTGCTGCTCGCCGCAGAGGATCTCGAATCCATCGAGGCGACCCTGGAGTTGCTCGCCGACACGCAGGCTCAGCAGCACATCGCCGCTGGCGAAGCCGACTTCGCTCGCGGTGACGTGCTCGACGAGCAGCAGGTGCGATCCTTGATCGATCAGCGAGCCCGGACCCAACCCGAGTGACCTACCGGGTACAAGTTGCCCGTACTGCGGCACGCCAACTCGCCGAGCAACTGCCGGAGGCCGTCGCCGCGGCATGTGTGGAGTTCCTCTACGGGCCGCTGGCCGAGAACCCCCATCGGGTAGGAGCTCCGCTGCAGAAGCCTTTCGAGGGCTACTGGCGGGCTCGGCGCGGGGAGTACCGAGTCCGGTACACCATCAACGACAACAGCCAGACCGTCCAGGTTCTGGATATTAGTCACCGGCGGGATGCCTACCGTTGATCGCGAAGCCTACGGCCGGTTCGCCAGCTGAGCAGGGGGATGCCTATCTCCGTGTGTTCATTTGCGGATTCCGGCGTCCAACTCGAACCGGCGTCGGGCTTTCACCTCGGCGACAAACAGTTTTCCTCGTCGGTATCGCAGAACGGAAGGAACACCCCCTTCATCCCGACCGCCGTGACAAGTTCCTGTCGGTCAGAAGGTCATACTGTACTCAGCGGCGTTGACGAAAATCACGTGCGCCATCGGCAATGCGCTTCCGACGGCTCGGCGAAAGCGGTCCCTGCTGACACTGGCGACGCCACAGCCGGGTCGTTGGTCGTTGCGGCGCTCGGGAGACAGACCAAAACCGTGGGAGATCAACTGTGCGGACGCCCGGTGGTGCTGCCTACGCCACAAGCTCGACGGGTCGGTTGTGATGGGTAAAGCCGGGATGGTCTCACCGCAGCGGTGGCGCTCGCCCTAGTTGGGGATCCGGTCGGTGTTGGCGCGGATGTACTCGGGGGGTAACAGCGATTCACCGATAGGACACCCTCCATGCTCCCCAGCGATGGGCGGCGCGCCTCCAGCGTCGTCCAAGATCCCGGCGGATCCACAGGCGATGGCCATGAGCACTTATATGGCTGGGTCCGGCGTGGGTGGCCGCCGGCGCCGAGTTCCGCCAGCTCGCCGGCCAGGTCATCGCTGCCGGGACCGGCGGCCCACTTCCGAATCAGCAGACCCCGCCGATGACCGTGATCATCGGCCGCACTACCAGCATCACCGCACGTTCCGCGAGTGTTGATCAGGTGAAGGCGTCCTTGACCTTGTCGACCAGGCCGGGCTTGTTCGAGGAATCCGGAGCCGCGCCGAGCTGTGTCATGATCCCCAACTCGTCGGTGCCGCTCCAACGCTCGACGATCTGCCCGTTCTCGAAACGGCCAATTTGCAGGCCACGCACCTCGATCCGCTTGCCGGTGGGCGCGATCCCGTGGAAGTCGCCCCGGTGGGTGCCGGTGAGGGTGTAGGCGAACGCAACGGATGTGTCGTCGACCACCATGGTCTGGGGCTCGATGTGCGCATCGGGAAACGCGCTGGTCAACGTGTGGAAGAACGACCGGAAGCCCTCCCGTCCGGGCCCCTGACCGGGAGCGGGATCGTGATCCACGGCGTCGACGGCGAACATGGTGTCCATCGCGGCGTCGATCTCACCGGCGTTGAGGTGCCCGGCGGCCTTCTCCTGGGTCGCCACGTTCTGTTCCTATTGACATGCACATTTGGCTACCCGAGCTGCCCGGTGGTCAAACGCGGCTGTTCGAGGGATAACTCGGGCCAACAGAGGGAACAAACCCGATCATGAGTCGAGATGTTCTGACCGGGATCGCCGCAGGCGCGGTCGGTGAGGTCCTGCCCCTGGGGCGGAAGCTGCCCGGCAGCGCGGTCCGCGACCAGGTCAACGCGGTGGCGCGGCGGCTGGAGAGTGAACTCGGTCCCGAGCAGTACATGTTCGCCGAGGGCCGCCAGCGGGACTGGACGCAGCTGCCCCGCCCGGACCTGCCGCTGATCGTCGGCCTGGACGGCGGATACGTCCACTCCAGTGCGCAAACCTCCCGCCGCGACGGCTGGTTCGAGGTGATCGCGGGCAAGAGCATGCCCACCGACGGTCCCCGAAGTGCTTCGCCTTCGTGCAGAAGATCGACACCAAGCCGAAACGGCGGCTGTTCGATGTGCTGCGCGGCCAGGGCATGCAGGCCAACCAGTCTCGTGGTCTTCCTCAACCGACCCCGGCGAGGACATCCGGGACCTGCCGCTCTACCTCAACCCCCGCTCCGAGCACTACCTGGACTGATTCCACATCACCATGCGCCTCACTGTGATGTGCAACATGGCCAAGAGCCGGCGCTCCCCAGCACCCAACCCCGACCTCATACCGTCACCACCACTCGACCTCGCGGCCGAGGTCGGTAGCCAGCTGAAGAGCCTGAAGTGGTTGCTGGGGCACGGCAACACCTTCCGCGCCGAGCAGGTCCTCGACGACCTACAAGTCCACCTCGACACCGAGGAACCGGGCCCTGAACAGCGCAAACTCGTGCAGCCTTGCGGAGTCCCGGCGTCATGGCGGAGGAAAGGGTCGGGATTGAGTCGCGGGGCTGCGGAGGTGGAGCTTCTCGAGTGCCCGGAACGTGTCGGAAACACGCCAGGCGGGCGCTCCGGGTGCGAGTCGCCATTCGGTTAGTAGCGGCAGCAGCTGCCGCAGGGTCTCCTGGGCCTCCGCACGAGACAGGGCAGCTCCGAGGCAGAAGTGCGGTCCCGCACCGAAAGCGAGGTGCGGAGCGGGAGTTCGAGTGATGTCGAAGCACTCGGGGTCGCGGAACTGCCCTGGATCCCGGTTCACGGCGCCAAGCAGGACGAGCACGCGCTGGCCGGCGCGGATGGTGTGTTCGCCTAGTTGCCGGTCGATGAGGCTGGTCCGGCCGACGATCTTGGCGGGGCACTCGAACCGGAGTATCTCCTCGACCGCAGGCTTGATCAGCGTGGGATCACGCTGGAGCAGGTGGAGTTGGTCGGGGTGTTCCATCAGGGTGAGAACGCCGTTGCCGATGACGTTGGCGGTGGTTTCGTGCCCGGCGGTCAGCAGCAGGATGCAGGTGGCGAGCACTTCGTCGAGTCCGAGTGCGTCGTCGCCGTTGTCTGCCAGGCACAGCAGCTGGCTGGCCAGATCCTCGCCGGGCCGCTGGCGGCGGTCGCCGAGGATGGGCAGCAGATGAAGCGCGAGGCTGGCGGTGGCCTCCTCGGCGGCGAGGGCCGCGTCGGCGTCGGGATCGAACTCGAGTATTCCCACCAGCTTGGGGGTCTCGGTACGTAAAAGCTGCGCGCCCTCGATGTCGACGTCGAGCAGCTCGCACATCACGGCGAGCGGGATCGGATAGCCGATGTCGGCGACGACGTCGACCTCACCTGCCTGGCCGAGGTCGGCAAGGGCGGATTTGACCACTGCGGTGATCCGGGGGTGCAGCGCGTCGATGGCCCGGGGGGTGAATGCGGGGGTGAGCTGCCGCCGCAGCCGGGTGTGCTCGGGCGGGTCCATCATCAGCAGGGTCCTGCCCAGCGCTTGGGTTCCGGGCTCGCCCCGATCGAGCCGTGCGGCCAGTGCGGGGTTGCGGTTCGGGTCGCTGCTCCA
>JBOHGX010000319.1:0-1797 GCA_050700255.1 Pseudonocardiaceae bacterium
CGACATGTACCCGCAGCCGTGAAGCTCTGACAGCGATGGACATGCGTTAGTAACGGGGTCGAGCGGGATTGCCGCCGGCTCCATCAGTGAGGAGAGCAGTGGCAGGCAAGGCCCGCGTGCACGAGCTGGCGAAAGAGCTCGGCGTCACAAGCAAAGAAGTTCTCAAGAAACTCGCCGACCTCGGTGAGTACGTGAAGTCTGCCTCCTCAACGGTGGAGGCGCCGGTCGCGCGAAAGCTTCGTGACTCCTTTCCCTCCGACGTGGGGAAGGTGTCTCAGGCCAACGGCGCATCGGCCAGTAGCCGCAGCAGCGGCGGTGGTTCCCCTAAGGCCTATCCTGCGCCCGGTCCGGGCACTCCCAGACCTGGTCCCGCTCCGTCGCCGGCCCGTCAGCCGGCGTCGCGGCCTGATGTCGCCGCTGCGGGCACGCCGCATGTGCAGCCTCCGATAGTTGTCCCGCAACCAGCGGCTGCTGAGCAACGGGTAGCTGCGCAGCGTCCGGCCGTTGTCGAGGCTCCGACCCCCCCCGAGCGTCCGGCCGTACGCAATACACCGGCGGCACCCCAGCGTCCGGCTGCCGACCATCGCGCCGTCCCGCAGCGTCCGCCGGTCGAGCAGCGGCCGAGCCCCCGGCCCGATGAGGGCGATATGTCTGCTGGGGTTTCCCCCGCAGGGTCTCGCCCGCGGTCTCCCAAACCCGGTCCGCGGTCGCCGAGGGTGGGCAACAACCCCTTCGGTGTCGGCAGTTCCGCGCCGTCGCGCTCGTCGACCCCCCGACCCGGCTCACCTGCGGGTCCCGCTGGGCCGGGAAACATGCCACCCCGTCCTGGCGGAGGCAGCCGGCCCACCTCCGGTCGCAGCGGTCCGCCCGGCAGCGGTGGTCCGCGGCCGAATCCCGGCATGATGCCCCCCCGGCCGCCCAGCCCAGGGACGGGTCCGAGCCGACCTGGCCGGCCCGGTCCCAGTGAGGGTGGACGCGGTGGCCCCAGCGGCCCAGGCGGCGGTCGCGGTGGCCCCGGCGGACGCGGCGGTGGTGGCAGTGGCGGAGGTTTCCGCGGCGGTGGAGGCGGTCCCGGGGGCCTCGGCGGTGGTGGCGGTGCCGGTGGTGGCGGTGCCGGTGGCGGTGCCGGTGGTGGCGGTGCTCCGGCTGGCGGCGGTTTCCGAGGGAGTCCGGCGCGTCCCGGTGGTGGTGGTCGTGGCCGTGGCGGTGCGGCCGGTGCCTTCGGCCGTCCTGGTGGTCCCGCGCGCAAAGGCCGCAAGTCCAAGCGGCAGAAGCGCCAGGAGTTCGACAACATGCAGGCGCCGTCGGTCGGCGGAGTCCGGCTGCCGCGGGGCAGCGGTGAGGTCGTCCGGCTACGGCGCGGGTCCTCACTCACCGACTTCGCCGAGAAGATCGATGCCAACCCGGCTGCGCTGGTGCAGGCGTTGTTCCACCTTGGCGAGATGGTCACGGCAACCCAGTCCGTGTCCGACGACGTGCTGGAGCTGCTGGGTCAGGAGATGAATTACAAGATCCAGGTAGTCAGCCCAGAGGACGAGGATCGCGAGCTGCTGGAGTCCTTCGACCTGTCTTATGGCGAGGACTCCGGTGGCGAGGGGGATCTCGCGGTCCGGCCGCCGGTGGTCACCGTCATGGGTCATGTCGACCACGGCAAGACCCGCCTGCTGGACAGCATCCGCAAGGCCAACGTGATGGGTGGCGAGGCCGGTGGGATTACCCAGCACATCGGCGCTTACCAGGTCGCCACCGAGCTGGACGGGGTGGGGCGCCTGATCACGTTCATCGACACCCCGGGCC
>JBOHGX010000320.1:0-4559 GCA_050700255.1 Pseudonocardiaceae bacterium
ACATGGAGACATATCGGGCCAACCGCACCCTCAACAACCCCGATATGTCTCCATGTCGGGCAGCAATTAGGCCACTCCTGGGTCGGAGGTTTGGGGGCCGGCGGCTTGCGGGTCGTCGATGTGGTAGTGCCGACTTGCCTCGGCGACGACGGACTGATCCACTTCGCCGCGGCGGGCCAGTGCCACCAGCGCGGCCACAGTGATCGACTCGGCGTCGACGAGGAAGTGTCGCCGTGCCGCCGGGCGAGTGTCGGAGAAGCCGAAGCCGTCGGTTCCGAGGGTGACCAGGTCGGTGGGCACCCAGGGACGGATGAGGTCCGGCACCGCACGCATCCAGTCCGACACCGCGACCAGTGGGCCCGCTGCCTTTTGCAGCGCCCAGGTCACGTGGGGCACCCGGGGCTCGGCCTCGGGATGCAGCAGGTTGTGTCGATCGACCTCGACGGCCTCGCGACGCAGCTCCGTCCAGGACGTTGCCGACCACACGTCGGCCTGCACGCCCCACTCCTGGGCCAGCATCTCCTGGGCTCGTAGCGCCCACGGCAGCGCAACGCCGGAGGCGGCGAGCTGCACCGCCGGCTTGTCGCGGCCCAGTGCTGGCGCGGGTGCGTAGCGGTACAGGCCGCGCAGCAGGGCCTCGACGTCGAGGCCCTCGGGCTCTGCCGGCTGGCGGTAGGGCTCGTTGTAGATGGTGAGGTAGTAGAAGACGTTCGGATCGCGCGCTGCATCGTCGCCATACATCCGGCGCAGCCCGTCGCGCACGATATGAGCGATCTCGAAGCCCCACGCCGGGTCGTAGGCCACCACGGCGGGATTAGACGCGGCGAGCAGCAGGGAGTGCCCGTCGTTGTGCTGCAGCCCCTCACCGACCAGCGTGGTGCGCCCGGCGGTCGCGCCGAGCAGGAAACCGCGTGCCATCTGGTCACCGGCTGCCCACAGGCCGTCGCCAGTGCGCTGGAAGCCGAACATCGAGTAGAAGATGTAGACCGGGATCAGCGGCTCGTTGTGGGTGGCGTAGGAGGTGCCTGCCGCGGTGAACGATGCGGTGGAGCCTGCTTCGTTGATGCCCTCGTGCAGGATCTGGCCCTGCTCGCTCTCCCGGTAGGCCAGCATCAGCTCGGCGTCCACCGAGGTGTAGAGCTGCCCGTGCGGGTTGTAGATCTTCTGCGTGGGGAACATCGAGTCCATGCCGAAGGTGCGCGCCTCGTCCGGGATGATCGGCACGAAACGGGGTCCGATCTCGGGATCCTTGATCAGCTCGCGGAGCTGCCGGACGAACGCCATCGTGGTGGCGACCTCCTGCTTACCGGACCCGCGCCGCAGCACGTCGTAGGCCTTGTCGCCGGGCAGCACGAGGGGCTTGGACTTGGTGCGTCGCTCGGGCACGAACCCGCCCAGTGCCCGACGCCGCTCGCACATGTACTGGATCTCCGGTGCGTCCGGTCCCGGGTGGTAGTACGGCGGCAGGGTGGGGTCTTCCTCGAGCTGCGCATCGGTGATCGGGATGCGCTGGGCGTCACGGACCAGCTTGAGGTTCTCCAGGGAAATCTTCTTCATCTGGTGGGTGGCGTTGCGGCCCTCGAAGTGTGGGCCCAAGCCGTAGCCCTTGATGGTCTTGGCCAGGATCACGGTGGGCTGGCCGTGGTGCTGGGTGGCGGCCTGGTAGGCGGCGTAGACCTTGCGGTAGTCGTGCCCACCGCGCTTGAGGTTCCAGATGTCGGCGTCGGAGAGGTCTTTGACCAGCTCCTTGGTGCGCGGGTCACGGCCGAAGAAGTGATCCCGGACGTAGCCGCCGTCGTTGGCTTTGTAGGTCTGGTAGTCGCCATCGGGCGTGACGTTCATCAGGTTCACCAACGCGCCCTGCCGGTCGGCGAAGAGCAGGCCGTCCCACTCGCGGCCCCAGATCACCTTGATCACATTCCATCCGGCGCCGCGGAAGAACGACTCCAACTCCTGGATGATCTTGCCGTTGCCCCGCACCGGGCCGTCGAGGCGCTGCAGGTTGCAGTTCACCACGAAGGTGAGGTTGTCCAGCCCCTCGGTGGCTGCCACCTGGATCTGCCCGCGGGACTCCGGCTCGTCCATCTCACCGTCGCCGAGGAAGCACCACACGTGCTGGTCGGAGGTGTCCTTGATGCCGCGGGCCTGCAGGTAGCGGTTGAACCGGGCCTGGAAGATCGCGTTGATCGCGCCCAGCCCCATCGAGACGGTGGGGAACTCCCAGAAGTCCGACATCAGCCGGGGGTGCGGGTCGGACGGCAGGCCGCCACCCGGACCGGCGTGGGAGAACTCCTGGCGGAACCCGTCGAGCTGGTCGGCGGTCAGCCGGCCTTCGAGGAATGCCCGGGCGTAGATGCCGGGCGACGCGTGACCCTGGAGGTAAACTTGATCTCCACCGCCGGGATGGTCCTTGCCGCGGAAGAAGTGGTTGAAGCCCACCTCGTAGAGCGCGGCCGAGGAGGCGTAGGTGGAGATGTGCCCGCCGACGCCGACACCGGGACGCTGCGCTCGGTGCACCATCATCGCCGCGTTCCACCGGATCCAGGCGCGGTAGCGCCGTTCGGTTTCCTCGTCACCGGGGAACCACGGCTCGTTCTCGGTGGGAATGGTGTTGACGTAGTCGGTGCTGGTCAGCGATGGCACCCCGACGCCGGTCTCGCGGGCCCGCTCGAGCAGCCGCAGCATCAGGTATCGTGCCCGCTGCTTGCCGCCGGACAGCACCGCGGAATCGAAGGCCTCCAGCCACTCCGCGGTCTCATCCGGGTCGATATCTGGAAGGTGTGCCGCTACCCCGTCGCGGATGACCCGCACCCGGGCGGGCGCGCGGTTTTTCTGCGTGGTCACGGGATCTCCTCGCCTTGAGTTGTCCGGGAAAACCGCAAGTGACCGGCCTGCCGGTCGCGCGGGACCGGCCACCTGTGTCCATCGTGCTCCATGCTCGTCCCACTCGCGCTCGGTGTCACTGCTACCCGCTGGTAACTCGTACGAGCAAGCCAGCACCGGCGTGTCCTGGTACTGGCTGTTGCGCTCCGGCAGGACCGCAGTGTTCGCTGGTACGTCATCGAGTAGTAACACGCCCGGCGGTCGACGCCGGCCTGAATGTTGTGGAGGGGTGAAACCGTGGTCGCCGCCGCGGCGGGAGACGCCGGCAAGCTCGGCGTTGCCGAGAGGCTCGGGATCCAATCGGACATGGTCGTACAGGAGCTCGGCTGGGACATCGACGTCGACGACGACGTACGCGCGGCCATCGAGGAGGTGCTTGGTGCCGAGCTGCTCGACGAAGACTCCGACGAAATCGTTGATGTAGTACTGCTGTGGTGGCGCGACGAGGACGGTGATCTGGTGGACACCCTGGTCGACGCTCGGGCGCCGCTGGCTGATAACGGTGTCATCTGGGTGTTCACGCCCAAGACGGGCCGCGACGGTCATGTCGAGCCCTCGGACATCAACGAGGCGGCCAACACCGTCGGGCTGGCGCAAACGTCCAACATCAGCGTGAGCGACGACTGGGCGGCCACCAGGCTTGCCACGGCGAAGGCGGCCAAGTCCAAGCGCTGAGCCCCAGACCCGCTGCGGATACCCTCGGTGTCAGCGCGCGCATCTCCGGCGCGGGCTGCAGATGGGTCGAGGGGAGCTGCGCACATGTCGATCGAGGTCGCAGACCTGGCCCCGGACTTCACCCTGAAGGATCACAACAACCAGGAGTGGACGCTGTCGGGAGCCCACGGTGTCCGCAACGTGCTGGTGGTGTTCTACCCGTTCGCCTTCAGCAGGATCTGCACCGGTGAGCTGGACCAGCTCCGCGACGACCTGGCGGAGTTCGCCGGTGTGCAGGTGCTGGCGGTGTCGGTGGACTCGGTGTTCACCCTCAAGGCATGGTCTGACCAGCAGGGCTATGATTTCCCACTACTGTCTGACTTCTGGCCGCACGGCAAGGTCGCGCAGGACTACGGGGTATTCAACGACAAGGCTGGGATGGCTAACCGGGGTACCTTCCTGGTGGACACTGACGGTGTGGTCCGCTTCGCCGAGCTCAACCAGCCCGGCGAGGCTCGTGACCAGACCATCTGGAAGCAGGCCCTGGCCGCATTGCCAGCGTGAACACCGCGTCCCCCCGAGTTGCCTCGGGGGACGTCGGGGCGCATAGCTCAGCGGGAGAGCACTCGCCTTACAAGCGAGCGGTCGCAGGTTCGAACCCTGCTGCGCCCACCAGCACAAACGGTCTTGAGCATGATCGAATACTCGGTCGAATGTAGCAACCATGTAGCCCAGACCCACCCACCGGCCGGGGGTCGGGGTTCTCTAAATCATCATTCCCCCGTTACTTACACTGCTTCGCCACAGCAGCCTTACCATTAGCGATCAGCAGATCCAACCCCGCCCGCTGACTAGGCGGCACAGTATCCGCATAGCGCTGAAGGTTGACCAGACTCCTTGGTGTCAAGTGGTGGGTGCACCACCAGCCTCGACTAGGAATTTGTTGAGGACTTCGGTTGGCTTCTGCCAGCCGAGTGTCTCTCGTGGACGGTTGTTGAGTTCGTCGGCGACGGCGTCGAGTT
>JBOHGX010000321.1:0-47643 GCA_050700255.1 Pseudonocardiaceae bacterium
GCCGGCGGTGGTCCAGAATGGGGAATCGCCGACCACGTGACGGCACGAGCAGGAGGGCCAGCACCCGATGAAGCGACCGATGGGCTGTCGATGAGCGCCGAGGATCTCGAGAAGTACGAGACCGAGATGGAACTGTCGTTGTACAAGGAGTACCGCGACGTCGTCAGTCAGTTCGCCTATGTCGTGGAGACCGAGCGGCGCTTCTACCTGGCCAACGCGGTGGACGTGCAGGCCCGCAACGCCGACGGCGAGGTGTACTTCGAGGTGCGAATGTCTGATTCGTGGGTGTGGGACATGTACCGGCCCGCCCGATTCGTGAAAAACGTCCGGGTGATCACGTTCAAGGACGTGAACATCGAGGAAGTGGACAAGCCCGACCTGCGGCTACCCGAAGGCGAACCGTTCGGGGGTTGAGGGCGTGACCGGCTATGCGCAGCCAGGATCGGGTGCATCGATAGACAGCGGGGCACCGGCCGGGATCACGTAGGTGACGTAGAGCTCCACCGGTTCGGCGCCAAGGTTGCGCCCTGAATGCGCGTGCCTGTCTCCGGCGGCCTCGACCAACGACTGGCCAGCTGAACTGACCTGTACCGAGCAGTCTTCGAGGGTGCGGGTCAGGGTGCCCTTGTGCACCACGGCGATCAGCTCGCCCGGGTGGTGATGCCACCCGGTGGAGCCCCCTGGCTCGATGACGATATGTCGAACCACGATGTCAGTACGGCCCTCATTTCTGACCTCGATCGTGTCGTTGGACGTCCCCATGCCCAGCACGGTGCCGCTCACGCCGGACCCCGGCGTCGCCGACGCCGCAGCGGGCACCATGGCCACGGTCGCGCCACACAGCAATACCGACAGCGTTCTCCGCATGACGACGCTCCCCGGTCGGTGCGTAGCAATACCACTCATCCGTCATCAGAAATGATCTGACATCGGTCCCGGCTGGTCTATCGAGTTTCTGCGTTGAGGTAGCGCGCCAGTCGGGAAGCGATGGCCTGTGGTGAAGCCGTGGTTGCCGCGGACGAGGTGTTTGCGCACGGTAGCCCTCCGCGGGCCGATCAGCGGTTCCCGACCGCGTGGGTAACGCTTGCACAGCTCCGTCGGCTCCGATCGAGTAGCACCTACGCTACGCACACGAAATAGAGCACTGTGATTTCATCGGACGCGTTCGGTGACCGGCGTCACTTTACGCCCAGCGCAAGCGGAGACCCGCGAGCCCGGTTGCCTCCTCCCATGGCGGCGGTGTCGTTGACGGGTACAAAGCGCGGTTCTGGCACATTGGGCATCTGAAGTTCACCTAGTCATGCGCTTGCCGCACTTCTTGCCGCACTTCTTGCAGTAGTAAATGCCGAAGAGCCACGAGCCACGTCGCTCAGCTAACTCACAGTCACAGTGGGTTCGCTTCCGGTGACGCTTGAAATACGTTTTCTCCAGTGGCCCCGCCTTACGTACGTCACGATCAACCATAACCACTCCTGTCATTGTCGCGGAGTCACAAGAGAAGCGCGGCTTATGAGTTCCTAACGGATGTCAAGTTGTTGGTGGGCTCGTAGGCTGGGTGTGCGGGTCGGTGTTGGAGCGCTGGGCGACTCCTGGTTTCACCGGCCCGTCTTGCTGGGCGGGGGTTTCGTCGGTTCCGTGTCCTGCCGCCGAGTCGATCTTGCGAGTCCGTCCCTTCCCCAGTTCAAGACACCTCGTCGGCGTTGAGTACAAGTGGGCGCGTTGCCCGTGATGGCGGTGCGGGTGGCCCTGCTTCGCCGGCCGGCTGATGGTCTTGCGCGGTCGCCGGGCGGTAAAGGGCGAACCCGCGCGGGGACCCCTCCGGCCTACGGCCGCCCCGCACGGAACCGTCGCTGCGCGATGGTCTGCGGCTACCCTTGACCGACCGGCGACCGTGACAAGCCTGGCCGGGTGTCGAAGCAGGCCCGGGGGTTGTGGGATCAGGCCTGGTTTGGTCGCGGTGTCACGCTCAGGGCACCGGGGTGGTTTCACGGGCAGGTCAGCGCCTGCTCTCCAAGTCGCTTGGCAGCTGGCCCCTCCGTGGTCTGGTCTGCCCGGGAGGGGGGTCTGGGGTAGCGGTGTGCGCAGATGGCCCGGCCTTGTTCGGGGGTGATCGGGGTGCCGTCGGTGTCGCGGAGTTGGTAGGTGGTTTCGGTGCGCCAGCAGGAGGCGATGCGGGTGAGCAGGGTGGTGGCGACGGTGCACAGCGCGGAGGTGTGGTGTTTGCCGTGTGTGGTGAGCCGGTGGTAGCGGGCGGCGAGTTGGGGGTCGACGCGGCGGGCTTGGTCGGCGGCGAGGAACAGGGCTTCGCGCAGGTAGGGGTCGCCGGCTTTGGTCAGGCTGTGTTGCGAGCCGCCCAGGCCGGAGAGGTTGGTTTTGGGGACCAGTCCGGAGTAGGAACGGATCGCGGCGAGGTCGCGGAACCGTTTCGGGTCGCCGAGCCGCCCGGCGATCGCACCGGCCAGCACGGGTCCTAGGCCTGGTGCTGAGGCGACGATCCCTTTGGGGTCGGTCTGGTCGAGCAGGTTGGCGATGCGTTCGTCTAGGTCAGCGATTTGTTCGCCGAGCAGCAGGGCTTGGTGGGTTTCCAGGGCGATGTCCTGGGCCAGTTCGGCGAAGTCCATCCCGTCGCCACCCCAGAGCGTGAGAGTCTGCTCGGCCGCAGCCAGCAGCTGCTCGGCCTTGGCCTCCCGCCAGGCGCCGCGGGAGTGGCGGATGAGGAACCGGGTCAGGAACCGGGGCCGCTGCGCTGGGCCGCCGTGGAGGCGGGAAAATGGGGTCCGTGTCCGTCCGGGACGCCGATCGTACTGTGATGCTCGCTTGAGCTCGTGGGTCAGGATGGTGCTGGGGGCCACCGACAGGAACTGTCGATTGTTGCCGTGAGCACGCGGACCAGACTCTTTGGCCCTGTGGTCCCTCCGGAGGGCGTGATAGGCCACCCCGTCGTCTTTGGAGGGTTTCGTGGAACTGCTACATGAGCGGTGTGCTGGGTTGGATATCGGCAAGAAGGATCTCAAGGCGTGCGTGCGACCCCCAGCCCGAGCGGTAAGCGCTCCCGCCGCCAAGAGATCCGCACCTTCGCCACGACCACCAACGCACTACTGGCTGCGGGACTGGCTGGTCGCCGAGAAGGTCACCCTCGTGGTGATGGAGGCCACTGGGGACTACTGGCGGGGCGCGTTTTACCTGTTGGAGGACTGCCTGAACGTGATGTTGGTCAACGCCGCGCACGCCAAGGGTCTCCCAGGGCGCAAGACCGATGTGTCCGACGCGGCGTGGCTGTGTCAGATGGGTGAGTGCGGGCTGCTGAAGGCCTCGTTCGTGCCCCCGGAGCCGATCCGGCAGCTGCGGGATCTGACCCGCTACCGGGCTACCCTCGCCGCGGAACGCACCCGGGAGGCCCAACGGCTGGAGAAGGAACTGGAGGATGCTGGGATCAAACTGTCCAGTGTCGCGACCGACATCCTGGGTGTCTCCGGGCGGGCCATGCTCAGTGCGCTGATCGACGGTGAACGCAACGTGCATACTCTGGCCGAGATGGCCAAAGCCAGAATGCGTCCCAAGATCCCCCAGCTGGTGGAGGCGCTGACCGGGAACTTCGGTGACCACCACGCCTTTTTGTGCCGGCTGCACCTGGAACGCATCGACCAGCTCTCGGCGGCGATCCTTCAGCTATCGGCCCGGATCGAGGACGAGATGGGCCCTTTTGCCCGCCAGCTTGAGCAGCTGGCCACCATCCCCGGGGTGGGCCAGGCTACCGCCGAGGTCATCATCGCCGAGACCGGCGGCGACATGACCCGCTTCCGTACCGCCGGGCATCTGGCCTCCTGGGCCGGGGTCTGCCCCGGGCATCACGAATCCGCCGGTAAACGTAAGTCCGGCAAGACCCGACACGGTAACCGATGGCTCGGGGCCGCTCTGGGTACCGCCGCGATGGCCGCCTCCCGCACCAAGAGCAACACCTATCTCGGCGCCCGCTACCAACGCCTCGTGCCACGACTGGGGAAAAAGAAAACGATCGTCGCCCTGGAACACTCCATCCTGACCGCGGTCTGGCACATGCTCACCCACAACGTCGACTACCACGATCTGGGCGGTGACTACTTCACCCGTCGCGATCCCGAACGCGCCATGAGAAGCATCGTCCGCCAAGCCAACACCCTGGGCTTCACCGTCCGCTTCGACCCCATCCAGGCCGCCTGACCCACCCCAGCCACCAACCACACCAGCAAGCACCGATCAAGCCAGGACCCGCGACTCACCTGTTATTTTCGGACCAGTGTTGCCGCACTCAATACCACTCACGAGGTTCGAGAAGTTGCCTGCGCCGCTAACTCGATCAACCGGGAGCGGGCCGGCTCGGCCAGGTCGGTGGAGTGCAGGCTAGCCAGAGCGGAGTCGGTGAGCTCAGCGATCCGGCTTTCCACCTCAGCGACTGCGCCGAGCTCGATCAATAGTTCTCGTACGTCGGTTACGGTGTCGTGCCGCACCTGCGGATTTCCGATCGCGCCGCGCAGTAGCTTGGCGGCCCTGGTGTGGCGCTGTCTGTCGGCGGCGCGCAGACCGTAGGCCAGCAGCAGGGTCCGCTTGCCCTCGCGGAGGTCGTCGCCGGCGGGCTTGCCGGTGACCACGGGGTCGCCGAACATGCCGAGCAGGTCGTCGCGGAGCTGGAAGGCGATGCCGATATCGGCGCCGAAGCGGCCATAGGTGTCCACTAGCGCGGGGCACGCTCCGGCGATTGCCGCCCCTAGGTGCAGCGGTCGCTCGACGGTATAGGCGGCGGTCTTGTACCGGTTGATCTGCAGTGCGGTCTCGGGCGCCTCGTCGCCGCGGGCCTGGGTCAGCACGTCGAGGTACTGCCCGGCGAGTACCTCTGTGCGCATCGCCTGCCACACGCCAAGTGCTCTGCCCATCTGATCAGGCCATAGATCTGCCCCACGCAACATGTCATCGGCCCATGCCAGTGCGATGTCGCCGAGCAGGATGGCGGTGGCGGCGCCAAACCGTTCCGGCGTGCCCAACCACCCGGCAGCCCGGTGCCGGGCGGCGAAGTCGACGTGCACCGTCGGTGCGCCTCGCCGGGTAGTGGAATCGTCCATCAGATCGTCGTGCACCAGGGCGCAGGCCTGGATGAGTTCCAGGGAGCTCACCGCCCGGAGCACCGCATGCGTCTCTGGACCGGTCGGGGATCCGCCTGCGCCCCGCCAGCCCCACCAGGCGAACGTCGGGCGCAGTCGCTTGCCGCCGCCGAGTACGAAGTCGCTCAGTGAATCCACCGCCGCGACGAACTGCGAGTCGATTTGTGCCGCGTCATCGCGTTTGGCCTGGAGGAAGGCAGCGAGCTCACGGTCTACCTCGGCACGGAGGTTCTCATCGAGCGGGTGCGCCTGCTGATCTGTCCCCGGCGCTTCTGGGGACAGAAGCCCGGCTCCGCGGGTGGCGTTCATCTGCGCCATGGAACCTCCTGCGATCGTGGTGACAGCGCTGCGTAGGCCACCCGGCACCCACTGTGCGTACCGACGATAAAGGAACGACTTGTCGACATGTGCCCGGGTTCGGCGCCAGCGCTGTCCCGGTTCAGTCGGCGGCTCTTCAACTACCCCTAACGCCTGTCGCGACCGCCGTTAACGGCTGCCAACCTCGGCTAACGCGTTAGAGCGGAAGCGTGCGGCCGAGTACGGCGAAGGCCCGGGAATCCCCCGTGAAGTGGTAGTTGCGCAGGAGGTCGGTGAATCCGATCCGGCGGTAAAGCCGCCAGGCCCTCGTGGGGCCCTCGGGAGTGGACAGCAACGCGCGCGGGGCATCCACTCTGGACAGCAGTTCCGTGAGCAGTCCTTCGCCGATGCCCCGGCGTTGTGCTCGTGGATGCACATGAAGTTCGGTGAGCTCGAAGTAGTCGGCGAGGTTGCGTTGTGCCGCGGCGGGATCGATCTGCGCGAGTCCACGGTGGACCTCGTCGTGCCACCATTGCCCGGGCGCTCCCCGGTAGCCGTAGGCGATACCCACCAGCACGTCGCTCTCAAAGGCCGCCATGCACAGCCAGCCGGCCCGCAGCATGTGCTCCAGCCACATCGGGCTCCGATGCCGTGCTGTGCCAGGGGGATAGCGCATTGCAGTGACGTAGATCCGCAGCGCCTCAT
This sequence comes from Pseudonocardiaceae bacterium, assembly GCA_050700255.1. GTDB lineage: Bacteria > Actinomycetota > Actinomycetes > Mycobacteriales > Pseudonocardiaceae. Next base: position 6,138 of record JBOHGX010000321.1, read on the forward strand.
CGAGCCTCGCGCGTAACTGCTCGGCTGTCAGCTGGGCCAGCTGGGCCGGTTCGCGGGCGCGCATTGCTGTCACCGCCGACCTCCTGTATCGGCCGGCGCGGCTGCTAAGCGGATAGCGCCGGCGGGCTGCACGGGTTTATCAGACCACGCCAAGGCTCGGCTTGCCCCCTTACCGCGAGCCGGACTTGACGGGACCGCATGTAGCGGGGTTACTCTTAAGCACTGTCGAACACATGTTCGAACAAGAGGCCCGGTGGCGGGCGGGGGAAGCGCGCCGCCACTGGGCCTCCGCCGGCTTCCCCACGGCGCAGTCGTCCCGATGTCGCGCTCATCGCGACCTCGACTGAGGAGGCCGACGTGCCCACTGCCGCTCCACTTACCCCGTCCCCCGTCCCGCTTTCGCGGTGCGACGTGCCTATTCATCACCCGTCCACTGTGCGAACCCTCCTCGATCAGGCACAGAAGGCATTGCTGGACGCCGAGTACGCCGCGCATCCGGTGGACCGCTATGCCCAGGCACACCTCGCAGCGCTGCGCGCAGCGGCGGCGGTGCTGGCAGCACGCGCTCGACCGCGCCGCCGCTCCCGACCTGTCAACGCGTGGGTGCTTCTCGCCAAGGTCGCGCCGGAACTCGCGGAATGGTCAGCCTTCTTTGCCACTACGTCGGCCACCCGGTCGGCCGCCGAGGCCGGAGCACGTCACCTGGTGACCAGTCGCGATGCTGACGACCTCGTCCGGCAGGCCGACGAGTTCCTGACCCTCGCGCAGCACGCGTCCAGGACCTCCCGATGACCGCTCCTCAGCCGTTGATCGATTACGGTCGGATGCTCGATGTTATCGGTATCGAGGGTGAGCTGATGCTCGAAGCGGCGGCCGCTGCGCTGCCGGATGCGGCGCAGGCTGAAGTCCCTGGCTGCCCGGACCTGACGCTGGGCGAGACCCTGCGGCATGTGGGCAGCGTGCATCGGGTCACCCGGCTGTGGGTACGAGACGGCCAGCGACCCGAGCAGTGGCAGCAGTCGCCGTCGGACGGCGATCTGGTCGGTTTCGTGCGAAGTGGACTCAGCGAGTTGCTCACTGAGCTGAGCCGGCATGATCCAGCTGACCCGTGCGACACCTGGTGGCCCGCCGACCGTACGCACGGCTTCTGGCGGCGCCGGATGGCCCACGAGACCACCGTGCACCGAGTCGACGTCGAGGCTGCCGCTGGAGGGCCGGTGCATCCCATCAACCCGGAAGTCGCCCTAGACGGCATCGACGAGCTGTTGTTCTTATGGTTCGGTCACCGCCTCGGCGAGCTGCGCATGTCGTCGCCGCAGAACGGCGCGGTTGCTCTTTCGGCCGCCGACCGGCGCTGGTTGGCCGTCTTCGAGCCGGGTCGATCCACTGCGCGGCGGGTGGAGGAGGCAGACGCACGCGCGGCGGACGCGATGGTCAGCGGGAACCCGATAGAGGTATACCTCTGGTCGTGGGGTCGGCTGCCGGACCAGTCGGTCCGGATCTCAGGTGATCAGGAGGCGGTCGCCCAGCTCTGGACCTTGTTGCGCCCCGCAACGCAGTAAGCGAGCAACAGCTCAGGCGCGTAGCCGCAGTCCTCGGGGCGTGGCGCGGAACCCGGCGTCCCGGAGTAGGTCCGCCAGCGCCGATCGCTGCGCCGCCTCGCCGTCGGCGCGCTGGACGGATAGCGAGCCCAGCCAGCCCCGACGCACCGCGTCGGCGAGGGCCCTGATAGCGATGCGCAGTGTCTCGGTGTCCTCGGTGAACGACAGCAGCGACCGGCCCCCACGCTCAACGAAGAGCGCGGCCGAACCGTGTACCAAGACAGCCAGTGCTCCTGCCTTACGTGCAGGTCGGTGCCGCACATCGCCCACGGTGGGCGGCCACGGCAGAGCGGCCCCGTAGGGCTGAGCGGGGTCCGCCGCGGCAAGCACAACGGCCGCGGCATCGTGGTCGTCGTGGCCGTTGACCTGGCTCACCGCGCGCAGCCGGTCGATCGCACCCGGGACGGCGAATTGCGCGGCACCGAGTCCCTCAACGACGTACCCGCGTCGGCACCGGCCGGAATCCTCCATCGCCCGCAGCACCTTGTAGACGGCGGCGAAGCCACCGGCGACTCGTTCGGTATCAAGCGCGCCTCTGGTGAGGACGCCATGCCGCTCAAGGAACACTTCGGCGCGGGCGTGTGCCCTGCGGGTTGGATCGCGATCAGGTGGCGGCGCCAGCGACCAGCGGCCCGCGGCTGTCGGCGGGCCCGATCGGGAGGGCATCGGTGGCCGACTCACCCGCATCCGAGCGTACCGGCCGCGCGGTGTGGATGGACGTGGCCGATGCGCGGCCGAGCGACCGGACACCACGGCTCGCAGCGGAGCCAGTGAATCGTTGGTCAGCAATCCCGCCCATACCAGGTCCCACAACGCCACGACGAGGTCGGCGTCACCGGGCATCGGCTCATCATCGGCGAGCAGATACTGACCAGCCCGGTCGGCAAGCTGCCTGAAGAACAGGGCGCCGCCCACGGCCGGACCGCCAGCCGGGTCCCACCCCAGTGCGCGCAGAACGCCACGGTGTGTCGGTGTGAGCTCGAGCTGCTCCTCGAGGTCCGGCAGCACGAGATCCGCTACGTCGGTGGGAGCTAGCGCGATCCACCCATCGCCGCCCGCCAACGATCCGCAGCCGGTCCAGGTCACCTCACCGGAGGTGGTGAGTTCGTCGAGCAGAGCAGGAGAGTAGCCCGGGAGCCGGGCCGGAAGCAGCAGCGATTCCAGTGCGCTAGCCGGCACTGGTGCCCCGGCTAGCTGCTCCACTGCACCGAACACATCGTCGGGAGTGGGCGCGCTGCGCAACAGCCGGGCCGGTCCTACGCCCTTCCGCACAGTGTCGCAGGGTCCGATGCCGTGCCAGGTCGGGAGGAACCGCCCCAGCGCGGCCTGCTCAACCGGCTCCACTTCGGCCCGTAACCGGGCCAGCGATGCCCGTCGCAGCCGCCGTAGTACGTCGGCGTGGCAGTATTCGGTGCCTCCACCACCAACCTCAACTGGCCGTAGTTCGCCACGGACGAGGATGCCGACCCCGGTCATCCGATCCAGCACCGCTCCCACCACCGCGACGCCAAGTCCGAACCGGTTCCCGGCGGCCGCTGCGGTGAACGGCCCACGAGTGCGGGCGTAGCGCAGCATGAGATCCCCGAGGGGATCGGCAACCGGCTCGGTGAAGGCTTCGGGCACCCCCACCGGCAGGGCCGCGCCCAGCGCGTCACGTACCCGGCCGGCGTCCTCAATGGCGATCCAACGTTGCTCACCGGCAATCCGCACCGAGATCGCTCGACGGGCCGCGCCGAGCTCGGCGAGCCACTCCGGCGCCACCCCGCGCTGCGTGGCCTCAGCCTCGGTAAGCTCACCCAGCGTCCGCAGCAGGTCGGCAGCGCCCTCGACGTCTCGGACGTGCCGGTCGGGATCGACGCGCTGCAGCTGTGCCTCGACCTCGATGAGCACCTCGGGGTCGAGCAGCTCGCGGATGGCCTCTGAGCCGAGTAACTCAGCCAGCAGCGTGGAGTCGAGCGACAGTGCCGCGGCCCGGCGCTCGGCGAGCGGGGCGTCGAGCTCATACAGGAACATCCCGACGTAACCGAGCAGCAGGCTGCGCGCGAACGGTGACGGCGACGGGGTGGCCACCTCAACCACCCGCACCCGGCGCGCCCGTACCTCCGACATCAGCTCACGCAGCCCGGTCAGGTCGTAGACGTCTTGCAGGCACTCCCGCATGGCCTCCAGCACCACCGGGAACTGTTCGTACTGCGACGCGACGGTAAGCAGCTGGGCTGAGCGCTGCCGCTGCTGCCACAGCGGCGTGCGGCGCTTGGGGTCGCGGCGCGGCAGCAACAGGGAGCGTGCTGCACACTCCCGGAACCGGGAGGCGAACAGCGCCGAACCGCCTACCTCGGCGACCACCAGCTGCTCCACCTCGTCCGGATCGAGCAGCAGGTCCTCGGCGGTGGGCAGCACCTCGGCACCGTCAACGTCCAGTGCGTCCGGTAGCCGCAGCACGATACCGTCATCCGCGCTGGCCACCTGCGCCTCGACGCCACGCCGTTCTCGTAACCGGGCTCCGATCGCCAACGCCCACGGCCCGTTGACCTGCGCGCCGAACGGTGAGTGCACCACCATCCGCCAATCGCCCAACTCGTCGCGGAAGCGCTCCACCAAGACGGTGCGGTCGTCGGGCACGTGCCCAGCGGCCTCGCGCTGCTCGCGTAGATAGGACAGCAGGTTGTCAGTCGCCCAGGGGTCAAGCCCGGCTGCCTCGGCACGGCGGCGAGCTGCGTCCGCTCCGGAGCCGCTGAGCTCGCGGACGAAGGCGCCCAACGCCCGTCCGAGCTCCAGAGGCCGACCCGGCGCGTCACCCTTCCAAAACGGCATCCGAGCTGGCTCGCCGGGCACCGGCACCGCAATGACCCGCTCGTGGGTGATGTCCACGATCTTCCACGAGGTGGAACCGAGGAGGAACGTGTCACCCACTCGGGACTCGTAGACCATTTCCTCATCGAGCTCACCGACCCGCGAGCCCGCCCCGTCGGCACCACCGGGGGTCATCACCGTGAACAGTCCCCGGTCGGGGATGGTTCCGCCGGAGGTCACCGCCAGCCGCTGCGCTCCTGGCCGGCCGCGAAGCTCGTCGGTGACTCGGTCCCAGACGATCCGCGGGCGTAGCTCACCGAACTCCTCCGACGGGTAGCGTCCTGCGAGCATGTCCAGCACAGCGTGCAGCGCCGAGTCGGGTAACGCGGAGTACGGCGCGGCCCTGCGGACCAGCGCGGCGAGATCGCCAACAGTCCACGGATCCAGCGCAACCATGGACACTACCTGCTGGGCGAGGACATCCAAGGGATTGCGGGGATAGCGCAGCGCCTCGATCGCTCCGATGGCCATCCGCTCTGCGACCACCGCGCACGAAACCAAGTCACCACGGAACTTCGGGAACACCACGCCGCGAGACACTGCCCCGACCTGGTGCCCGGCGCGACCGATCCGTTGTAGGCCCGAGGCCACCGTCGGGGGCGCTTCGACCTGCACCACCAGGTCCACCGCTCCCATGTCGATGCCCAGCTCCAACGACGAGGTAGCGACCACGCACGGCAACCGGCCGGACTTGAGTTCCTCCTCGACGAGGGTTCGCTGCTCGCGCGACATCGAGCCGTGGTGTGCCTTGGCGAGCACCTCAGGGGCGCCGCCGGCCAGCCCGGCCTGGCCCATCAGCTCGGCGGGCATCCGATCCCGGGGCGCTGCGGGTTCGTCGACGGCCAGTTCGTTGAGCCGGGAGGTGAGCCGCTCGGCCAACCGCCGGGAGTTGGCGAACACGATCGTCGAGCGGTGTGCGCGCACCAGGTCCAGCACCCGCCGCTCTACCGCGGGCCAGATCGACGCGCGCTGTTGCGACCCGTCGGCCTCCTCGACCGGTTCTCCCAGCGCCGACATGTCTGGCACCGGCACCTGTACTGCGACCTCGATCGTCTTGGCTGACACCGGTTGCACCACGTGCACCGGCCGGCCTCCGGCCAGGAAGGCACTGACCTCTTCGACGGGACGCACGGTGGCGGACAGGCCGATGCGCTGGGCGGGTCGCTCCAGCAGGGCATCCAGCCGTTCCAACGACAGCGCGAGATGCGCGCCGCGCTTGGTGGCCGCGACGGCGTGTACCTCGTCGACGATCACGGTATGAACTCCGCGCAGCGACTCCCTCGCTGCCGAGGTCAGCAGCAAAAACAGCGACTCCGGGGTGGTGACGAGTACATCAGTCGGGGTGCGGGCAAAGGCCCGGCGCTGCTCGGCCGGAGTATCGCCGGTGCGCATCCCGACCCGGATGTCCGGTTGTGACAGGCCCAACCGGTGCGTGGCCTGCCGGATACCGGCCAGCGGAGAACGGAGGTTTCGCTCCACGTCCACCGCCAAGGCTTTCAACGGAGAGATGTAGAGCACCCGGCAACGCTTCATCGGCTCATCGGGAGGCCCGGCGACGGCGAGGCGGTCCAGTGCCCACAGGAATGCGGCGAGCGTCTTGCCCGATCCGGTCGGGGCGACGACCAGTGCGCATTCGCCCGCAGCTACGGCCCGCCACGCGCCTTCCTGCGCGGGGGTAGGTCCGGCGAACGCCCCCGCGAACCAAGCTCGGGTGGCGGGGGAGAACAAGTCGAGCACGTCCACGCCACCATCATGGTCCGATCCCCCGACAATTCGCCGCGTCACCAGCTGACGGCGCGCATCGAGCGGGCTCAGCGGGGTTATCGGCTCCTTGATTACCCCGTCGAGCCCGCTGAATGCGCCAGGGCAGCTGACCGGAGTTATCGGCGCAGAGCGGCGCGGGCGTCGACCATGATCTTGCGCAGCCGTCCCACATCAGCCATCCGTCGCTCGGCCAGGTGGTCGGCGGCGACGGCGGGTGGCACCCCATCCTGCTCGGCCAGCTTGAAGATCTCCCGGGTGGTGTCGAAGATCCGGGCGACTCGGGCTTTGGCCCGCTCGAAGTCGAAGCCCTCGATCTCATCGGCGACCTGAATGACGCCGCCGGAGTTCACCACGTAGTCGGGCGCGTAGAGGATGCCCCGTTCGTCGAGCAGCTTCTCGACGCCGGGATGTTCCAGCTGGTTGTTCGCGCCTCCGCAGACGATCTTGGCCGACAGCACGGCGACGGTGGGATCGTCCAGCGCCCAGCCGAGCGCGCACGGGGCATACACGTCGAGCGGTTCGGCAACCAGCGCTGCGGTGGTCGGCGCGACAGCGACCTCAGGGTACGCGGCACGGACCCGCTCGATCGCCTGCTCATTGACATCAGCGACGATCACTTTCGCGCCGTCGGCGAGCATGTGGTCGACAAGCAGCCTCCCGACCTTGCCGACTCCGGCGACGCCTACCCGACGTCCGGACAAGGTCGGCTCACCCCACATGTGCTCGGCGGCCGCGCGCATGCCCTGGAAGACGCCGAACGCGGTGAGAATCGAGGAATCGCCGGCGCCGCCATGGGCCAACGAGCGTCCGGTGACGAACTCGGACTCCCTGGCGACGACGTCCATGTCCTCGACGTAGGTGCCGACGTCGCATGCGGTGACATAGCGCCCGCCCAGCGACTGCACGAAGCGCCCGTAGGCGCGCAGTAGCACTTCGGTTTTGTCCCGGGCCGGGTCGGCGAGGATAACGGCCTTACCACCGCCGTGGTCCAACCCGGCTAGTGCGTTCTTGTAGGACATCGCGCGAGACAGGTCCAGCACGTCGGCCAGCGCGTCCTGCTCGCTGGGGTAAGGGTGGAACCGAGTGCCGCCGAGCGCTGGCCCCAGCGCGGTGGAGTGGATGGCGATGATGGCCCGCAGCCCTGAGGGCTGATCGCGGCAGAACACGACCTGCTCGTGGTCGCCGGATCGGAACACCTCGGTCACGGTGGTGACTCCCTCGCTCGGTGCAGTCGCGCTGATCAGCGGCCGCGCTGTTGCCACCACCAACGGATGAGTACCACCAGAGCGGCGAGCAGGCCGAAAAGCATCACCAGTTGTCCAGTGGTGGAGGACAGTCCGGTCGGGTCGCCCTGGGCAAGCACCCCATCACGGTAAACCTGGAGGCGGACACTTAACCTGGCGGAGTGCGGATAACCCATTTCCGGCAGCGGATGGACGAGGAGTTCGGTCCGGTGCGGGCCGCCGCACTGGCCCATGACCACGTATTCAGCGAACTCGGCGGCCGTACAGTGGATGAGGCGCTGGATGCCGGGATCGACACCAAGCAAGTGTGGGCCGTGGTGTGCACCACGTTCGACGTGCCCGAAGAACGGCGCTGAACACACACTCCTTCCCCCGCCTGGCGTGTCCGTCTCTCGTGCTCGGTGTGTCGCCTCTTGGCGCGCATCCGGCGCCGTTGGGCGCGGCGATCCAGCATCCCGGCGTGTCACTCATGGTGTCGAACACGTGTTCGCCTAGTCTGTTGTCCACAGCCGGACTCCTGTCCACAGGCCCGGCGTGTGTCGCCGCGAAGTGTCGGTCCCATCGCTTAGCGTCGGCGCTGACCCCAGAAGAACCGACCAGCGAGGTGGACCGTCAGATGGCAGCAGCACCGGATCGGGAGAAGGCGTTAGAGATCGCTTTGGCCCAGATCGACAAGCAGTACGGCAAGGGCTCGGTGATGCGCCTCGGCGAGGAGGGCCGCGCGCCCGTCGAGGTGATCCCCACAGGTTCCATCGCGTTGGACGTGGCTCTGGGCATCGGCGGCCTGCCTCGCGGCAGGGTGATCGAGGTGTACGGCCCGGAGTCCTCCGGCAAAACGACGGTCGCGTTGCACGCAGTGGCCAACGCTCAGCGGGCCGGCGGAATAGCAGCGTTCATCGACGCTGAGCATGCGCTGGATCCCGACTACGCGAAGTCACTCGGAGTGGACACCGACGCCCTGCTGGTCTCCCAGCCCGACACCGGGGAACAGGCGCTGGAGATCGCGGACATGCTGATCCGTTCCGGCGCGCTGGACGTCGTGGTCATCGACTCGGTGGCCGCGCTGGTGCCCCGGGCGGAGATCGAGGGTGAGATGGGCGACGCGCATGTCGGCTTGCAGGCCCGGCTGATGAGCCAGGCGCTGCGCAAGATCACCGGTGCGCTGAGCAATTCGGGCACTACCGCGATCTTCATCAATCAGCTCCGGGAGAAGGTCGGAGTCTTTTTCGGCTCCCCGGAGACCACCACGGGTGGCAAGGCGCTGAAGTTCTACGCCTCGGTGCGCTTGGACATCCGCCGGATTGAGACGCTGAAGGACGGCTCAGACGCCGTCGGCAACCGGACCCGCGTCAAGGTGGTAAAGAATAAATGCGTGGCCGCCGGAACCAGCGTGTTCGACCCTGTAACGGGTCAGACGCACCTGATCGAGGACGTCGTCGACAGCCGGCTTCCGGTGCACGTGGTGGCCGCCGATAAGGCGGGGATGCTGCACAGCCGGCCTGTGGTCTCTTGGTTCGACCAGGGCGAGCAGGACGTAATGGGTCTCCGGTTGCGGGACGGCACAGAACTATGGCTAACGCCGGACCACAAGATCCTCACCGAGAATGGCTGGCGCCAGGCAGGTCAACTCGTGGCCGGCGATCGGGTAGCACGCCCCCGCGAGTTCCTGGGTTTCGGTGACGCCGAGCCAGTTACACCGGAGCACGCTCGTCTGCTCGGTTACCTGATCGGTGACGGCTACGTCGGCGGCAAGACTCCGGTCACGTTCATTAACGTCGCAGACGCGCTCCATGCCGACGCGGCCAAGATTGCTGCGCGGCTCGGGTGCGAGGCGAAGCGACGTTCCGACGGCCTCCAGGTGGCGTTCTCGCACCGTCCGGGCGAGAAGAACGGTGTGCTTGAGCTGTGCCGGCAAGCCGGGATCTGGGGCAAGCTAGCGCCGGAGAAGCAGATACCGGCGCTCTTCTTCGCCCCGGATGTCTCCGCCGAGGTGGTGGCCAACCTGCTCTTCGGTCTGTTCGAGATCGACGGATGCGTGAGCCGTGAGCAGACAGGTGGGATCCGGCTGGGGTACACGACCACATCGGCTCAGCTCGCTCAGCAACTGCATTGGCTCCTGCTGCGATGGGGGATCGGTAGCACAGTGAGCCGTCGAGACCCGAGCGCCCAACGGAGTAGCTTGATCCGCGGTCGTCGAGTCAGCGGAAAGCTGACCATCTGGGAAGTTCGCATCACCGGCGTCGACAACGTCAGCACGTTCACCGCTGCTATTCCCATGTGGGGTCCTCGTGGGACCGTACTCGTTAAGGAGCTTGCATCGCTTGATGGCCGGTATCGGGGATCCCAGCGGATCTATATGTCCGACGATGTGACCGAGTCGGTGCTCAGCCACCTCGCAGGTCGGGGCGTCACTGCCCAGCAGGCCGCCCAGCTGATCGGCGAGCGGGCGGGTGATCCGCAGGGCGGGATGAGGCAGGTGTTGGGTGCGAGTCGGCTCCGCAGGGATCGGCTTGCGCGTCTCGCTAACGCCCTCGAAGATGCATTTCTTCAGGAGATTGTTTCTGAGGAGCTGTGCTACTCGCGGATCGCCGCTATCCTGCCGTCGCGCCGGTGCCGGACGTTCGATATCGAGGTCGATGAGCTGCACAACTTTGTCGCGAACGATGTCGTGGTCCACAACTGCGCGCCTCCCTTCAAACAAGCTGAATTCGATATCCTTTACGGCCACGGGATTAGCAAGGAGGGCTCGCTGATCGATCTGGGCGTGGAACAGGGAGTCGTCCGCAAGTCGGGTGCCTGGTACACCTATGAGGGCGACCAGCTCGGCCAAGGTAAGGAAAACGCCCGCAAGTTCCTCGGCGACAACCCGGACATCGCTGCTGAGATCGAGAAGCGGATCAAGGACAAGCTCGGCATTGGGGCGAAGCTGGACGCTGATCAGACCGTGCCGGCTCCGGTGGACTTCTGATGCTCCCGACCTGCACCGAGGCGCCACGGGCTGCGATGGGTAGACGTAGTCCGGGAGCCAACGGGCCCGCCAGGGAGGATTCCCCGGCTACCACGGCTATGAGTCCGGCGGCAGAGGCACAGCGGATCTGCCTGAAGCTACTGACGACGCGGCCGGGCAGCCGAGTTGAGCTCGCCGATGCCCTCTGTAGACGTGGGATTCCAGAAGAGGTCGGGGAAGCAGTGCTTGACCGTCTGGGCGAGGTTGGTCTGGTGAATGACGCAGCCTTCGCCGAGTCGGCCGTATACTCGAGCCACCACCACCGCGGTCTGGGCTGGCGGGCATTGAGCACTGAACTCCGACGAAGGGGCGTGCCGGAGGAGATCGTCTGCGAGGCAGTGGCCACGGTACGACCCGAGGACGAAGAGCAGCGGGCTCGCGAACTTGTCCGGCGCAAGCTACGTAGCAGCACTGTCCGCGACGCAAGCACCTTGGCACGCAGACTGATCGCAATGCTTGCCCGCAAGGGCTACTCAGAGGGGCTGGCGTTGCGCGTCGTATGCGACGAGCTTGGCCCGGGTAATTGGTTCACCGGAGTCGAGCCGTGCGCCGACTGACCTCCGAGCAATTCCCGGGGGCCGATGAACTCGACGCCGGCGGGAAGGTCACCTCGGGTGTGCGCGCTGCTCAGCAGCTGCAACAGGGTGGACCGGAACTCCGCGGCGGCTCGGGTTGGGTGCACATCGGTGCGGTGGGCGAGCGCGATCGTCCGGACTGGAACGGGGGGCATGAACGGCACACCGCGAAGCTTCGGGCGACTTGGGAGGACCATGCTGGGGACTACTGCGATCCCGAGCCCAGCTTCGACGAAGCTGAGGACCGCGTCCATCTCGCCCCCCTCGATGGCGAACCTCGGCTGGAATCCCGCTCGCTGGCAGGCCGCCAGGGTCATCGATCTGAGGTCGTAGCCCTCCCGGAACATCACCAGTGGCCGGTCCCGGAGATCATCGATTCCAAACGAGTCAAAATCGAGATCCACGCTGGCCGGCACGGCGACGGTGAGTTGCTCGCGAAGGATCGGGACGGTGTCCAAGGTGGGATCCCGGCGTTGCAGCGGTGAGGTGATCACCGCCAGGTCGATCGCTCCTTCGGCGAGCTGCCGGACCAGATCCCGCGATCCGCTTTCATCGATGATGAGTTGGATTCCGGGATAGCAGGCATGGAAGCAAGTAAGTGCGTCGGCCAGCGGTCCCGTGCAGAGGCTGGGCGTGGCACCTAATCGCAGCCGTCCCTGGCGAAGCTCGGCCAGCTCATGCACTTGTAGCCGGGCGGTCTCGACGTCGGCCAAAATCCGCCTGGCGAAGGGCACGAGCACTTCTCCGGCCGGCGTGAGCGTCACGTTGCCCCGAGCCCGATGGAACAGCTCGGTGCCCAGTTCCCGTTCCAGGCTATGGATCTGTTTGCTCAGCGAGGGCTGGGCGACGTGCGCGAGTTCGGCTGCCCGGGTGAAGTGGCGGGTGCGAGCGACGGCGAGGAAGTACACCAGCTGCTGTAGTTGCACGTAGATAGCCTAGAGCTATCGATACGAGCGTTACGATATCTTTGACCTGTGGTACGCTCCCGGCTTACTGTCAGTCATCGGCGCCTGTCAGTCATCGCCGTGTGAGCTGCGCGCCCCGCGCGGACCGCGGGCGTCGCGGTAGAACTGACCACGTTGGCCTGTGCCACCGACCTGAATCGACGTCATGACCACCACATCACCGTTCCCGCCGTCCGATGGCGCCCAATCCGATCGGGCACAGCCCGGTCGAACACAGCCCGGTCGCACACAGCCCGGTCGGGCAGTGATCTCCGCACGAACCCTGCGCACCGATCACTGGTGGATATCGCCCTTGGTAACCGCCATCGTGTTGGGCGGTTTTATCGTCTACACGACGGTGCGGCTATTCATGCGTGATCACTACTGGATCGATGAATACCATTACCTCACCCCGTTGTACTCGCCATGTCTGAGCGCTTCCTGCGCACCGGGATCATCGCATTTCGGCACTCCGTTGCCGGAATTTCCGATGGCGCTGCCTTTGGCGATCCTGATCTTCCCTATTCTTGCTGGCTTCCGGGCCAGCTGCTACTACTACCGCAAGGCCGGCTACCGGGCGTTCCTGCTGTCGCCGCCCGGATGCGCGGTGTCCGAGCCGGCGAAGAGGTATGCGGGTGAGACTCGCTTCCCCCTGGTTCTACAGAACCTGCACCGGTACTTCTTCTACCTTGCCAGCGCGCTGCTGCTGATCAACACCTACGACGCGGTCCTGGCGTTCTTTCCAGCCGATGGCGGCTTGGGGGTAGGTCTCGGCTCGCTGATTTTGCTGGTGAACGTCGTCATGCTGTGGTTGTATTCACTGTCGTGCCACGCCTGCCGGCACATCTTCGGCGGTCGCCTCAAGCACTTCTCCAAGCATCCCGTGCAGTACTGGTTCTGGACCCAGTTGTCCAAACTCAACGCCCGCCACATGCAGTTCGCGTGGGCCTCGCTGATGACGGTGATGTTTACGGACTTCTACATCATGGCCATCTCCACGGGCTGGGTCGCCGACCTGCGCCTTTTCAACTGACGAGGACTCGACACCCATGACCGAGATCGAGCGGCACGCCTACGACGTCGTGGTGATCGGCGCGGGCGGCGCCGGGCTGCGCGCCGCGATCGAAGCCCGCGAGTTGGGCAAGCGCAGCGCCGTTGTCTGCAAGTCCCTGTTCGGCAAGGCTCACACAGTGATGGCCGAGGGTGGTATTGCGGCGTCGATGGGCAATGTGAACTCACGGGACAGCTGGCACGTCCATTTCCGCGACACCATGCGCGGAGGGAAGTTCCTCAACAACTGGCGGATGGCCGAGTTGCACGCGAAGGAAGCGCCGCAGCGGGTATGGGAGCTGGAGACCTACGGCGCGCTGTTCGACCGCACCAAGGACGGCAAGATCAGCCAGCGTAACTTCGGTGGGCACGAGTACCCGCGGTTGGCGCACGTGGGCGATCGAACAGGTCTGGAGCTGATCCGCACGCTGCAGCAGAAGATCGTGTCGTTGCAACAGGAGGACTTCGCCCAGCACGGTGACTTTGAGGTCAACCTCAAGATCTTCGCCGAGTGCACGGTCACCGACCTGCTCAAAGACGGTGACGCCGTGTCCGGGGCATTTGGTTACTGGCGTGAGACCGGTCGTTTCGTCCGATTCGATGCGCCTGCGGTAGTGCTGGCCACCGGCGGCATCGGCAAGTCGTTCAAGGTCACCAGCAATTCCTGGGAGTACACCGCCGACGGGCACGCGCTTGCGCTGCGTGCGGGGGCCGCATTGATCAACATGGAATTCGTCCAGTTTCACCCCACCGGAATGGTGTGGCCGCCCAGTGTCAAGGGAATCCTGGTCACCGAGTCGGTCCGCGGTGACGGCGGCGTGCTGCGCAACTCCGAGGGTGAGCGCTTCATGTTCGACTACGTTCCGGAGGTCTTCAAAGATCAGTATGCAACGTCCGAGCAGGAGGCTGACCGCTGGTACGACGACCCCGATCACCACCGCAGGCCGCCGGAGCTGCTGCCCCGGGATGAGGTCGCGCGTGCGATCAACTCCGAGGTCAAGGCCGACCGTGGGTCACCGCGCGGTGGTGTGTTCCTCGACGTCTCCACCCGGATGCCCGCCGAACTCATCAAGAAACGGCTTCCCTCGATGTACCACCAGTTCAAGGAGCTGGCCGACGTCGATATCACGGCCGAACCCATGGAGGTCGGTCCCACCTGCCACTACGTGATGGGCGGTATCGAGGTAGAGCCGGATACCGCGGCTGCCTCGGTACCGGGGCTCTTCGCGGCTGGCGAGGTCGCCGGCGGGATGCACGGCTCCAACCGGTTGGGCGGCAACTCGCTGTCCGACCTCCTTGTGTTCGGTCGCCGAGCCGGCCTCGGTGCGGCGACCTACGTGGATTCCCTGGGCGGGTCCCGGCCATCAGTCCGCGAGGCCGATGTCGACGCCGCAGCACAGCGGGCGGTTGTCCCCTTCGGCGCGGGTACTCCCCGCGACGGCGCCGAGAATCCCTATCAGGTGCATCAGGAGCTGCAACAGACCATGAACGACCTCGTTGGCATCATCCGCCGAGCCGACGAGATAGAACTCGCGCTCAAGAAACTCGACGAGCTGCGCCAGCGAGCCCAGCACATCGTGGTAGAAGGGCACCGGCAGTTCAATCCTGGCTGGCACCTCGCACTGGACCTGCGCAACATGCTTACGGTGAGCGAATGTGTCGCCCGCGCTGCCCTGGAGCGCACCGAAAGCCGGGGTGGGCACACCCGGGACGATTACCCGGTGATGGACCCCGAATGGCGACATGTGGTGCTGGAGTGCACGCAGCATGCCGACAGCGCAGAGCACCGCATTCGCGTCGACCGCACGGAGCAGGACCCGATGCGCGCGGACTTAGTCGAGCTGTTCGAGCTCGACGAGCTGAAGAAGTATTTCACCGCCGAGGAGCTCCCGGGAGGGGCGAACTGACATGGGTTACCAGCAACGCTTTCAGGTGTGGCGGGGCGACACCGACGGCGGGGGCTTGGTCGACTTCGACGTGGAGGTCAACGAGGGCGAGGTGGTCCTTGATGTGATCCATCGCCTGCAGGCCACCCAGGCCCCCGACCTCGCGGTGCGGTGGAACTGTAAAGCAGGCAAGTGCGGATCATGCAGCGCCGAGATCAACGGCCGACCGCGCCTGCTGTGCATGACTCGGATGTCCACGTTGCCTCCACAGCAGCCGGTAACGGTCACACCGATGCGGACGTTCCCGGTTATTCGTGATCTCGTCAACGACGTCTCGTACAACTATCAGAAGGCACGCGAGATTCGCGCCTTCATGCCGCCCAAAGGCGTGCAGCCGGGCGAGTACCGGATGCAGCAAATGGACGTGGAACGTTCACAGGAGTTCCGCAAGTGCATCGAGTGCTTCCTGTGTCAGAACACCTGCCACGTGATCCGCGACCACGAGGAGAACAAGGAGAATTTCTCCGGGCCACGTTTCCTCATGCGGATCGCCGAATTGGACATGCATCCGCTGGATGCCGCTGACGAGGAGGGCGTGGATCGTAAGAAAGCCGCGCAGGACGAACACGGCCTTGGTTTGTGCAACATCACCAAGTGCTGCACCGAGGTATGCCCGGAGCACATCAAAATCACGGACAATGCCTTGATCCCGATGAAGGAGCGGGTCGCCGACATCCGCTTCGACCCGCTCGCTCGGCTGCTGCGCCGCAACCGAGGGTAGATCAGCGCAGCGCTGGGGGACTGGGCACCGGAGTACCGAGGTACTCGGCGTAGAGACGGCCCCAGGTACCGTCGTCGATTGCGTGCCGCAACACTACGGTGATCCGCTTGCGCAGCTGCGGGTCGCCCGGCGGCAAGCCGATGCCGTACTCGGTGGTGCCCAGTGGCTCACCGACCATTCGCAGCGTGCCGGGTGCCTTCGCCAACACCGCCGCCACCGCGGCCTGGTCACCAGCGATCGCCGCGACGCGACCTTTAAGCAGATTCACGCAGGACTCCAAAGTCGGCCGGGTCTGCAGCCCCACGCCACGGGCCACCAGCGCTGCAGCGGCCGGAGAGGCGGCTTGCACGCATACCTCCCCGGGACCGAGAGAATCCTGGCCAGTCACTGGGCTGCTCGCGGGCACGGCAAGCCGCAGCGGGCGCGTCAGGTAGGGACCCGCGACGCCCACCTCATCGCGTCGTTGTGGGGTGATCTCGTAACCGCCGAGCACGAGGTCGGCCTCTCCGCGGCTGACGGCCGCCTCCCGGCTGCCAGCGGTCAAAGGCTTGAAGGTGGTGGCGGCGGGGTCCACTCCTAGCTCACGCGCAATGAGGCCGAGCAGGGCGATGTCAAAGCCGGTGTAGTCACCCGATCCTGGCGAGCGCTGCGCCAGTCCTGGTGCTTCTTGGATCGCCACGATGAGTTTCCCCCGCTGAGTGATCCGGTCGAGGGTCGGCGATCCGCTACTCGCCGGGCGTTGGGGGGCAACGGTGTCGAACGGGCTACCGGGCACTGGGACTGGGTGATCGCGGAACACGTCGACGACCCGATCCAGCACCCACAGCGCTGCGACTCCGAGCAACAGGAGCAGCGCCAGCAGACAGCCTATTCGGCGCGGTCGCCGCCATCGGCGCCGTCGCAGGGCAGGCAGCATCGTCCGGGGCCGGCCGCCGGGGGACGGTCTCGGCCCGGCCGGAAGTTCCGGCGCCGCACGCCACGGGTCAGGGTCAGGCATCGCCCACCGAACCCTGGGTCATCAGTTGCCTGCGCACCGCGACGACTCTAGGCGTTGAGGCCCGCAGTGACGCCGCGCCGGTCCGGAGTCGGCAGCTGACCGTTGCGCCGGCGGCGTCCGTTGCGGCGTTCCAAGTAGCTGGCCAACGATGACAACGCTATGCACAGCGTGATGTACACGGCACCTATCACGAGTGCCGTGGGGATGATCGGGCGTTCGAACTCGGCGAGACTGCCGAGGTAACGGGCCTGGAAAAGGAGTTCCTGGTAGGTGATGAGGAAACCCAGCGCGGTGTCCTTCAGCAGGACCACCAGCTGACTCACGATCGTCGGCAGCATGGCCCGCACTGCTTGGGGCAACAGCACTGCCCGCATCACCTGGTTGCGGCGCAGCCCCAAGGCATTCGCCGCCTCGCGCTGACCGCGCGGCACTGACAGCACGCCAGCCCGAAACACCTCCGCGAGCACCGAGCCGTTGTAGAGCGTCAGGCCTACGACGAGAGACCAGAAAACACCCAGCTGAAGTCCGGCCTGCGGCGCCGCGTAGTACAAAAAGAAGATCATGATGACGAGCGGGATCGCCCGGAAGAACTCAACGATTGCGAAGGCCGGCGAACGCAACCACGCGTGTTCAGACAGCCGGGCGAGCGCGAACAGCAAGCCGAATACAAGGGCAAGCCCCGCTCCGACGACAAAGGCTCGCAGGGTGGCGCCGAGGGCGTCGAGCAGTCGCAACTGGAGATTTTCGTAGAGCAGCCACTCCCATTTGGTGGCCTCGAACTGGCCAGTCACCCAGAACCGGTAAGCAACGAAGCCGACCAGCGCAATAACGCCGAAGGCGGCCAGCACGCCGAACACCTTGTTCCGGGCCTGAGCCCTGGGCCCGGGCACGTCGTAGAGCACCGAACTCATCGGGCCACGCTCCACCGCTTCTCCAGGGTTCGCTGCGTGGCGGTGAGCGGAATGATCAGGATTGCGAAACCGATCGCTACCCACAGCATGCCGATGAGCAGTGGCGCGCCACGCTCGGACAGCGCTGGAGTGATCTGGCCTGCCTCGGCCACCGCGAAGCCTGCTGCGATCGTCGTGTTCTTGAGCAACGCAATGAGCACGCTGGTCATCGGCGGCACCACGGACCTAATGGCCTGCGGGACGACGATTGCGATCAGAGTCTGGGTGAACGTGAAACCCAGCGCCCGCGATGCCTCGGACTGCCCCACGTCAACGGTATTGATGCCGGATCGTACGACCTCGCACACGAATGCTGCGGTGTAGGCGATCAAGGCGAGAACGGCCCTGGTGAAAAAGGAGACGTCCACGAGCTCCAGACGAGGGTAAGCGAACGCGAAAAAGAAGAAGACCAGCGTCAGTGGCGTGTTTCGAAAGATCGTGACATATCCGGCGCCCAGCAAGCGCAGCACCGGCACCGGACTGACGCGCATTCCCGCCAGCAGCGTCCCCAGCGCAAGCGCACCGATACCCGCGAAGATGAACAGCAGTATCGTGTTCTGGAATCCGGTGATGAACAGGTCGCGGTTGTCGACGAGCAGTTCGATCACGCAGTGTTCCTCTCGACGCTGCTCCCCATGGGATAACGATCAGTACCGATTGACAGCTGGGGGCGTCGCGTCCGAACCGGACTCGCCGAGCGTCCCGCCGTAGATCTGCTGCCAGGTGCCGTCTTTGGTCGCAGTTTCGAGGATGTCATTGACTTTGGAGCGCAAGGCATCGTCTGCACGCAGCATGCCCACCCCGTAGGGTTCCTGGGAGAACGGCTCACCCACCACCTTGAGACGCTCAGGATCCTGTCCCGCGTAGCCCTGAAGGATCGCGTCGTCGGTGGTCACGGCATCGACCTGGCCGGCGAGTAATTGGTCCACGCACTGGGAGTAGTTCTGAAACTCGATGACCTGGTCGGTGAGACCTTGCTCGCGGATCCGGCGGATGGGGGTCGATCCGGTGGCCGAGCACACCCGCTTGCCCGCGAGCGTGTCGGGTCCGGTGATTGAATTGTCATCGGATTTGACCAGCAGGTCCTGGCCGGCGACGAAATAGGGGCCGGCGAAGGAGATCTGCTCCTTGCGGGCGTCATTGATCGTATAGGTGCCGACGTAGTAGTCGACCTGCCCTGTGATGATCGCCTGCTCGCGGGCCGCGGATGGGATCGCCTTATATTCGATCTTGGTTTCTGGATCGAACCCGAGTTTGGCCGCGATGAGCCGGGCAATCTCGATGTCGAAGCCCTCGTACCTGTTGGTCGTCGGGTTGAGGTAGCCCAGCCCGGGCTGGTCGTTCTTGACGCCGATGATGACGGTGCCGCGCTGGGTCATCCGGTCAAATGTGGGCGAACCGGTGACGGTGACATCCCGCGCCACGCTGGGCACCGGGACCCCGGTGCCGCTGGCTCCCGGGGACGTCTCCCGGCCGCAGCTGATCAGTACGAGGCTACCGACCAGCAGGCCGACCGCCATGTCGCGCAGCTTCATGTGCTACTCCATCCGGTAGGTTGACGCAGGCATCGGTCGACGCCGATGGTCGGGTATCAATGCGTCAGGATCTTGCCGAGAAAGTTCTTGGCGCGAACCGAGCGCGGTGTGGTGAAGAACTGCTCGGGCACCGCGTCCTCGACGATCTCGCCGTCGGACATGAACGCCACCCGGTGCGCGGCGCGGCGGGCGAAACCCATTTCGTGGGTGATCACAAGCATGGTCATGCCTTCGCGGGCCAGCGAGGTCATGACGTCGAGCACCTCTTGGACCATCTCTGGGTCAAGTGCCGAGGTCGGCTCGTCGAAAAGCATCACCTTGGGCCGCATGGCCAGCGCGCGAGCGATCGCAGCCCGCTGCTGCTGGCCGCCGGACAGCTGCGCCGGGTATTTGTCGGCTTGGTCGGTGATCCCGACTCTCTCGAGCAACCGCATCGCGTCCTCGTGCGCTTCCCGCTTACTGATCCGGCGTACGCGCACCGGAGCGAGCTGCACGTTCTCCGCGATGGTCTTGTGAGCAAAAAGGTTGAACTGCTGAAAGACCATCCCGACATCGGCTCGCAGCCGGGCCAGCGCCCGACCCTCCGCAGGCAGCGGCGCCCCGTCAACCTCGATACGGCCCCCGTCGATCGGTTCCAATCGGTTGATCGTGCGGCACAACGTCGACTTGCCGGACCCGGATGGTCCGAGCACCACGACCACCTCGCCCCGGGCAACGTCCAGATTGATGTCGCGCAGCACGTGCAGAGATCCGAAATGTTTGTCCACCCCCGACATCCGGATCATCGGCGGGTCGGCTGTCGCGGGCGAACTCATCCAGTCCTCCGGGTGCGGGAGCATTGAGTTATCCCTACCCGACAGGGTGCGGGACGCAGAGTGCAACTTTGTCACGAATCGCCCATGGCGGTACATCCCCGGCCACCGTTGGTGACCGGGCAGCCCGACGGCAGGTTTGGGCCCGGCTCTACCCTGGAGGGGCCCGAACCTTTCGACGGGCCATACCGGACCCATACCAGCGCGGGCCGACACGGCACGGGCCCACAACTACAGGGCACAGAGGAATGATCGATCGATGACGGCCAGCATCGAGCAGCGCCCGCGCAGCTACCGCGTGCGCACCTACGGCTGCCAGATGAATGTGCACGACTCCGAACGGTTGGCCGGGCTCCTTGAGGCGGCCGGATACGTCCTCGCTGAGCCGGATGACACCCCCGACGTGGTCGTGCTGAACACCTGCGCGGTGCGCGAGAACGCCGATAACCGGCTCTACGGCAACCTCGGTCAGCTACGCCCGGTCAAGAGTGAGCATCCTGGGATGCAGATCGCCGTCGGTGGCTGCCTGGCGCAGAAGGACCGCGGCGAGATCACCCGCCGGGCGCCCTGGGTCGACGTGGTGTTCGGTACCCACAACATCGGTGCGCTACCGGTGTTGCTGGATCGAGCCCGGCACAACGGGATTGCCCAAGTCGAGATCGCAGAGTCGCTGGAGGTTTTCCCTTCCGCACTACCCGCGAAGCGGGACTCGGCGCACTCGGCGTGGGTGTCGATCTCTGTGGGCTGCAACAACACCTGCACCTTTTGCATCGTGCCCGCGCTGCGTGGCAAGGAGGTCGACCGCCGGCCCGGTGAGGTGCTCGCGGAGGTTGAGGCCCTGGTGGCCGAGGGTGTGCTCGAAGTGACCCTGCTCGGCCAGAACGTCAATGCCTATGGGGTCGGATTCGGCGACCGGCGCGCCTTCGGCGACTTGCTGCGTGCCTGCGGGCGGATCGACGGCCTGGAACGGGTGCGCTTCACCTCGCCGCACCCGCGGGACTTCACTTCTGATGTCATCGAGGCGATGGCCGAGACCCGGAACGTTTGCCACCAGCTGCACATGCCGCTGCAGTCCGGTTCGGACGCGGTGCTGCGGGCGATGCGGCGCTCCTACCGGGCGTTGCGCTACCTTGCGATTGTCGACCAGGTGCGGGCGGCGATGCCCGATGCAGCGCTGTCGACCGACATCATTGTCGGTTTTCCCGGCGAGACCGAAGCTGATTTCCAGGCCACCCTGGACGTGGTGCGGGCGGCGCGCTTCAGCCAGGCGTTCACGTTCCAGTACTCACCGCGGCCGGGCACGCCGGCTGCCGACATGGCTGACCAAGTGCCCAAGGCGGTCGTTCAGGACCGCTACGAGCGGCTCGTCGCGTTACAGGACGAGATCTCCTGGGAGCTCAACCGCGTCCTGGTAGGCAGCCAGATGGAGGTGCTGGTCTCCGAGGGCGAAGGTCGCAAGGATGCGGTGACCCGAAGGATGAGCGGGCGGGCCAGAGACGGGCGGCTGGTGCACTTCGACCCAGGCGAGGTCGAGGTCCGGCCGGGGGACGTGGTGCTCACGGAAATCACCTATGGGGCGCCGCACTACCTGGTGTCCGATCTACCGTTGCGAGGGCACCGGCAGACCACTGCCGGCGAGGCTTGGGCAGCTGGTCGCCGCCCCACGACGCCCGGCGTGGCGCTCGGGTGGCCGTCGTTCGGACGCCCGAGATAATTCTGTCCCCGACATGGAGACTTATCGGGGTTATCAGGTGCCGGGTAAGCCCGATAAGTCTCCATGTCGGAAGCTGTGTGAAGGCGACGATATGACCGACGATCCAGATGGCATCGCCGAGCTGCGGGCCGAGATCGACGCCGTGGAACGCTCGGCGCTGCGCCATGTGGACCCTGGTGCCCGCGCGGCCGTGCTCGCTGGCGCGATCATGGTGCTGCTGCTGGCCATCACGCTGCCGTGGGTCGGTGACGCCAGCGGCTGGGACGTGTTGCGCGGCACTGCGAATCCGGGTGACCGGGTCGGACTGCTGCCGCGGCTGTTCGGTGCAGTCGCGCTCGGTTTCGGGGTCGTTCTGTCAGCGCTGGCGCTCGTCACCCGGCGCTGGGGCCTGGTCTGGGCCAGTGCGCTGGGCTGCACCTACTGTGCCCTGGATGGGGTATGGGCGATCTGGTCCCGGCAGACCGTAGACGGCCCGGACGGCCCGGGCCCAGGCATCGGGATGGTGTTGGCCGTCGTCGCTGTGATGGTGCTCGCCGTGCAGTGGTTGTTGCTCGCGTTATCCCGCCGGTAACCGGGCCGGCCGGTTCACCGGCTGGTGACTGCCTGCTCGGCGGTGGCCAGCCATTCCCGCCACTGGTCAGCCTGGGCCTGCGCCGCCGAGGCGCGGCTGTCGTCCCCGGCGGCACGGGCCTTCGCCGCTTGCGCCTCGAACTGCTCCAGCCGCTCCCGGAACTGAGCCACCCTGGCCTGAGCCTCCGGGTCGGTGTGTCGCCAGTGTGCGTTGGCGGCCGAGCGGATCCGCTCCTCGACGGCTCGCAGCCGGGATTCGAGCTGCCTGATCCGCTCCCGCGGGACCTTGCCCACGGTCTCCCAGCGCTCCTGGATACCTCGTAGCTGCGCCCGGGCTGCCTCGATGTCCGTGAGGTCGATCCGCTCTGCGGCAGCGACCAGCTCCTCCTTGCGCGCTACGTTGTGCTCGAACTCCGAGCCTCGCGCGGGGAAGGTGGCGGAGCGGCGGCTGAAGAATCGCTCCTGGGCAGCGCGAAACCGCTGCCATAGGGCGTCGTCTGCTTCTTTCGGGGCGCGCCCAGCGGCTTTCCACTCCGCCATCAGGTTCCGGAAGCGAGTCGCAGTGGCCGCCCAGTCGGTGGACTCAGCCAGCTCTTCGGCCTGGGCGACCAGTTCCTCCTTACGATTCCGGGCTCCGACACGCTGCCGGTCGAGCTCGGCGAAATGCGCCCCGCGGCGCCGCGCGAAAGCGTCCCGGGCCTTGGAGAAACGGCGCCACAACGCTTCGTCGCTCTTACGATCGACGCCCTTGATCGTCTTCCATTCGTCCAGGATGGTGCGCAGCCGATCGCCGGCGGTCTTCCACTGGGTGGACTCGGTGCCGATTCGCTCGGCTTCCTCCGCCAGCGCTTCCTTGCGGGCGGTTGCTTGCGCCCTGGCCTGCTCTCTGGCCGCCTTGGCGCCGGCGAGCACCTCCTGAGCGTGCCGCTGCAGGTAATCCAGGAAGGCAGCGAGGCCGACGAGGTCGCCCACGACGGTCGGTTCGATGAGCTCGTCGCGCAAGGTTCGAATGCGGGACAGTGCCTGCTTGGGGTCCCCTACTCCGGAGCTCAGCCGGGACTCCAGCAGCTCGGCTTCGGTGAGCAGATCATCAAATCGGCGGGCGAAATGCGCGAGCCCCTCCTCGGCTGTCCCGGCTTGCCACGAACCGACCATCCGCTCACCACTCGCGGTGTGGGAGTACACCGTCCCGTCGGCGGCTATCCGTCCCCAGCGTTGCGGGTCCCGGCAGGCCCGCGAGACCGAAGGTCGCGGTCCGGCGGCCGGGGGTCCGGCGTTGCCGTTTTCCGAGCTCGGCGGCTTGGTGGCAGCGGGGGGGAGCTCGGTGGACGTGTTCTCGGTGTGGTTGTGCTCGGTCATGCCGGCCTTCCTCGACCTCGTGCTCACCGCCGGGTCCTGCGGGCGCCCCGACTGCAGGCTGTGCGCTTCGACCGGAAGTCTGCGAAACGACCGGCCACGGCCGCATTGAAGCAGTTCAGGTGCACGGGCGGAGGAGCAGGGCGAAGTGAGCACTAACCTGCACTGATGATCGTACGCGTGGCGGTGGTACCACATCCACCGACCCTGGCGCCGGACGTGGCATGGGAGCGCGCGTCGTGAGGCCGCGCGCGGTCGCGGTAGTGGGCCCGACCGCCACCGGCAAGTCCGAGCTCGCGGTCAAGCTGGCTCAACGTCTGGATGGCGACGTGCTCAACGCCGATGCGATGCAGCTTTATCGAGGCATGGACATCGGCACCGCAAAGCTGTTACCCACACAGCGAGGCGGGGTTCGCCACCACCTGCTCGACATCCTCGACGTCACCGAGAGCGCCTCAGTGGCTGCCTACCAGCGTGAGGCGCGCCGAATCATGGAGGAGTTGCTTGCCGCGAGCCGGGTGCCGGTGCTCACCGGGGGTTCTGGGCTCTATATCCGGGCGGTGCTAGACGACCTGGACTTTCCTGGCACCGATCCCGAGCTGCGGGCCGGGCTTGAGGCCGAACTGGCCGAGCACGGAGCGCCGACCTTGCACCATCGGCTGTATCGACTCGACCCGGTGGCGGCCGGCCGCATCCTGCCGAGCAACGGACGCCGGCTGGTGCGGGCACTGGAGGTCATCCAGCTCACCGGTCGTCCGTTCTCAGCGGCACTGCCACAGCCCGGCCCAGCGCGCTACGGCGCAGTGTTCGTCGGCCTGGACACCGATCCCGCGGCGCTGGACATGCGGGTTGACGCTCGCGTGGCTCGGATGTTCGCCGAGGGCTTGATCGAGGAGGTCCGCCAGCTGCTGCCACTGGGTCTGCGGGAAGGCCGGACGGCAGCGCGAGCACTGGGCTACCACCAGGTGCTCGCTGCACTGGATGCGGGCGTCGATCCATGCTGTGCCGCTGAACCGACCGCGCGGGCAACGCGGCGCTTCGTCCGCAGGCAGCGCAGCTGGTTTCTCCGGGATGGTCGGATCAGGTGGCTGAACTCCGACCGTCCCGGCCTGCTCGACGCCGCGCTCGCAGCGACGGTGGACGGATAGGCTCGGCGACGATGGAGCAGGGCATCGACTTCCTCAAGGGACACGGGACGGAGAACGACTTCGTCCTGCTGCCCGACCCCGCCGGTGCGTTGGACCTGACACCGTCGAGGGTGGCCGCACTCTGCGACCGACACCGGGGGCTGGGTGCCGACGGGGTACTGCGGGTGGTGCCAGGTGCGCTGGTGCCCGACGCGCCACCGAACACCTCACCTGACGACTGGTTCATGGACTACCGCAATGCCGACGGCTCCGTCGCTGAGCTCTGCGGCAACGGAGTGCGGGTATTGGTGCGCTACTTGACTGATACCGGATTGGTCACCGGCCCCGAGTTCCGGATCGGCAGCAGGTCCGGTCCGTGCACGGTACGGCGCAACGACGATGGCTCAGTGGCCGTCGAGATGGGGCGGGTGCGGCGCACCGGCATCTCCACGGTGACCGTTGAGGGCGCGGCATTCAACGGACTCGCGGTGGACGTCGGTAACCCACATCTGGCCTGCTTGACCGAGGTTCCGGTGGAGCAGCTCGACCTGACCGTGCCGCCGGGGCACGACCCCGGAATCTTTCCGCACGGCGTCAACGTTGAATTTGTTAACGTGCTGTGCGCTGGGCATCTGCGGATGCGAGTGCACGAGCGCGGAGTGGGGGAGACGCGCTCCTGTGGCACCGGAACAGTGGCTGCGCTTGCCGCTGCGCTGGATGCCCAGGGTCGGGATGCTGGCGAGGCTGACGTGCAGATTCCCGGCGGACTAGTTCATGTAGCGATATTCGAGGATGGCAGCACACTGACTGGTCCCGCGGTGCTTGTCGCCCAAGGCCGGCTGACTCTCGACTGGTGGTTGGCGCACTGACTGCCCCACTGTCCTTCAGCGCAGCCTGGACCCAGACTGCAAGGCATCCGAATTCGGGTGGGCGTGCTTCACCCGACGTGTCACGATGAGAGGCGTATGACAACCTTACCGATCTTCCCGCCACATGATCCCGGCCCTGCCTCCCGAGGTGAGCTGGACATTGAGGACCGCTCCGCGTTGCGCCGCGTGGCAGGCCTGTCCACCGAACTCGCTGATGTCACCGAGGTCGAGTACCGGCAGCTGCGCTTGGAACGCGTGGTCCTCGTCGGGGTGTGGACCGAAGGCTCTGCGGCCGAGGCCGACGCGTCGTTGGTCGAGCTGGCCCGACTTGCCGACACTGCTGGATCGCAGGTGCTCGATGGCCTCATCCAGCGCCGCCAACGCCCCGATCCGGCAACCTACGTCGGCTCCGGCAAGGTCATGGAGCTGCGCGAGATCGTCTTGCGCACCGCTGCCGACACGGTGATCTGCGACGGCGAACTCACTCACGGCCAGCTGCGGCAGTTGGAGGCCAAGCTCAAGGTGAAGGTCATCGACCGGACTGCGCTGATCCTCGACATCTTCGCCCAGCACGCCAGTTCCCGGGAAGGCAAGGCACAAGTCGAGCTGGCCCAGCTGAGCTATTTCTTGCCGCGGCTGCGCGGCTGGGGTGAGTCGCTGTCTCGGCAGGCCGGTGGTGCTGGCGGTGGAGCCAGCGGCGGAGTCGGCACGCGTGGACCGGGTGAGACCAAGCTGGAGACCGACCGGCGGCGCATTCACCGCCGGCTCGCCAAACTGCGCCGCGAGATCGCCGCGATGCGTACGGTTCGCGACACCAAGCGAAGCCGCAGGCGCGCCAACGAGGTGCCCAACGTGGCCATCGTCGGATACACCAACGCGGGCAAGTCCAGCTTGCTCAACGCGATCACCGGCGCCGAGGTGCTGGTACAGGATGCCCTGTTCGCGACCTTGGACCCGACCACACGCCGGGCTGTCACTCCAGACGGACGCGACTACACGCTCACGGACACCGTCGGTTTCGTCCGCCACCTGCCGCATCAGTTGGTGGAGGCGTTTCGCTCCACGTTGGAGGAAACGGCCGACGCCGACCTGCTGTTGCATGTCGTGGACGGGTCCGACCCGATGCCCGAACGGCAGGTGGAAGCGGTCCGTGAGGTGCTCACCGAGATCACCGAGGGCCGCGATGTGCCGATGTCACCGGAGTTGCTGGTCGTGAACAAGATCGATGACGCCGATCAGTTTGTGCTGTCGCGGCTGCGTCACCTGCTGCCGGACGCGTCGTTCGTCTCTGCGCACACGGGCGCCGGCATCACCGGCATGGTCGGGCGGATCACCGGTGCGTTGCCCCGAACCGATGTTGAGGTCGACGCACTGCTGCCCTGGGCCCAAGGTTCCTTGGTCGCCCGAGTGCACGCCGAGGGAGAGGTACTGGACACCGCTCACACCGAGGCCGGCACCCGGCTGCGTGCCCGGGTACGGCCCGACCTCGCCGGCGCGTTGGCCGGGTACCTGGTTGACGCCTGATCCGTCGGTTACGTAGACGGCGGGGACGCCGACCGGTAGATGTGAGCTGCCGGCCGCCGCCTCACAGCCGCCTGAGCACCGCCACCACCCGGCCGAGCACGGTCGCTTCGTCCCCGGGGATCGGCTCGTAGGCAGGGTTGTGCGGGAGCAGCCAGACATGCCCGTCACGGCGCTTGAACGTCTTCACGGTCGCCTCGCCGTCGATCATGGCAGCGACGATGTCCCCGTTCTCGGCGGTGGGCTGCTGGCGGATAACCACCCAGTCCCCGTCGGTGATCGCCGCCTCGACCATGGAATCGCCTGCCACTCTCAGCAGGAACAGCGAACCCTCGCCGACGATCTCCTTCGGTAATGGAAAGACATCTTCGATGGCTTGCTCGGCGAGCACCGGACCGCCTGCAGCGATCCGACCAACCACCGGCACGAAAGTGGGAGTGGGACGGGCGCTGGAGCCCCCCGAAACCTCCGAGGTGTCGAGTGCGCTTTCCGCGGGCCTGACGCCGACTGCGCGCGGTCGATTGGGGTCGCGGCGTAAGTACCCCTTACGCTCCAACGCGCGCAGCTGGTGTGCGACCGACGAGGTGGACGTGAGCCCCACCGCCTCGCCGATCTCCCGCACACTCGGCGGGTAGCCGCACCGCTGCACCCAGTCCCGGATCACCTCAAGGACCCGTCGTTGCCGTGGGGTGAGGCCGTCCTCACCGGCGCTGTCGTCGAGGTCAGGGAAGGCATGTACCTGCGCGCCATCGTGCGCGCCGGGCAGCTGCGCTTCGGGACCGGCGCCTTCCGGTTCGTCGCTCCGCTGTCGTCCCACCGGTCCTCCTCACAGCAACACAGACCGGGTCGGTCCGCTCTCCGAGTCGAGGTTAACCAGCGTCTCAGTAGAGATCAAACATCTGTTCGAACAACACGCCGCGTAGTCGTCGATTCTGTCGGACCGTCGTGATAGACACCGCACAGCAGTTCGATCGAACCCGTGTTCGACGCTACTAGGCAGACGCTACTAGGCAGACGCTACTAGGCATAGGAGTCTTGATGACCGCACCAGCGCAGTTGAGCAACCGGCCCGCGGCGCGCGATTCAGAGCTCGGGCCGGCGGTAAGTGGACCGGCGGGCGTCAAGCCGCCGTGCGAAACGACACCCACCAGGTCGCTCCCGGCACCTCCGCCCCCCGTGCTTCCTCTCGCTCCTCCGGCACGACGGCCTCTGGTGCGTCGGCGGTTGCTGGTCCCGTTGGGATGCGGGGCCCCGGAGGCACGCATCCGAGCGCCAAGGTTGACCAGGGCGGTGCGTCTGGCGGCCGCCGCCGCAGTAACGCTAGCTGTGGTCGGCGGGGTGGGTTGGATGGGCCAGGCCGCCAGTCCCGGGGTTCCGGCAGAGACCACACTGACCCGGGTCGGCGCCGGCGAGACCGTGTGGGATGTTGCGCAACGGGTAGCGCCGAAGTCCGACCAGCGTGCGGTGGTGGAGCGGATTCGGCAACTGAACGGCATGGAGGACTCGGCCATTCAGCCCGGTCAGCAGTTGCAGGTGCCCGACGAGGATTAGGCCGGGTGCTGTCGACTTCGCCGGGGCTCTGCTTGGCCGCTGGCCCCGTGGTCACCGCTCGCGTACGCCATGAGAGCGTCACGCCTACGGTCGCGGTAGACCGCGTGCGTCGTGGCGGCTCGACTTACGGTCTGCCCCCACATATAGTAGTTACAGGGCTGTAGTTTACCCACAGCTTGGGTCGGAGAGGGGGGTACATGCGCTGTCCGTTTTGCCGACACTCCGACTCGCGCGTCGTCGACTCTCGCGAGGTCGAGGACGGGCAGGCGACCCGACGGCGCCGGTCCTGCTCTGAGTGTGGTCGCCGATTCACGACCGTGGAGGAGGCGGTCCTTGCGGTGGTGAAGCGCTCGGGCGTCACCGAGCCGTTCAGCCGGGACAAGGTCGTCTGCGGAGTGCGCAGGGCATGCCAGGGACGGCCGGTGGACGAGGACGCGCTGCAGCAGCTGGCGCACCGAGTGGAGGAGGTGATCCGCTCGTCAGGCAGCGCCGAGGTGCCCAGCCAGGAGGTCGGGTTGGCCATCCTCAGTCCGCTGCGGGACCTCGACGAGGTGGCCTACCTGCGCTTTGCCAGCGTGTACCGGTCCTTCTCCTCGATCGATGACTTCGAAAAGGAGATTCGAAACCTGCGGGAGGTTCCTCCCACCAGCGGCAACACCTCAAGAGCAGGCGACATGACGAAGCACGCAGGAAGTATGGACATCGCGATAGAGAGGGATGAAGTATGACCGAGACCGTCGGGAACGGAGCTGCACCGGCTGCGCCGCCCAAGCGTGCGCTGCGGATGGAGCGGGTCTACACCACCGAGGCGCGCCACCCCTACGACGAGGTGACGTGGCAGCGCCGGGACGTCGTGATGACCAACTGGCGGGACGGCACGGTCAACTTCGAACAGCGTGGTGTGGAGTTCCCCGATTTCTGGTCGATCAACGCGGTGAATATCGTGACCAGCAAGTATTTCCGCGGTGCTGTTGGCAGCGAGCAGCGCGAGTCGAGCCTACGGCAGCTGATCGATCGTGTGGTGCGGACCTACACCGCCGCCGGTGTGCAGCACGGGTACTTCGCCACCGAGACCGACAAGGAGATCTTCTCCGACGAGCTGACCTGGATGCTGCTGCACCAGGTGTTCAGCTTCAACTCGCCGGTCTGGTTCAACGTCGGCACTGCTTCCCCTAATCAGGTGAGCGCCTGTTTCATCCTTTCTGTCGACGACACCATGGATTCGATCCTCAACTGGTACCGAGAAGAGGGACTGATCTTCAAGGGTGGTTCTGGCGCCGGCCTGAACCTTTCTCGTATCCGCTCGTCGAAGGAATTGCTGTCCTCTGGCGGCACGGCATCCGGTCCGGTGAGCTTCATGCGCGGAGCGGACGCCTCGGCGGGCACCATCAAATCGGGCGGCGCCACCCGGCGCGCCGCGAAGATGGTCGTGCTCGATGTCGACCATCCAGATATCGGAGAGTTCGTACAGACTAAGGCAGCCGAGGAGCGCAAGATCCGGGTACTCCGCGACGCCGGATATGATATGGACCTCGGTGGCAAGGACATCACCTCGGTCCAGTATCAGAATGCGAACAACTCGGTCCGCGTTTCCGATGAATTCATGCGTGCTGTGGAGACCGACGGCAAGTTCGGGCTACGCGCCCGAATGACCGGTGAGGTCATCGAGACCGTAAGGGCCAAAGAGCTCTTCCGGGATATCACCCAGGCTGCCTGGGAATGTGCCGACCCCGGCCTGCAGTATGATGACACGATCAACGAGTGGCACACCTGCCCGGAATCTGGGCGGATCACCGCTTCTAATCCGTGTTCAGAGTACCTCCACCTCGACAACTCCAGCTGCAACCTTGCGTCGATCAACCTGATGAAGTTCCTCCGCGAGGACCTCACGTTCGATGCGGAACTATTTTCCAGGACGGTGGAGTTCGTCATCACTGCGATGGACATCTCAATCTGCTTCGCGGATTTCCCCACTGAGGCGATTGGAGAAACCACCAGGGCGTTCCGGCAGCTTGGCATCGGCTATGCCAATCTTGGAGCGTTGTTGATGGCCACCGGACACGCTTATGACTCGGAGGGCGGGCGGGCACTGGCCGCGGCGATCACCTCACTGATGACCGCCACGGCCTACCAGCGCTCCGCGGAGCTTGCCGGAGTCGTCGGGCCCTACGACGGCTATGCGCGCAACGCCGAACCGCATCAGCGGGTGATGCGCAAGCACGTTGCGGCCAACGATTTGATCCGTAACTACCATCACAACGACCGAACCGTGCAGAAGGCTGCCACGAAGGCGTGGCAAGACGGCATTCGGATCGGTGAAAAGAATGGTTGGCGCAACGCTCAGGCCAGTGTCATCGCGCCTACTGGAACCATCGGGTTCATGATGGATTGTGATACGACCGGAATCGAACCGGACTTCTCGCTGGTGAAATTCAAGAAACTGGTCGGTGGTGGGTCCATGCAGATAGTCAACCAGACGGTCCCGAAGGCGCTCGCTGCGCTGGGTTATCAGAAGGAGCAAAGCGAGGCGATCGTCGAGTACATCGCTGAGCATGGCCACGTGATCGATGCTCCTGGGCTGCGTACCGAGCATTATGAGGTCTTCGACTGCGCGATGGGGGAGAGGGCCATTGCTCCGATGGGGCATGTCCGGATGATGGCGGCGACCCAACCGTTTATCTCGGGAGCTATCAGCAAGACGGTCAACATGCCCGAGAAGGCCACCGTCACCGACGTGGAGGAAATCTATCTCCAATCCTGGAAGATGGGGCTCAAGGCGCTGGCGATTTACCGGGACAACTGCAAGGTCGGCCAGCCACTGTCCACCGGCAAGACTGGGACCACCGCGGCGGAGAAGATGGTAGCCGAGATCAGGCCGGTGCGCAAGCGGCTGCCTAAAAAGCGGCCCAGCGAAACCGTTTCGTTCACCGTCGGTGGTGCCGAGGGCTACCTCACAGCGGGGTCTTACCCAGATGACGGTCTCGGCGAGATCTTTGTGAAGATGTCCAAGCAGGGTTCCACGCTGGCCGGTGTGATGGATGCCTTCTCGATGGCGATCTCAATAGCGCTGCAGTACGGGGTGCCGCTGGAGACCTACGTCTCGAAGTTCGTGAACATGCGTTTCGAGCCTGCGGGGATGACCGATGACCCAGACGTTCGGATGGCCAGCAGCGTCGTGGACTATCTGTTCCGTCGAATCGCGCTGGACTACCTACCTAAGGACAAGCGCGACCAACTGGGCATCCTGACCGCACAGGAGCGCACTGAGCAAGTGTCCGCTAGCTACGGCACCGGGACGGACGGCGGTGTCGACGTGGAGTCGCTACGTACGTCGGTGGACTCCACCGCCCCGATCCCGGCGGTGCAGGCCCGCCCGGCGCCGGTGTACGTCGGTAGCTCCACCGAGTTGCTGGAACTTCAGATGGGCAAGGCCGCGGACGCACCGCTGTGTATGACCTGCGGGACCAAGATGCGGCCTGCCGGATCCTGCTATGTCTGTGAAGGTTGCGGTTCTACCAGCGGCTGCAGCTGAAGATCTGCGCACCAGGTCGGAGTGGGCGGCTCAGATCTGGGGCGTTGAACCGGTCCCAGGCGAGGCGGCGAATGTCGGTATGAGTCACCTCGGCATGCCGGTGATGCGCAATCGCCGACGCTCATACTGATCTCAGCTTGCTGCATTGCGGGAGGAGGCCAGGATGCCGGAGCGCGCGCTGGTGCTCGGCAGCGGTGGGATCACTGGCATCGCGTGGGAGTTAGGGATGCTCGCCGGGTTGGCTGAACATGGAGTAGATCTGCGCGACGCCGACCTCGTGATCGGCACGTCAGCCGGATCGGTGGTGGGTGCACTGATCACCTCGGGTGACGATCTCGAGGAGCTCTACGCCAGTCAGCTCCTTCCGCTGGCCCTTGAACCACCGGTCCGAATGGGGATCGGGACGATTGTGCGGTGGGGCTGGGCCGTTGCCCGTTCTCGGGGCTCGGAACAGGTCGGAGTACGAGTCGGCAGGATGGCGCTGGCGACCGCGACGGTTCCGGAAGCCGAGCGCCGTGGGGTTATCGCGTCCCGGCTGCAAGCACGTACGTGGCCAGCCCAGGCCCTGCTGGTCACAGCTGTCGATGCCGAATCGGGCGAGTTCGCCGCCTTCGGTCAGGGCAGCGAGGTGGGGGGCACCGCAGTGAGCCTGGTCGATGCTGTTGCGGCCAGCTGCTCCGTGCCGGGGGTGTGGCCACCGACCACCATCGGCGGGCGGCGCTGGATCGATGGAGGTGTGCGTTCGGCGACCAATGCCGATCTGGCGGCAGGGTACGAGCGCGTCGTGGTGCTCGCCCCAGTCAGCCGCGGTTTCCGGCCGGCGATCGGTGCGGCTGCGCATGTAGCCGCGTTGCGCAAGCGGGCCCGGGTCACACTCGTTACACTGGACGCCGACGCACAACGCGCGATCGGCCGCAACGTGCTGGACTTCGCCCGTCGGGCGCCCGCCGCGCAAGCTGGGCGCGCCCAGGCCACGTCGGCCACCGTGGGGGTGGCCAGGGTGTGGTCGGGCTAGCTCTGGGCGCTGCCACCATCTTGTTCGGCGAGGAACTGCTCGAGTTCCGCGGCGATGTCGTCGCCAGTGGGCAAGGGTCCGGCATCGCTGGACAGCAGCGGACGTTGATCAGATCCACCGATAATGGCGTCGAACCGCGCCTCCAGGCCAGCTACCACCGACATGCTTTCCTGGGAACCGGCGACCTGTTTGTCCACCTCGGCCAGAACCCGCAGTGCCGCTGGGCGCAGCGCCTCCACAGGCAGGTTCAGCCCGCTGCTGCGGGCCAGATGCTCCAACAGTCCGCGGGCGGACTCGGGGTACTCGATGCGGGCCAGGTAGTGCGGCACGTGCACGACGAAGCCCATCGCGTCGTGCCCGGTTTGGCCCAGCTTCAGCTCCATCAGCGCACCGGCGTGGCCGGGGATCTCCATGGCGCCGAACCACGGTTCGTAGTCGGAGATCAACTCCCGGCGCGTGGCGTGCGCAGTGACCGTCACTGGCCGGGTGTGCGGGACGGCCATCGGCACTGCACCCAGGCCAACGGTCAGGCCTACACCGAAGCGTTCGACCAGCTCGCGGACCGCGTCGGTGAACCGCTCCCACTGTAGATCCGGCTCCGGGCCAGCAAGTAGCAAGAACGTGGTGCCTTCGCTGTCCCGCACCTCATGCAGTACCAACTCCGGCCGCTCATAGCTGTCCCAGCGGTCCCCGTCGAAGACCATCGTCGGTCGGCGAGTGCGGTAGTCCAGCAGTTGGTCGACGTCGAATGTGGCGAGGACACGGTGCTCCAGATTCGCCAGCAGATGTGCCACTGCCACCTGCCCGGCTTGACCGGCGTCGACGAATCCGGTCAGGGCGTGTACCAGTACCGTGCCCGTCGGAGCCGATGGCTCCGCGTCGATTCGGTACAGGTCGGCGGTCACTTGCTGCCACCTCGCTTCGGCTCGGTCGGCCCTCATCGTGCAGGCCGTTCAGCCAGTACAACACGGTACAGCGTCGAATCCATCCCCTGACGCAGCGGCGCACCGCTGTGCACTCCGTGCCACCGCGGTGAGACACTGCGCCACCCTTTAGTGGTAACGACTATCGTTTACGATCTGGTCAACCACGTTGGAAGGAGATCGGAGCACAGTGCGCATTGCTTTCGTCGGCAAGGGTGGCAGCGGTAAGACGACGTTGTCGGCCCTGTTCACCCGCCACCTTGCCGAGCTCGGCCGGCCCGTGCTGGCCGTTGACGCCGACATCAACCAGCACCTCGGTGAGGCGCTGGGCTTGGAGAATGAGCAGGTCCCCCCGTTGGGCGCGCAGCTGCCGTGGATCAAGGAGCACCTGCGCGGCAACAACCCTCGGATCACGTCGGCCGATTCGATGATCAAGACAACACCGCCCGGCCGAGGTTCCCGAATGCTCCGTTTGGACCCGGACGAGGAGCTGCACCGCCGCTTTGCCCGTCCCGTCGGTGGTGCACAGCTGATGGTCACCGGGGAGTTCGAGCCCGAGGACATCGGGGTGAGCTGCTACCACTCCAAGACCGGCGCACTGGAGCTGTATCTCAATCATCTGATGGACGGGTCCGGCGAGTACGTGGTGGTCGACATGACCGCGGGCGCCGATGTGTTGGCATCCGGACTGTTCACCCGTTTTGACCTTGTGGTCCTCGTCAGCGAGCCGACCCGGCGCGGGGTCCGGGTGTACTGGCAGCTCCGGCAGCACGTCGACGGACACGGGGTGCGGCTGCGAGTGGTCGGCAACAAAGCGGCAGCCGAGGGTGACACCGCCTGGCTGCGTTTCGAACTGGGTACCGCCCTGCTGGCGACGGTGGGTCAATCAGCCTGGGTGCGGGCCGCCGAACAGGGCCGTGTTCCGTCGTTCAATGCGTTGGAGCCTGAAGTGCGCCACGCGTTGGACGCCGTGCTCGCCGAGCTTGACGGAGTACAGCGCGACTGGACGGCATATCACCGCGACACCGTGCACTTTCACCTGCGCAATGCCAGGGCCTGGGCGAACCAGTCGGCGGGTCGGGACCTCGCCGAGCAAGTGGACCCCGACTTCTTGCCTGCTGTTTGCTCGTGAATCACCGATCGAGGAGGACCGATGTCACTGGACGTGCCAACCACGATGATCGAAGCAGCGCAGCACGGTGAGCTCGATGATGCGGCGTTTGTGACCGTCGTACGGGATTCATTGCCCTACGCCTGGCAGGTGATTTCGCAGGTTGTCGGCGACCTTGCGGTCAACGCCGGCTCGGAGTTCGCCGATCACGCGATTCCGCCGCCGGACGAGGCAGCTCGGGGGCAGCTGCTACGGGCGCTGGCCAGCGACGCCATCCGGAGCTCCTTGCAACGCCACTTCGGCGTGCAGCTGGCCTTCCAGAACTGCCACCGGGTGGCGGCGTTTCGCCCTGAGGCGGTGACCGGCGAGGCCTACCGACGGTTTGTCTCCGCCCGGGACCAGGTGCTGAACCAGACACCGGAGCTTCGCGACTGCTGAGCAGCGCAGCCGCCAGTCTCGGGGGCGGTGATCGCAAGATCGATTTCACACTTGCCGCCCCGGGCGGGCAGGCTTTCCGCATGCCGCTGGTACCGCGACACCTCGTCCCCTTCCTCGCCGCCGCACTGCGCAATCCGGCCACAATGGGCGCCGTGGCGCCGAGCTCCTCGCACCTGGCGGCCCAGATGGCCGCTGTGGTGCCCGGGGTGGGCGAGCCGGTGGTGGTCGAGCTGGGGCCTGGCACCGGCTCGGTCACCACCGCTATCGAGCACCGGCTTGCTGGGCGGGGGCGGCACGTGGCGGTCGAAATCGACCCAGTGCTGGCCGAACACCTGCGCGTCGAGTTCCCTGACGTGGAGGTCCTGGTGGGGGACGCCGCTGAGCTGGAGCGGCTGCTGGCTGACCACGACGTGCCGGTGGCCGATGCAGTGCTCTGCGGGCTGCCTTGGTCACTGATCAGCGCCGGCGCGCAGCGTGCCATCGTTGAGGCGACGGCGCGCGCACTGCGTCCCGAGGGTTCTTTCACGACCCTCGCCTACGTGCACGCGTTGCCGCTGAATCCGGCCCGGCGGTTCCGTGCCTTGCTCGGAGAGGTGTTCGACGAGGTGCTGAGTACCCGCACGGTCTGGCGGAACCTGCCACCCGCGGTGGCCTACGTCTGCCGGCGACCGCGTCAAGTATGACCTTCCGGTAGCAGCGCCGGTAAAACAACGATCAACGAGTGTGGCGCTCTTCAGCCGCGAGTGCAGCTGGGCGTGCTGCCACTGCCATTCTCCGGAGGCGGGTCTGGCTCCGATGACGACAGTGGCGCTCATCTCGTCGGAACTGGCCACCCGCGGAATCAGCCCGTCGCGGGCGAAGGTTTCGACGGTCTGGGGCGCCTGGCGCTCGCTCGTCTCGACCAGCAGGTAGCCGCCCGGTTTCAGCCATAGTTGTGCCGCCGCGGTCACTCGCCTCTGGACGTCAAGCCCGTCCGCGCCACCGTCGAGCGCCACCCGCGGCTCGTGTATGCGAGCCTCCGGGGGCAGCAGCCCGATCGCCTTGGTGGGTACGTAGGGCGCGTTGGCAACCAGGACGTCGACGCGGCCCCGCAGCGTGGCGGGCAGCGGCTCGTAGAGGTCACCTTCGTACACCTGACCACCGGTGGCGACGTTGCGGCGGGCGCACCGCACCGCCGCGGGGTCGATGTCGACGGCATACAACTCGACCTGGTCCAGGGCCGCGACCAGCGCGGCGCCCACCGCGCCCGAGCCGCAGCATAAGTCGACGACGACAGGTCGTGGCTGAACGAGGGCCTGGCCAGCGGGGCTGGCGGCCAGGCGGACGAGGACGGTGGCCTGGCGGACGAGGAGTTCGGTGCGGCGGCGGGGTACGAAGACTCCAGGGTCCACGGCTATCCGCAGGCCGCAGAACTGCGCCCAGCCGAGGACATGTTCGAGGGGGAGGCCGGCGGCTCGCCGGCCCACCATGGCGGCGAGGTCGGCCGGCGTCCGTGCCGCGGAGATGAGCAACCGCGCCTCGTCCTCGGCAGAGACACAGCCAGCGGCCCGAAGCTTGGTGACGATGGCGTATCGACGGCGAGGTGACGGGGAAGCCGACATAAGAGCCTTTCGGGATGCCGAAGGGCGACCTCCTCGGTATGTCACTGCTGGAGACGGCAACGTTACCTGAGCCAGTCATCGTTGAGTAATTCGGGGGATATGCAGAAGACGTTCCCATCGTTTGTAGCGTCGGTGACGTCAACCGGTTCGCGACCAGGCGCCGCAGGATAATCACCGCACTGACAATCCGGTAGGCCGCTGTGGTGTTGGCGGGGTAGTAGTCCACACTCATACCTGAGTCCACAACCGGCACGGCCGTGACTGTCGCCGTAGGCAATGCCGGAGGACCGTTCGACGGCATGAGCGCACCCGCCGCCGGCCGTATCCGGCTCTCTGACCCGGCTGAACTGATCGCCGCCGTTCCCCATTTGCTGGGCTTTCACCCCCAAGACTCCGTGGTGCTGTTGGCATTGCACGGTAAGAGGCTGGGATTGACCCTGCGTGCCGATCTGGTCGACAACGTGCAGGCCCCGTTGCTAGCCGAGCAGCTGCTGCTGCCGCTCGCCCGGCAGCGACCTACCGGCGTCGCGCTGGTCGTGATCGGGGGTGAGCTCACCTTGGACGGCGATCTCCCGCACCGCGCGTTGGTGGATGCCCTCGACGACATGCTGACCAGCTCGGGACTCCCGCTGGTACACGCGGCCTGGACGGCGCAGATCACCGGCGGTGCCCCATGGCGTTGCTACGACGATTGTCTGTGCAGCGGCACCGTGTCCGATCCTGGGGCCAGCCCGCTGGCGGCCGCTACCGTCGCGGCGGGTGCGGTGACCTTCGGTAGCCGGGAGGAGATGGTCGCCCTGCTGGCCGGCGGGGATCCCGCAGCTTTGCAACGCCGGGCCATGCTCCTGGACGCGGCCGACGCTGACCACCCCATGAGCTCCGCGCTGGTAGCTCAGAGGTTCGCGCAGTTACGGGAACTGCACCGAGCGGCGGCCACGGGGGATGTCGCGCTGAGTGACAAGACTGTCACCGAGGTCGCCTCCGCGTTGTGCGACCACCGGGTTCGGGACGCCTGCCTGCCCTGGTGCTCGGGACCAGGCGCGGTCGCCGCCGAGCGGCTCTGGCTGGCCCTTGTTCGAGCGACCCCTGCGCCGGAGCGCGCCGAGCCCGCAGCGCTGCTGGCGCTCGTCGCCTACCTTCGCGGGGAAGGTGCACTGGCCGGCGTCGCCTTAGACGCGGCGTTGCAGGCCTGCCCGCAGCACTCACTGTCCGGGTTGCTACGAGCCGCGCTGGACGGCGGACTGCCACCAGAGGTGCTGCGTACCGTTGCAGCAGACGCCGCTGCGGCCCTTCCCCGATCTCCGCGCAGGAACCGTAAGCGACGATCACGACGAAAGCGATGACCGGGTCAGCCGGTGGTGCGGGCAAAGTTCCAGGCGTCAGCCACGATCGCGGCGAGTTCAGCCCGCTCCGGTTTCCAGCCCAGCTCCTCACGTGCTCGATCGCTGGAGGCGATGAGCACTGCCGGGTCGCCGGGCCGTCGCGCCGCGGACTGCGCCGGGATGGGGTGCCCGGTGACCTGCCGGCAAGTGTCCACGACCTGCTGTACCGAGAAGCCGGTGCCGTTGCCGAGGTTGTAGATGCGATGTTCGCCGGGCACAGCCTGCTCAAGCGCCCGTTCATGGGCGTCGGCGAGATCTACCACGTGGATGTAGTCGCGGATGCAGGTGCCATCCGGGGTAGGCCAGTCCTGCCCGAAAACCATGATCTTTTCGCGGTGACCGAGAGCGACCTGCAGTACGAGGGGGATGAGGTGAGTCTCGACGGTGTGCCTTTCGCCGTAACGGCCGTAGGCGCCGGCGACGTTGAAGTACCGCAAGCTTATGGCGGCCAGGCCGTGCGCGGCGGCGTAAGAGCCGATCGCATGGTCGATTGCAAGCTTCGTCGCACCGTAGGGGTTGGTGGGCAGGGTGGCTGCATCCTCAGTGATCGGCACCGACGCGGGCTCCCCATAGGTGGCCGCCGTGGAGGAGAACACCAGCCGGGGAGTTCCGTGTTCGCGCATCGCCTCGAGCAACCGCACCGAGGCGACCACATTACCCAGCCAGTACCGCTGCGGCTGTGTCATCGATTCACCGACCAGGGACCGGGCCGCGAAATGCAGCACGCCGTCGAAACCCTCGGCCAGCACGGGCCCGGCGTCCTCGACGGCGCCCTCGACGAAACGGCAATCGGCGGGTACCGCATCCACGTGGCCGGTGGACAGGTCATCCAGTACCACGACTTCGTGCCCTGCCTCCACCAGCCGGGCGGCGCAGACACTGCCGATGTATCCCGCACCCCCGGTAACCAGCAGCCGCATCGGGTTTGGCCCAGTTACTCCCGACAGCCCAGTCACTCCCGACAGCCCAGTCACCGCCGACGGGCCAGTCACCGCCGACGGGCCAGCACTGCGTGCGCAAGGGCGCCATCAACCTCGATCGTGGATCCCCCGCCGGAGAGCACTACCGGATGGCCCGCCCGGGCCAAAGCCGCTACCTGCACCACATTGCCGGGCACCGCGTCGACCTTGTGCAGATCGGCCATCAGGGCCGGATCCTCCTGCACATTCTCGGCGATGCGTCGCACCTCCACCGTGCCCCCGCCGCGACGGGCCACCTCGTCGAGGCGGACCAGGTCGGGTTCGAGCGGGGGGGCGCCTTCCTCGATCCCAAGCTCGTCTAGCCCCGGGATCGGGTTGCCGTACGGCGACGTGGTCGGATTGCCCAGCAGCGCGACCAGCTTGCGCTCCACAGCCTCGCTCATCACGTGTTCCCAGCGGCAGGCCTCGTTGTGTACCTGCTCCCACTCCAGCCCGATCACGTCCACCAGCAGACGCTCGGCCAGCCGGTGCTTACGCATCACCGACGTGGCCCGATTGCGGCCCTCCACAGTCAGCTCGAGATGCCGGTCGTCGGCCACTGTCAGCAGGCCGTCACGCTCCATCCGAGCCACTGTCTGGCTGACGGTTGGCCCGCTTTGTCCTAGGCGTTCGGCGATCCGTGCCCGCAGCGGGACGACACCTTCCTCCTCCAGCTCGAAGATGGTGCGCAGGTACATCTCGGTGGTGTCGATGAGATCGTTCACACCAGTCTCCTTATTACTTGGTGCCATGATAGTGGTCCACCGGGGACGCTGCGGAGTATTCGCTGGCAGTGACCGGAAAGATGGGTGATATGCATCCGTTGATCACGCCCCGTCAGCTGGCTGCCCTCCTGACCGGTCTTGAGCCGCCCATCCTGGTGGACGTGCGATGGTCACTTACCGGGGCACCCGGTTGCGCCGACTATCAGGCTGGGCACCTGCCCGGGGCGGTCTTCATGGATGTGGACACCGAGCTGGCTGGTCCGCCGGGTTCCGGGGGACGGCACCCCCTTCCGGATCCGGCAGCGCTACAAGCCACCCTGCGCGCCGCTGGTATCCGCACGACAGCACCGGTGGTCGCCTACGACGCGGCGGACGGATCGGTGGCAGCACGGCTGTGGTGGCTGCTGCGCTGGGCGGGACACTCTGCGGTCGCGGTGCTTGACGGGGGGATAGCGGCGTGGCGTGCGGCCGGGCTACCGGTGACCATCGACGTACCCGCACCAGCCGTGGGCACGATCACGGTGCAGCCGGCAGCGATGCCTGTGCTCGACGCGTCGCAGGCCGCGGCATTGGCCCGCGATGGTGTGTTGCTCGACGCGCGCGTGCCGCCCCGCTACCGCGGAGAAACCGAGCCGGTGGACCCTCGGGCAGGACATGTACCCGGCGCCGTAAATGCGCCATTCGGCGAGCTGACCGATGCGCAGGGGCGATGGCTCACGCCGAGTCGGCTGCGGGAACTTGCGCAGCGGTGGGGTGTCGCCGGCGCGGAGATCGGCGCCTATTGCGGTTCAGGGGTCAACGCGTGCGCACTGGTGCTGGGACTGGAGCTAGCCGGAATCACCTCGCCTGAACGACCGGCGGGGCTCTACGCCGGGTCATGGTCGCAGTGGTGCACCGACCGTGACCGCCCAGTGGCGACCGGCTTGAGTCCCGGGTAGTGGTTGTCGTCCGCCGCGTCCCCGCAGCGGGGCCGGTAGCGTCGGAAGGCATGAGTAGCCCTGTGTCAACCCTGGGGTCATTCCCCCGTCCGGGAGTGTGCGCCATCGCTTGTCGGTGTCAACGTCGTTCGTCCTCGCTGCGCTGCGGGCGCTCCACGTTGACGCCTCTGGCGCT
>JBOHGX010000322.1:0-3113 GCA_050700255.1 Pseudonocardiaceae bacterium
CACCAGGGGCGCCCGGAGGACGCGCTGGCCGTCGCCGAGGCGGCGCTGGTCGACCCATCGTCGATCCGGCACCCCTTCGCGGTCGGCCACGGCCACTTCGCCCGCTGGTTCGCACTAGGCATGCTCGGCCGCCCGACCGCGGGGCTCGCCGCGATCGAGTCCTACCTGGCGCAGCAACACCCCGACTACACCACCGCCCGCTTCCGGCCGTTCGCGTTGAACATGCAGGCCTGGATGCTCCGCGGGGTCGGCGAGCTGGGCACCGGCGCGGAGCGCAACGCGGCCGCGATCGAGGCCGTCGACCCCGTTGTAATCGCCGAGCCGGAGGTGCACGCCCGCCTCGACCTGGTCGAGACTGCGCTGCTGGCAGGCGAGGTGGACCGGGCCACGCGGCTGCTGGCCCAGGTCGAGCTGCAGCCGCTGGACAGCGGCACCATGGTCTGGCACCAGCGCGAGCGGCACGGGCTGCTGACCGCGCGGATCGCGTTGGCCGGGGGAGACCAGGCCGGCGCCGCCCGGGTGGCCGCCGAGGTGTGTGCCGCGGCCGCCGGGCGCGGCAGCGCCCGGCACGAACTGGTGGCCCGGTTACTCGTGGCATGTGCGAGCCCCGGCGATGGCACCGGGCCGGCCGCGGTGGCTGAGCTGCTGACCCGGCTGGACCGGACATCCGGGCTGGAGGCGTGGCGGTGGACGGCGCTGGCCGCCGAGTGTTTCGGTGTCGACTGGTGGTGGGACCTGGCCGAGCGGCAGGTCGACGCATTGGCCGGGCGAGCCGGGCCGCACGCGGCCACCCTGCGCGACTTCGCCCGGCGCTGGTTGGACGCCGGCCGGGCCGGGCAGTGACTCCAGCGTCGGACTCGCGTCACCGCGGTTGCCGCCGCGGCCTGCAGCCCGCCTGCCACCGGGCTGCAGCGATCCTGCAGCCCGGCGCAGGAACAGTGGTCACCGTCACCCCCGATCGCCAGGAGAGAGAGCTATGACCACCCCGAGCGACGCCCCGACCGACGTCGAGCAGTTTCTCGGCACCGTCGCCACCGACATGGCCACCGCCTTCCACGCCGCCAGCGTCGCGCTCGGCGACAAGCTCGGGCTGTGGGGCGCGCTCGCGCAGGGCCCGGCCAACGCCGCCGAGCTGGCGCAGCGCACCGGGTGCGACGCCGGCTACCTGTCGGACTGGCTGGCCGCGCAGTACGTCAGCGGCTACTGCGGGCGCGACGCCGACGGCCGCTTCGCGCTCTCGCCTGCCCAGGCGGCGGTGCTCGCCGACCCGGACGCTCCCACCTACCTGGCCGGTGCCGCGGTGCTCGCTGGTGTGCTGTTCAAGGACGACACACTCGCGGCCGAGGCCTTCCGCACCGGCCGAGGCGTCGGCTGGCAGGAGCACCACGGGGACCTGTTCGCCGGCACCGAGCGGCTGTTCCGCCCCGGTTACTCCGCCAACCTCGTCGGGTCCTGGATCCCGGCCCTGGACGGGGTGGCCGAGCGGCTGGAGCGCGGGATCACCGTCGCCGACATCGGCTGCGGCTTCGGCGCCTCCACGGTGCTGATGGCGCAGGCCTACCCGCACAGCCGGTTCGTCGGCGTCGACTCGCACCCGGAGTCGATCGCCGCGGCCCGCGAGCGTGCGGTCACCGCCGGGGTGGTCGATCGGGTCGAGTTCCTCGTCGCCGGCGCGGCCGACTACCCGGGTTCCAGCTACGGGCTGGTGTGCATCTTCGACGCGCTGCACGACATGCGGGACCCGGTCGGCGCGGCCGCCCACATCCGCGGCTCGCTCGCTCCGGATGGCACGTTCCTGCTGGTCGAGCCGATGGCCGGGGAACGCCTGGAGGACAATGTCGGGATCGTCGGCCGGATGTTCTACTCCGTCGCGCCGATCGTCTGCCGCGCACACGCCCGTTCCGAGCAGGGCCCGCACGAACTGGGCAACCAGGTGCCGGACTCACGGTGGCGCGAACTGCTCGCCGAGGCCGGGTTCAGCCGGTTCCGCCGGGCCACCGAGACCCCGTTCAACCGGATCTTCGAGGTGCGACCGTGACCCGCACCGCCGCGCCGGTGCCGCGGGTGGCGCCGTCGGTCGCCGCGCTGACGGCCGGCGTCACCGTCCGCGAGCCCGTTCAGCCGCCCGACGCCCGATCGGGCTCGCGCTTCGAGCGGGTGCTCATCGGCGGGCAGCCGCACTTCCTCAAGGTGCTCGGCTACCGCACCGACTGGATCATGCGGGTGACCGGGGACCGCGACCTGCGCACGTTCCGGATCTGGCAGGCCGGGTTGCTGCATCGATTCCCCCTCGAGATCGACCACACCGTGGTGACGATGGCCCGGGACGGTGACGGGCTCGACGCCGAGCTGGGCATCCTGATGCGTGACGTGGGCGACCGGCTCGTCTCGCCCGGCGACGACCCGATCACCGCGGACATGCACGCTCGGTTCATCGACCACCTGGCGGCGCTG
The DNA here is from genome assembly GCA_050700255.1 of Pseudonocardiaceae bacterium. Lineage (GTDB taxonomy): Bacteria > Actinomycetota > Actinomycetes > Mycobacteriales > Pseudonocardiaceae. Next base: position 2,455 of record JBOHGX010000322.1, read on the forward strand.
TGCGTGTCCTTCCGCGGCTGGCGCGACGACCTCGGGCTGACCACGATGAGCGACCGGGTCCGCTTTTTCGCCCCGGACACCATCGCCGGCGAGCTGGCCGACCCGGCGCCGGACATCGTGCTGCGGCTGGCCGACCAGGGCTGGACCCGGCTGCGCGAACTGGCCCCCGAGCTGGCCGCGCTCGCGGCCACCGTGCAGCAACGCCCCGGGCCGCTGACCACGGCGCTCGGCCAGACCCCGGTCAGTTTCCTGCACGGCGACTGGAAGCTGGGCAACCTCGGCGAGCACCCGGACGGGCGGACGATCCTGGTGGACTGCGCCTACCCGGGCTCCGGGCCTCCGTGCTGGGACCTGATGTGGTACGTGGCACTCAACCGAGCCCGGCTGCCGGTAGGCAAGGCCGAGGTGATCGCGCAGTTCCGGGCTGCGCTGGCCCGGCGGGGTTGGGACACCGGCGGCTGGTTCGACCGCCAGCTCGCGCTGTGCCAGCTCGCGATGATCAGCACGTTCGGTTGGGAGAAGGCGCTGGGTGCCGGTGACCCCGCTGGTGCAGCGGAGCTGGACTGGTGGCAGCAGCGGGCGCTGGCCGCGGCCCGCGAGCTGGACGCCGCCGCGCCGGGATGGCGGTGACCTGTTGACCGGCCGCGCCGCGGTCGACC
>JBOHGX010000323.1:0-2113 GCA_050700255.1 Pseudonocardiaceae bacterium
CCATGCCGTGGTCTGCGATTACCACGAGCTGGGTGCCCGAAGGCAGTCCTTCGGCGATCGCGGCAGCCAGCCGGTCGACGTGGCCCAGCTGCAGCCGCCACGGCAGCGAGCCGACGCCGTAGACGTGGCCGAGCAGGTCCAGGTCGCCGTGGTAGGCGTAGCACAACGTCGGCTCGCTGGCCGACACCGCTGCCAACGCGTTGCCGGCGAGATCTCCCAGCGCATACACGCCCTGGAAGTCGGCGCCACGCAGCACCGCACGGTTCAAACCCGAGCCCCGATGCAGGCCTGGAACCGCCAAGGTGACCCGAACTCCGGATGCCGCGGCCCGTTCCAGCGCGGTGGGTTGCGGCTGGATGTCCTCGGGCACGAACCGCTCGCGGAGATCGACTCGGTCACCGCCGCCGTGCGTGTGCCAGCTCAACGCATTGATCAAATCACCCTCGGGGGTGGCGAAGGAGTAACCGACGATCCCGTGCTGGCCCGCTGGCAGACCCGTTCCGATCACGCTGGTCGCCGTCGTCGAAGGAAACCCGGCCGTGATCGGCTCACTGTTGTCGGTCAATGACCTGAGGAATGGGGCGTGGCCGGGATGCTCCCGCAGTGCTTTCCACCCGAGACCGTCCACGAGCAGCAGGCAAATCCCCTGTGCCGGGTTCAGCCCCAACCGATCAGTGCACCCAGCCACCCCCAAGCCGGCCAGCAGTGAGGGCATCACGTCGGCAAGCGATCCGCGCCCGTCACCAGGTACCAGCGGTCGGATTCCGCGACGACGAAGCGCCGCAGCGACCTTCTAGACGTAGGCCCTCTCCTCACCTGCAAACGACAGAGCTACGTCGTACCCAAAGTCGTCGGCACGGCCATCTGCGTTCACCACGAGGGCACGATAGCTTCACGCAGACATGCGCACATCGGTCGGCGTTACGTCGATGTGGAACTCCAGCCCAAGCCGCTGAGCGAGTCGCACCAGCGTGGCCAGCGTGGGCAACTGATCACCGCTCTCGAGTCTCGCAACGTACGGCTGCGATACCCCGAGCTTGGCACCCAGCTCTGCCTGCGACAGCCCGTGCTCGACCCGGTAGCGCACCACGCGGCTCGCAACTTCCCGTGCCACGGCTGTGCGGTCCCATTCCGCCCGTACCGCAGGACTCCGGAGCGCCTCAGCCCTCACCTCATCTGCACTGGTCAGGTCAGACAGCTTCATGTCTGGTCCTCCTCGATCAGGTCGAGCCGAGCCCGCGCCGCGGCAACCGCTCGGCCAAAGCTGCGCTTGTCCGCCTGTGCCTCTGGTCCGATCGCCGCTATGACGAAGACCTCCCCAAACCCGCCGGTAGAGCGCCCTGTAGGCGCTCCGGCCCGCACGCAGGCGCAGCTCGCGTAGACGATCGGCCCCTTGCACCGCACTGGAGTGCGGATAGGGAAGGGCTGGTCCCTCCGCTGCGAGCTTGTCGAGTGCGTGGATCATGGCTGATTGCTCCCGTGCGGGAAGCTGGTTGAACTCCTGTCGGGCTTCGTCGGTGAAGACCACCTGCCAGTGCATCGTGATCTTATAACAGAACAGTTATAACGGCCAGGGGTCGGGTCGGACGGGATGGCGTTGGTGGTTTCGTGCATCGCACGCTGGGGTGCTCTCAGGTTGGGGTCACCGTTCCATCATTTCATCGAACGCGTCACGAGCCGATTGGCCAGCGACGATGAGTCCAGTGCGCTCCAACTCACTCCCGGCAGCCCTGTCCTCGCCATCACCCGCACCGCCTACGACACCGACGGCACCCCCGTCGAGACCTCACCGCAACCGTTACGAACTGATTTACGAACTACCTGCTGGATGACCAGGGGCACCATCAACCGTCACAGCGCGATGCCCAGCAGGGCATCCACCGCGGTACCCATCTGAGCAGGGGCGTCGACGTCCCAGCCGCGTCGGGCCAGCGTCTCGGTGGCCCACGCATCGACCGCGGCGAGGGCGCCAGCCGTGTCCAGATCATCGGCCAGGTGCGCGCGCAACCGGCTCACCACCTCCTGCGCGGGGGCCCCGGCGGGCAGCGCGGCGGCCTGTCGCCAGCGGTCCAGCCGGGTCACTGCCTCGTCGAGCATCGCGGTGGTCCAGGTC
>JBOHGX010000324.1:0-2337 GCA_050700255.1 Pseudonocardiaceae bacterium
TGCGGGACCTGCGCGCCAGCCGCTTCACCACGATGTCGCTGGACGACATGCTCACCACACTCGGCGTGTCTATCGAGGACTTCGCAGAGCAGGCAGTGTGAACGTCGCGTTCCATCCCGACGTCTACAAACAGCTCCAGCAACTGCCCCGCCACGTGTTCTCAGCAGCGCTACACGCAATCATCGCCCTCACCCACAACCCGCGACCGGTTGGCGTCAAGAAGCTGGTCGGTAGTCGCAGCGACTGGCGCATACGCATCGGCGAGTACCGAATCATCTACGAGATCGATGACGCCGCGAAGACAGTAACGGTGCTGCAAGTTGAACACCGACGGGATGCGTACCGCTGATTGCGGTCGATCGATGAAAGATCATGCGGCCAGGAGTGGTCCACTTCGGATACCGGACGTGGGAACCGGCACCGGATTCGTGTCAACCTTGTTCGCGGAGCTGGGTCATGACGTCACTGGCATCGATGTCCGCGATGCGGTTCTCGGCAGCCAGCCGTGAATACAGACCATCCTCAAGCAACGCCGACCCGCAAGGCGACCATTCCGCGACCCATTCCGACGGTAAAACCTATCGGAGCAAAGCAACCGGCGCCTAAGAATCGAATGGCGGAGGGTCGTTCGCGACTGGTGGGCGCGACTGGTGGGATCGGATTCGGTCGTCGGTAGGAGAGCGGCCGCTGGGCTGCTGCCTGGCCGGTTCCACCTCGGTGGTTGATCTAGGTGTCGCGGTGGCCGCGCTGAAATACCTGGCGGCCCGCGCGGGTCTGGCGGCTGCGCAACGGCTGCCGGGCCTGCCCCGCGCTCTCCCGCTGCCTGCATTCGCCGTATCTGCGCTGGTGAGGCGGTTGAGTGTGTCGTCTGCTGCAATCGACGAGCCTGCTGATCACGTCGCCGTGCAGCTGCGTAGGCGACATTGACCAATTCATTGCTACCTGACTATGATCCAAGTCACAGCTAGACAGACCTGTCTGTGTCTGCCTACCACCTGCCAGCCGGCTGGTCTGCGGCAGCCACTCCCGCGGCGCTAGATATTAAATATTAATCGCGACCGAAAGGAGTTTATAGCAAGCGACAATCACCGGTCCACCTACTCAAATCAATTAGAGAGGAAGTCATGACCGAGTACGATCCAAGGACTGCGACCGGAATTCCCACAGAGCCCGTTGGCTCTCTCCCCCGTCCCTCCAAGCTCCAGACCGCCTATGCGGGATATGATCAAGGACAGGTCAGCAAGGAAGAGCTGGAAGCTGAGCAGGACGCTGCGGTCCGCGATTCGATCGAACGCTTTGAGGCTACCGGGTCACCAATCATCTCTGACGGCGAGCAGCGTTGGTCCAGCTTCGCCACCTACCCCATCACCGACACACTGGCCGGGACCGGTCTGGCCGACAATCTCGGCCCGGGTGGCCAGTTCTTCGCGATCTTTGCCGACGGCCATGGACGGCAGCTGCCTCGCCTTACGGGCGGGCCCTTGCGCTACAAGACGTACGCAGCTGACACCTTGAAGAAATCCATTGGCTACGCGCACGTGCCCATGAAGCAAGCCGTGATCGCGCCCTCCATGCTGGCCCTCCTTTACCCACTGAAGGATGAGGTTCCCGACTACCCACGGGAGCAATTCGAGGAAGACCTCGTCAACGAATGCGAGAAGGACATCCGCGAAGCTTTTGCGGCCGGGGCGGCCCGGGTTTCTATCGACTTCACCGAGGGTCGGCTCTCCACCCGCGAAGATCCACGCAACCCGTGGACAGGCGCTGGCTTGCTGCCACACTTCATCGAGCTGAACAACCGGGTGCTCGCTCGCTTCTCGGCAGCGGAGCGCCAGAAGATCGGAATCCACACCTGTCCGGGTGGAGACCGGGACTCGGTCCACAGCGCCGACGTTCCCTACAACAACCTGCTTCCCAGCATGTTCCAGATGAATGCCGGCTACTTCCTCATCCAGCTGGCGAGTGAGCGAGACAAGGACCCGGTCTACGAGTCCATCGGCAAGCACCTTCGCGACGATGCAGACGGCGTCGCGCAGATGGCCTACATCGGGGTGTGCGTGACGCAGAGCCCGCGGCCGGAAAGCGCTCAGGAGATCTGTGATGCGCTGGTGAGGGCATCCAACTTCATTCCGAAGGAAAGGATCGGCTCCACCGATGACTGCGGCTTCTCGCCGTTCAGCATTGATGAGAAGCCGAACCACGGTTCGCCGGATTATGCTCGCGACGTCGCGTTCCAGAAGATCAAGAGCCGGGTCGAGGGTACCAAGATGGCCGCGGACAGACTCGGCGTCAGCTGAGTTCGCCGCTTAACGCCCGGTAATCCATCCCACGTCCCGG
>JBOHGX010000325.1:0-5042 GCA_050700255.1 Pseudonocardiaceae bacterium
CGGGCGCGGTGTCCAGGCTGTCTCTGCTAGCAGGCGTGCAGCGCTGCGCCCAGCGGTAGACATAACGTGATCTACTTCGATGCCCGGCTCGCGCAGACCCGCGGCCGGCGCGGCAGCACGTCAAACCAGGCCGTGGCTGTCCAGTTGCGTCGCGGACGGGTGTCTACGACGCAGTTAGGTCGCACACGCACATCACCCAGCGGTCGATGCTGCCGGGTTCAGACGCGAGCGGTTGATCTTCACTGATCCCGCCACGTCCCGATTTCGTCTGCCCGACGTCGACCCTTGGTTTCTGCCCAACCAAGGTGAGGTGAGGCGGTCACGAGTTCACCAGCTGTGAGACTCGCTGCGTAGACACCTTGAGCACAGCGGCAATGTCGGCACCGCTCAGGCCGGATCGCTTAAGGTGACGGGCTGCGGCACGTTGCCGAGCCGCGGCGTCACGCTGGGCTTGCTCAGCGTCCCGGACGGCCTGCCTCGCAGCCTCAGCTTCAGCGGCGAGGTTCCCGTCGAGTTCCGGCGTGATCGTTACGTCGTAGTACTCGGGCTCGCCACCTAGGGCCAATGCGAGGTAGTCGCAGACCATGCGCTTCGCACCGGCCAAGGAGCGTGACTGGGTTACGCCGATCTCGTCGCCGGCGTTGTCGTGGATGTGAAGCTCCCAGTCGTGGGCCCAGCGCCGGGCCGTTACCTGGTAGACGCTCACCGCAACCACCCTCCCGGCAGGCACGCCATGCGCTTGCCGACACTACGAACCACTCCTGGCGAGACGATGCTGTGTCGTGGGATGGGCGCCGTATGCGCTCCGCAGGGGCATCCCCACTTGGTGTGGGGGCCCTTGTTGGACAGGATCTCGCAACCTTGTTTGAGCAGCGCGGACTCGACGTCCCGTAACCTCATTCCCTTGACCACAAGTGTAACTCTATCCCCCCTAGATAGCAATGTCCCAGGGGGCCTAGATGGCTTGCTGGCTGGGCCGAGGTCGGAACATGGTTCGAGCGCTACGAACCTGAAGCCTTGCCAGCACACGCCTCAAAGCTCTCAACTGGCTTCCTCGCCGAGATCAATGTTCGACTTGACGTGCGAGGGCGTCTTCGGCTCGCGCGTCGAAAACTCGGACTTGTACGTGCCGCCCCATTGCGGGATAGCGGGTCAGTTCTGCGGCCTGTGCTTACTGCGGAGCCAAGGCAGACGCCAAAATTGGGCCTAATCGGACAGAGATCGCTCGTAGATCATCTAAAACGAGCATCGACGCTGGTTAGAGGGGGTGGCCAGGGGGTGGCCAGGGGCGGGGTCGAACCGCCGACCTTCCGATTCGGAGTCGACCTGTTGATCCGTCCTGGATACTACTCAGCATTGCCTGTGAACTGCGGTGTTGTCAGACAGAAACGCTCATCAGTGCTGGCCAGTTGCCGCCACATCGCACCGCAATATGGGGATAAAGTAGGGTGTCGATCTTGAGCCGATCGCTACGTGAGCCCTTCATCCCGAATCCGGATCTTGTTTGGTAGCTCCGCCGTTACCTCAGTGCCCAACCGCGCCGAGCCCACGACGCCGCGATGAGAGAGATGCCCACGCGTTCATAGCCTTCGGCAGGAGCGGCATACCCACCAGCGCGGGGCGAGGCCACAAATGTGGACTACCTGTGGACAACTCATTTTTAGCGGGCGACTGCGCCGCTCCACTTCGTGCGTACATGGATCAATGCATTCCTTGAGGTGGCGGCGGGAAGCCTTAGCGCCCTACCTGCACTTACTTTGAGTTCCCTCCGGGTGAGGGCGATCCTGGGCCCCTAGCTGAGGCGATCTGCGGAGCAGCAGTGTCCGCCTCGCCCAACGACCGGGCGTCCGGCGAGCCGTGCATTCAACGCCGAGCGCAGCGCAGTCGCCCGAGTGAGTAGAGCAACCACGCCGACAGTCGAGCGTCTTACTCGGCATCAGGTCGGGAACTCTTCAAAGGAGAACCAGTTGTCTACTCGCAAGGTAATGAGCGTGCTGGCCGCGTCGGCCGCATTGGTCGCAGCGCTGTCTGTCCCAGCACTGGCCGGATCGGAAGATCTTCCAGCGGGTCCGTCATCGGCTCCGCAGAGTGCGGCGTACAACGAGCCTAACGCTCTTTCGATACCCGGGTTAGGCGACGATGACAATGACAAGTCGGACGATAAGGATGAGTCCGACAAGTCTGACAAACGCCACCACGAGTCGGACGACAAGGGCGATGACGGCAAATCAGAAGAGGGTCACCACGAGTCGGACGACAAGGGCGATCACGGCAAGTCGGACAAGGATCACTACGACAAGGGCGATCACGGCAAGTCAGAAAAGAAACCGGCTCCGAAGCCCGAGACTGTCGAGGGAGACCTGCCCGTCACGCACTGAGCCCCGGTAAACCTCTCGTTAGCCGTCGGCGGTCCCCTCGGTATGGCGCTTCGAGGGGACCGCCGGGCACTCATCGAGGCGAGGCGATCCCGTTCTCGAACACGGCTTTGATACTTTGATTAGTTGCACAGATGCACAGATGAGGGGCCGACTCGCCTCCATGCCACCGTCCACCCGCGCTTGGTCACGTTGGGCCAGGCTGCGACGGCCGCGGGGCTCGTCGGTTACTGAGCGAGGCAGATCATCTCGGTCGGAGCAAGCACAGTCCGCTCCAGGTTGTCGACCAAATCCGCAAATTTCAACGCTGCATCTGAGCCCATGACGATGTGGATGCCAAGCGCGGACGGATCCTCCCAGGCAGCTCGGGCTCGCGTCTCACGAATGAACTCGGTCCCGCCGTCCGCCGGTGGGAGCATCACGCATTTGCCGGCTAACGGTCGCGACCGCCACGTGACGTCCGATCCCACGGTCAAACCACGGTTAAAAATCAAGAGCCTAGATCACCAGAACGATGATCTAGGCTTCGACCTGGATTATTGGTCGGGTGGCGGTGTCTGAGTTCAGGACATCGTTCACACCTGTCGCGGGACATCGTTCACACCCTGAGCCGAGGGGTCAACGATGGGCATGCCGCAGTTGTTGTCACGGCCGTCTTGGTCGAGGGACGTTCCAAGAACGAGGTCGCTCGCGAGTACGGGGTGTCCCGTCGCTGGGTGATTACTTTGGTCCAGCGCTATCTCGCCGAGGGTCAGGCGGGCTTGGAGCCGCGGTCTGGTCGTCCGTTAACCAGCCCGCAGCGCACCGTCCAGGAGCTCGAGGATGAGGTCGTCGCGTTGCGCAAGGACCTCGACCGAGACGGGCACGAGGCGGGCGCAGCGACGATCGCGTTTCACCTGCAGCAGCGCCACGGTGACAGCCCCGCGGTGTCGACGATCTGGCGCATCCTGTCCGCCCGCGGCTTTGTCACCCCACAGCCGCACAAGCGGCCCAAGAGCAGCTATATACGGTTGGCAGCCGAGCAGCCCAACGAGCGCTGGCAACTCGACATCACCCACTGGACGCTGTGCGACGGCACCGACACCGAGATCCTCAACCTGCTCGACGACCACTCCCGACTCTGCATCGGCAGCGACACCCTGCGGGTGTTTAAAGCCCGCGATGTCGACGACAGCTTCGGTAAAGCCGTTGCTAGCTATGGCGATCCGGCCAGCATGCTGTCCGACAACGGGGCGGTCTTCACCGGCCGCTCACGCCGCAGCGGCCGGGTCGCCCTGGAAGTCACCCTCAACGCCCGCGGCATCAGTTTTCGGCACGCCCGCCCGTATCACCCCCCAAACCTGCGGCAAGGTCGAACGGTTCCACCGGGCCGCAAGTTGTGCAAAGCCTGTGGCCTGAGGGAGAGGGAGGCGCGTGTCACCTCCGGCAGGCCCCGGCCTGCCGGGCGATAGCGGGCCGAGGAGACGTAGGCCCCGAGGTCAAGCCGTTTACTCCCGATCCGCCCGGCTACTCTGGACGTGACCCACTTGCCACGGCGACGATGATCGCTGAACAACCGTTCTGCCGAGGGGCCGGGCGGATCGGGACGCGCTAGGGACCCTTGGTCGCTAGCGGGCTTGACGTTGGGGGGCGGCTCCGCACAATCCGCGCCTCCCTCTCCCGGGCGCAATCACTGCAACGTTTATGGCCGGGCTACCGTGTCGCGCGCCAGCCGCCCGGCGCGCTCGCGGAGCGAAGCGGGAGCGAGCGCATAGCCGAATGTAGCGGCGGCGCGTCCGGACCGTGTCGGCCCCGGCTTGAAGACGTATAGAAAGTCCTCACCGACTACGAAGGGACGAAGCGGACGAAAAGTCTGACTCCGGTTGATGGGTGGCACGCTGGCTCGATGCAATCAGACGAACCCTGTCCGCGACACGGCGCGGATCAAGTACGGGGAGAAGAAGAGCGCCGTCGCGCTCGACCTGCCTCAGGTCTACAGCCTGCGGGTGAGGTTGGCTGCCGACCAGAAGGCTCGGAACTGGGATCTGCTCGACTTCGTGGACATGATGCTGGCCACGGGTAAGCGGATTGGCGAGACCTGCGCGATCACCTGGAATGCACTCGACCTTGACGCTGGCACGGTGGAGATTCGTGGCACCGTCATCCGGATCAAGGGCCAGGGACTACGGATTAAACCGAAGCCGAAGAGTCGTGCCGGGTACCGGAAACTGCGTTTGCCGTCGTGGGCGATGGACATGCTGCGGTGTCGGCAGCAGGAGGCCTTACCAAATGAGTGGGATGTGGTGTTCACCTCACCTATGGGTCTGCTGCGGGACCCAAGCAACACCCAGGCCGACCTCCGGGACGTGTTTCAGCGGATCGGCTACCCCTGGGTGACCTCCCACGTGTTTCGCAGGACGGCTGCCACTCTCCTCGATGACGCTGGCTTGACGGCCCGCAAGATCGCCGATCAGCTTGGGCAGGCCCAGGTGTCGGTGACACAGGACTACTACCTTGGGCGCAAGATCGCTTCGGAGGACGCCGCCCGGGTGCTGTAGATCATCGGCTTATGTGGACCGTCGGATTATGTTGAGGTGTGGCTGGTATGCCTGGTGGTGGCGTGGGCTGTCTGTGTTGAGTTGGCATAATCAGCGTCTTGATCTGAGGGGCTTTTCTGTCTGGATGGGT
>JBOHGX010000326.1:0-3013 GCA_050700255.1 Pseudonocardiaceae bacterium
CAGGTGGAACGTGTCCCCGACGACCTCCCCATCAACCTCGCGCTTCAGCACGGGCGCGACGGTGAGACCGCCGTCGGCGCGGATCGCCGTTACCCGGTAGGCCTCGCGGTTGATCGGCGCCGTGGTGTTGCCGTCGAACCCGATCAACTCCCACCCGTTGCGGCGGGCCTGGATCAGATCACAGACCCCGGCGGCGTTGTAGCCGCCGATCTCGCCGAGCAGCACGCCGGCCTCGGTCACCTTGCCCAGCCGGATCAAGTCGTTGCGGAGACAGGCGTTGATCCGTTGCGCGGTTGTATTGGTGGGGACCACCAACAGGGAATCCTTACCGGCCAGGGTGTCGGCCAGCCAGGCCCGGGCGGCAGCGGCCTCGGTCTCCTCGACGGTGCCCCCATCTATGAGCCGGCCGTGGCGGTGGTACTCGGCCAGCACGCTGGTGTCACCCTCGCGAAGCCGCAGCGACGCTGGCCCTTCCCAGTCGTTGGTGAACCTGCGCACATCGGTCAGCTCATAGGTCAGCCCATGCTGCGTCAGATCGGCCATCGCCCCGCCGGGGCCGACCGCCCCGAGTTGGCGCGGGTCCCCGGTCAACAGCAGCTTGGCGCCCGCCGCTTCGACGCGGCGGTGCACCTCGGCGAGCTGCCCGGTGGCGATCATCGACGCCTCGTCGATGGCGACAATGTCCTCCGCACGCAGCGCGAAGACGGTGTCGTCGCCCGTCGGGTGGTGGTCGTCCAGCCGCTGCTGACAAGCCAGCCAGGCCGTCACGTTCTTGGCAGTCACCCCTTCGGCGGTGAGCACCTTCGCGGCGTTTTCCGCGGCCGCCAACCCGAACACCCGACCCGTGCCCGTTTGTCGCCAGGCCTCGGCCAGTACACCCATCAAGAACGACTTCCCGGTGCCTGCGGCAGCTGACAGGGTCTCCACCCGCGCCCCGGACGTCAAAATCCCCGTCAACGCGGCGGCCTGCCCGGCGTTGAGGGGTTTGCCGGACTCGGCGAAGCGTGCGATCACGTCGTGCGCTTGCTCGGCGGTCAGCGCCGCGGCGCCCTGTCCGGCGGTGGCTCTGCGGAGCACCGTCTCGGTGACGAGCTGGGCGGCGGTGGCGTACTTGGTCTCCCCCGGCCGGGCCAAGGAACTGATTCCGTTGGACAGCCGCCACTGCGCCGGCAGCCCGTCGGTCGGTTCATGCTCACAGATCTGTACCACGGACTGCAGGGCCTGGTCGGTGAGCGTGTCCAGCAGCGGCCATACCTGCTCGGGGGCGACGTCGAGCACCGCGGGCAGGGCATCACCGATTGCCGCCAGCAGGTCGGAGCGGGTGAAGGTGGCCTGTTTGTCGCCGATGGTGGCCAACGCCCGTTCGATCACATCCCGCGGTTCCCACCGCTGCACCGGGGCGCCGTCGCGGGATTGGGCCAGCACGGTCCGCGCGAGCTGCTGCAGGCCACCCGCGGCCAGCTGGTGGGCCTCCTCGGTCCAGCGGTCCAGCCGCGCCTCCAATGTTTCCCCGTGATGGGATTTCGCTTGCCGGGTGGCCAGCGTGGCCTGCTGCGCCAAGTGGAAACGCTCCAGCGGGCTGGGCTGTCGCCCATACCGGGCCTCGAATGCCCGCCCGAGTTGTGCGGTGAGTGGGCCGATGTTTCCCCGGCGGGAGGAAAACAACTCCCGCATGTCCTCCCCCACCCCGACGATCTCCCGGGCCAGACCATCCGGGCGGGTCTCGGTCCGGACACTCAAAGCCCGGAACAGGTGGGCTTCCATGACCCGCTCCCCCAACGCCCCCGCCGCGCGTTTGTGGGTGAACAGCATTGTCGCGTCGATCGCCCGCCACTTCCCATCAGTGCACCGCACCCGGTTCAAGATCCCGTTGTGCACATGCAGCTGGGGGTCCCGATCCCGCGAATCATGCTGAAGAAACTGGGCGGTGACGAAGGTGTGCGCATCGATCCACCTACCCGCGCCACCACCGTGATGCCCGATCCGGGAATACCCAGCATGCTCCTGCAAGTAGTCCACCGACGCACGGGCACCGGCCATCACCGCGTCCTCCACCGCCTTGTGCAGCGTCGCCCACGCCTGCGCCTCCTCGACATCACCGGCGGCACGGGCGTCATTCGCCATCCGTTCGAACGACACCGCCAGCAACGACACCGACTTAGGCGCCGAGAACGTGGCGTCATAGAACGACACAGCCTGCCGCGCGGACTTCTCTGCCTGCTCCCGCAACTCCGCCCGCCGCACCGGATCAGCACCCGGCTCCTTACCCAACAGGTCGGCGTAGATCTCCTCCGCCGACCGGTACCTGCGGTGCCCCGCCGACAGCATCGCCGCCTCACCCCACGTCGTGCGATCGTGCGCCGCCGGATCCCGTGGATCCAACAGGCCCGCGTACACCGCGTCCATCAGCTCCGCGTCCACCTCGCCCGTTAGGCCCAGCACGGTGGCGCCACTGCCGTACCACAGCCCGGCGGGCTCGCCCGCTGCGACGGCGCCGGTGTAGTAGCCCTCCCGGCCACCACCCACCTCCTCGGTCAGATACTTCGTGTCGTACCCCTTAGCGACGCTCAGCACGTTTGCTCCTGATCTTGTAGACCAGGGCCGCAGGCCCGGTTATGATCGCCATAGGCTCACGATGCAATGGTGTGATTGATGCTCTGGACGGTTGTGTTGTGACTTTGCGTAGTTGTGTTGTCTGCTGGTCTTTGTTCTTCGTCGCTGCTCTTGATGTCGTGGTCGTGGTCCTTGAACTCTTCGTGTCTGTCGCTGGTCGCTGATCTAGGGGTGAGGAGGTCATCGGGTGTGCCCTCGTCCGAGTTGGCCGGGGGGCCGGATCTGGACATGTGCGGCACGGAGGGCAGCGAGGACGGTACGGGGGGCCAGGCCATAGAGGCGGCCGAGTCCTGCGGCGCTGGCGCCGTCGCGGTAGAGCTGGCCGCACTCGGTAATGTCCAGGCCGGGCAGAGTCCCGCCTGCTCGGCGCCAGCGCCGGTAGTGCGCTGGGCACATGCCC
>JBOHGX010000327.1:0-2295 GCA_050700255.1 Pseudonocardiaceae bacterium
GTTCGACGCCGGCCGGTTCGACATCGTCGTGGGCGCCGTGGGGCGCACCGGCGCGGCACTCGGCGGGCGGCTGCTGGACCGACTGCCCCTGCCACAGGCATCCGCCGCGATCGAGGCCCTGTCGACTCTGCCGCCCACCATCCACGGCGCGGTCGTGGCGCAGGTGAGCGCACCCGCGCGGGAGCTGGATTGCGACCCTCTCGGCCGAGCACCCCGGATCACTCGCGAGCTGCTGCGCGTCGGGGAGTTCGGGGACGGCGGGCTGCGGGTGGCGGACCTGTTCGTCGTCGCCGATTCCCGACGGCTCTACCTGGTGGACCGGGACGAACGCGTGGTCGAGCCGATGGTGGCGCACACTCTTGCCGGGCACACCCTGGCGCCGTTGGTGCGGTTCTTGGGGGAGGTCACCACCTCGGCGCTGGGCCCGGTGCGCGGGTTCGACTGGGGGCCGCTGGTTGGGCTGCCGTGGCGGCCGCGCCTGCGCGTGGGCCGCAGCACTGATACGAACGACGGCCCAGCCCCTTCAGGGATGAACAGCTACCACCGACACTCTTAGGGAGAGCCGTCTTGACCTGTCCATGTAATGACCATGGTCAACTTCGGACTGTTCGACCTGGTCGGCTTACAACTCTCGCTGCGGATCCGGGACCTGGGCAAGCTCACATTGTACGGATGGGGCCGCGCTCGCAGGTCGAAGCGGTGTTCCCGCATGCGGGCACGCTGCTGACCCGCTTCAAGGGTGTGGACCTGGATTCGGGCCGAGGACGTGATTGTGGTGAGCCTGGCCGCGTTCGTGCAGGTCGCGTGCGTGGGGGTTGCGCTGGTAGCGGCGGAGCTCGGTCATCATGGTCTGGTAGCGCCGGTCGCACCAGCCGGACTGGACGGCCGGGTAGTCGTCGAGCATGCGCCCCCAGTCGCGGCATGCTTCTTCGGGCCGACCGGCGGCGAGTTTGCGTTCGGCGAGTATGCCGAGGTTGCGGATGCGGATGCGCCGGTAGACGGGCGGGCGGATCCGGTCGGACTGCTCCATCGCGGCGATCGAGTTGCCCAGGTCGCCGAGTTCGTAGTGGACCTGGGAGATGTGGTAGCTCATGGCGGCGGGGTCGTATGAGCCCAGCGCCTTGGCGCGGGACTCGGCGCGGTCCAGGGCGGTCTCGGCCTCACGGAGTTTGGTGAGGGCCTGGTTGCGATCGCCGTACTGAGCCGCGGCGTGAGCCTGCTGCCCGGCCAGGAAGGCCAGCATCCGCGGGCCTGCCTGCGGCGAAGCCGCCGCGGCGGCGTCGGCAAGTTGCACGGCGGTGGTGCTGTGGCGCAGATCGACTGCCTGGACCGACATGCCGCGCAGCGTGGTGCAGTAGGTCAGGTGGTCTCCGGCGTGCCCGGCGAGCTCGATGGCCTGCAGGTAGTAGTGCTGGGCGAGTCCCTCGATACCTTCATCGGCGGCCATGTAGCCGGTGAGGTAGCAGTGGTCGGCCGCCGCCGACAGCATCTGGATCCCGATGTCCTCACGCGCCTCGGCCCGCAGGTACGGGGCGATGGTGTTCACCATGAACGCGGCGGCCAGCGGACGCACGGCCCGGCCGCCGAACTGGTCGTCCAGGCTCGACAGGTGGTCGGTCATCGCGCGGACGCTGTCGACTTCTTGCTGGCCGATGTGGGTGTGCGGGTCGCGGCGTAGCCGCTGGAACCGCTGGGACACCTCCGGCCAGCCGGGGATGACCAGCGCGGCCGAGTACAGGCCAAGTCCCAGCAGTGCCCGCCGCGTTGGGTCCATGTCTGCCCTCGCCAGGTCGATCAGTCTCGCCACGATATCGGTGCCCAGGCCGAGCCAGGTGGGGTCGGTGGGACCGGGTGGCAGGTAAGCGGGTCCCAGACCGGCGTCCGCAGGCGTGATGGGGCGGTGCAGACGCCGCGCGAGCGCCTCGCATACCAGGGGCCGGATGGGTGGGCGCGGCAGGGTACCTGACAGCCAGTGGCATACAGCGCTGTCGTCGTAGCTGAGCTGCAGTCCGGCCTCCGCACCAAGCCGGTTGACGGCCCGGGCGAGGTTCCCGTTGCTCCAGCGCGCCTCGGCGATCAGTGCGGCGAGTTCGGTGTTGGGCGTGCGGGTGCTGGCTGCCATTAGAGCCCCCCAACTCCGAAGCCTCGTGCGAGCTTTCAGGACTTTCAACCTTCCGCCCAGTCTGATCCCTTCACACCCGCTGCGGAAGCGCGTTTCACTGACCGTAACCAACCCTTTGGAGGACGTGATGTCACCCAGCCTCACTGCCGACACGGCGATCCATCAGTTCGACC
>JBOHGX010000328.1:0-3765 GCA_050700255.1 Pseudonocardiaceae bacterium
GATCAGTAACGCGACCGTGGCGCCGATGAAGAAGTGAGTGAACCAGTGAAACCGCGCGTCGTGGCCGCGGTAGGAGAAGTAGAGGAAGACCTCCACGGCGACGGCGAGCAGGCACCACAGGCACAACCGCAACCTGCGGGCCACGCCGCGGTGACCGGTCGCGCTGGGCGAGTGGCTCACAGCGCCTCCACGATGGTCCGTACCTCGGCCAGCTCCTCCGCCACGGCGGGGTCGAGGGTGCTGTAGCGGATGCGGCCGGCCTCGTCGACCACGGCGTACCCGACCGGTGGTCCACCGTCAGCCGGTGTCCGCAACCGGTAGACTGTGGCGAGCCGGCCACTGGGATCGGCCACCACCGGCAGCGGTCCACACTCCGGCGCCGCCCCGGAGCCGGCCACCACGATCACCATGTCGGCGTCTACCTCGGCGCCGGGCAGAGCCGCGCACAGCGGACCGAAACGCTCTGGGCGGGTGAAGAACACCACTGCCGGACGACCCGGCTGCGGCACGGTGGCGGTGACCGGGGCCGCCGCGGTGGGCAGGGGGTGCAGATCCAGCAGCCCGGGACGCTGGTAGGCCTGATCGGGGTCGTCGAGCGGGCCTTCGGCTAGTGAGGCGATCAGCAGGAGCATCCCCAGACCCATGGCGGCGAGCAGCCATACCGTGAGCAGTGCTCGCCGGCGCGGGGCAGCGGTATGCGGGTCTCGGGGCGCGGTCACCACGCGAGACCCACTCAGCGTCCGGGGCCTGGGACCGCGCCGGCGGGGCCGCAGTCGGGGTCGGGGTACGGCGGTGCTGTGTCGGTGCACGCAGCCGCGAGCTGCGCCTGTGCCTGCTGGACCTGGTCGAGCAGCGCAACCTGGGAACGCATGTTCCCCAGCGTGGCGTGGGCGTGCTGGATTCGTTCGGCGAAGCGACGTTCGGCGGTCTGTAGCCGCTCGCAACGCCGTTCGGTCTCCACTCGCAGGGCCTCCCAGCGCTCCCGGGTGGCGTCCTCCAGCTGTTGGGCGCGGCGGTTGGCGTCGGCGAGGCGCTCGCGGGCGGCGTCGGCGTCGGCTTGGGCCGCCTCGCGTAGGGCCTGGGTCTGGCGGGTGAGCGCGGCGGCGGTGTCCTCGGCCTGCTTGATGATCAACGACGCCGCGTTCTCGGCGCGGGCGCGGATGGCGTCGGCGTCGGTCTCGGCGTCCCGGCGGGGCTTGTCGGCCACCTGCTGGGCGGACTCGACGACCGACCCGAGCCGGGCGAGAAGATCCTCGACGGTGATCGTGTCCCTAGTGCGGTCCTCGGCGGTCGTCGCGATCCGGTCGATAGCCCCGGCGTAGTCGGCGGCGACCTGCCGCAGGAACAGCTCCACCTGTGAGCGGTCGTAGCCGCGCCAGTGCCGGCGCCCGAACGTCTTCGCGGCGACCTCCTCGGGCAGGAGGGGCATCTCAGCCTCCTTCAGCTGGTCGGGGCGGCGAGCGCGTCCACGCGCTCGGTGTCGCACTCCGGGATGAACGCATCCGCCGGGGTCGCCAGCCGGGTCGCCCCGGTGGCGTCACGGACTGCGGTCACGTCGAGCAGCAGCACCCGACCCGCCACCATCTGCGAGCGTTTCCGGTAGCCCTCGACAGCCGTGCCGTCGTGCAGGTGGACCCGCACGTAGTCCCGGTCGAGCTGTGGGCGGTGGACCTCTGCTCCCGAAGTCGATGGGGCCGCCACGGCAGGCACGGACTTGCGGAATCGGCGCAGGCGCAGCGAGTTGGTGACCACGCTGACCGACGAGAACCCCATCGCGGCGCCGGCGAGGATCGGGTTGAGCAGGCCGAGCGCGGCCAGCGGGATCAGCGCCACGTTGTAGCCGAACGCCCAGCCGAGGTTCTGCCAGATGGTCCGGTAGGTCCGCCGGGACAGCCGGATCGCGGTCGGCACCCCAGCCAGCTCGCCGCGCATCAACGTGAGGTCGGACGACTCGATGGCGACGTCGGTGCCGGTGCCGATCGCGATACCCAGATCGGCCTGTACCAGTGCGGGGGCGTCGTTGACACCGTCGCCGACCATGGCGACGACCCCCCCGGCGGCCTGCAGCCGGGCGACCTCGGACTGCTTGTCGGCCGGCAGCACCTCGGCCAGCACGGTGTCGATACCGACCTTCTCGGCGATGGCGTTTGCGGTGCGCGAATTGTCCCCAGTGATCATCGCGACCTTCAGGCCCATCCGGTGCAGCTCGGCCACCGTCTGCACAGCGCCGTCCTTGACCGTGTCGGCGACCGCCAACACACCGCGGAGCTGGCCGTCCCAACCGGCGAACACCACGGTGCGGCCCTGGCCTTCTAAGCGGTCGGCCGCGGTGGCGAGCTCGTCGGGCAGGGTGAGTCCGGCCTCGGCGGCCAGCTTGCGCCGGCCCACCCACACCGTGGCGCCCTCCACGTCGGCCCGCACGCCGTGCCCGGCCACGGACTCGAACGCGGTGACTCGCGGCAGCTCACCAGCCTGATTCTGGGCGGCCGTGGTGATGGCGTGGCCGATCGGGTGTTCACTGTCGGCCTCCACCGCGCCCGCCCGGCGCAGCAGCTCACCAGCGTCAGTCCCAGGCCCGACCACGGTGTCGGTCAGTGCCATCTGCCCGTTGGTCAGGGTGCCGGTCTTGTCAAACACCACCGTGGTGATCTTGCGGGTGCGTTCCAGCACCTCCACACCCTTGATCAGGATGCCGAGGGAGGCTCCCTGCCCGGTCCCGACCATGATCGCCACCGGGGTGGCCAACCCGAGCGCGCACGGGCAGGCCACGATCAACACGGCGACCGCAGCGATCAACCCAGTAACCAGGTCACCAGCCAGTAGCCACCAGGCGCCGAACGTAACCGCCGCGATCACGATCACGGCCGGCACGAATACCGCGGAGCTCCGGTCGGCGAGTCGCTGCGCCCGGCCCTTGCCGGCCTGAGCCGCCGAGACCAGCGACACGATCTGCGCCAGCGCGGTGTCCGCGCCGACCGCGGTGGCCCGCACGGTGAGCACCCCGCTGGTGTTCACCGCCGCACCGGCCACCGAGGAGCCGACCGTCTTGTCCACCGGGACCGACTCGCCGGTCAGCATCGACTCATCCACCGCGCTGGCCCCGTCGACAACCTCGCCGTCGGTGGGGATCTTCTCCCCGGGCCGGATCCGCATCAGGTCCCCGACCCCGACCTGGTCGACCGGCACCATCACCTCGGCGCCGTCGCGGATGACCCGAGCCTGTTTCGCGCCCAACTCCAGCAGCGCCCGGATCGCCGTGCCGGCCCGGCGCTTGGCGCGGACCTCGAAGTACCGGCCCAGCACCAGGAAGGCAATCAGCAGCGCCGCGGTCTCGAAGTACAGCTCGCGCTGCCCGCGGAGCAGCTCTACCAGGGAGAACGTGTACGCCGTGAGGGTGCCGATCGCGATCAGCGTGTCCATGTTCGCGGTCAACCACCGCGCCCGTCTCGCCGCCCCGAGCAGGAACGGCCACCCAGCATAGAACTGCACTGGTGTCGCCAGCGCGAGCTGGGCCCACGGCGCCCACGGCTGCTCCATCGCCGCCGGCCAGAACGCGATCACCATCGTGGCCAGACCCAGCGGCCAGGCGATGAACACCCTGCGTAGCCAGGAACGCTGCACGGTGGCCTGCTCGTCCTCGACCGGTGCGTCACTCACTCCGGTCCGCGCCGCGGCCGTCGACCCGGGAACTTCCAGGCGGTAACCGGCCTTCTCCACCGCCGCGACCAGCGCCTCGGTCGCCGCCGGCCGCTCGGCCAGCACGAC
>JBOHGX010000329.1:0-5630 GCA_050700255.1 Pseudonocardiaceae bacterium
CTGTGGCCCCGTGCAGGGGCCACAGCATGCGCCGACCTCGCCCCCACAAGGCGTTTCGCGCAGCGAGTCCGCGATGGCATTGGAGCACAGTACGACAGCGGCATCCGGGCGCTGGAGGGCGATGAAATGGAACGTGTGGCCAACCGTGCCGGGTGAGCAAAGGATCGCTGTATCCGTGCTTTTCCAGCCGCGGAGTTGGCCGGGCGAGCCGCCCGACACTGGTACCTCGTACGCTAAGCTGACTGGTGTGAGTGGGCTCAGGGCTGTCAAACACGGAGGTGACGGTGACTCAAGCAAAGAGACGGACTTTGCTTCGTACGCTCGATTATCGGAGTCGGAGCGGGAAGTGCTCGAGCAGACACTCGCGTCTATTCCTGAGGAAATCTCATCGACGGGTGATCGCGCGTCGATCGAGTCGCGGATCCGCAACCGTCTGCAGCGGGAGGGGCTTCTCGGTACTGGCGAGGCCGGGGGACCATTAGAGGTTGCGGAAATTCCTGCGGTGGCGTTCGTCGGCCGAGCAGTCGGCTGTCTTGCGGCGGGCTATGTGTTCTTGCGGGGAATCAGTCACAATAAGCCTGCCGACACGGTAGCCGACTCGATCGCACGGGCGGTTGCGGACTGTGTGTCCGGGCGATATCGATGTGATCAGAGCTGACATTCTCACATACCGAAGCCAGGTTGCGGGCGCCCTCACGGCGCTGGGCTCCCTGCGCTGGGCGACGCGCTCCTTGCGGATCGTTCACCGGATTGACGCAGCCTTTCCGGCCCGTGGTGTCCTCGCGGCCAACCGCAAACCACTGACACGTGACGCTATGTCATCCGGCAGGTTACGGGTTATGGTCAGGGCCGAGGCCGCCGGCAGCGCCGCTGGCGGGTTCGGCGCCGTTTGCGAAGGGCGGCAGTCGATGGATGACGCGGGCTCGGCGATCGCACGGGTGGTGACGCTGCCCGGGCGGGGCAGCACGGTGGTCTGGGACTGCCCTGGCCCGCCGGGGGCACCCACCCTGGTGCTCTTGCACGGTGTCACGCTCACCGCCGAGCTCAACTGGTCGGCGGTCTTTCCAGTGCTGGGCCGGCACTTCCGGGTGCTGGCCTTCGACCAGCGCGGACATGGGCGTGGGCTGGGCTGCGTGGGGGGCTACCGGCTGGAGCAGTGTGCCGATGACGTCGCCGAGCTGGCCGCGGTGCTGGGCATCGAGCGGTTCATCGCGGTCGGCTATTCGATGGGCGGGCTGATCGCGCAACTGTGCTGGCGCCGGCATCCGGAGGTGACCGCCGGGCTGGTGTTGTGCGCGAGCGCCCGCAGCATCGCCGGCTTGCCGTGGGCACGCTGGGTGACGCTGATGATGCCGGCGATGATGCTGCCGGCGGTGGCGGCCGCGGCGGTATCGATGCCCGGGATGGATGGGTTACGGGCCGACGTCATCGGTGGCCAGCTGCTCGGTCAGGACGGTGATCGGGCCGGCCGGGCGTGGGCGCTGGACCAGATGCGCCGCACCTCCTTGCTCACTGCGTTGTCTGCGGTGTCGGCGGTCTATGCATTCGATTCCCACGACTGGATAGGCGGGGTCGACGTTCCCACCGCCGTGATCATCACCCGGCACGACCGGGTGGTGTCGGCGGCCCGGCAACGGAGGCTCGCCGCCGCGGTGCCTGGGGCACTGGCCTACGACATCGACGGCGATCACGGTGTCTTCCTCACCGCTCCGGGTCGCTTCACCGCCACGCTGCTCGCTGCCTGCCAAGCGATCTGTTCTGATAACACGGATATCACCGGCCCGACCGACCCAGCCGCTGGACTCACCGCCTCTTAACCCTGCCGACGGCACATCTGTGGCGTTCGGCCCCCGGTGCCGAGAGGCTGGGATTGATCATAGTTCGTGGCACACCACAAACAGCGATCATGCCGTTGCAGTTGTTTCACGCAACGTCCTAGTGCTATTCGGCGCCGCGGGTGTGCGGGCACCGGGCCATGATTCGGATGAGCCGGGCCCGGTATTGGTGCCTTCAGGTGGAGTGTCAGTCGCGGCCTTGCCACCTGGCATCCGGCCCCTACTGTCGGGTGGCGTGGTCACCGGATCGTGGTCCGAGGTGGAAGTTCTGGCCAGGGCTAGGCAATACGCAGGATCATTTCAGCCCGGGCAACGAGATTTCGCTAGGGCCTTGCTGATCCTGGTCCGACCCGGGTCGCCGCCGCTCACATCACAATCTGTCTAGTCACTGAGCAGGTCGGCGGGGCGGACACCTGACCCGAGCAGAAGGAGGATCATGCCCGTCTCGGGAAACGTGCTAGCGGCCTACGCTGATCAAGCCGCTGACTACGAGCGGCGGACTGCGCCTTACCAACAGTGGCGGGAGCTGCTCGTGGACCAGCTACCGCTGCGCCGCGGGGATGTGGTCCTCGACGTCGGCTGTGGCACCGGGCTGTGTTTCGAGTTGCTACAACGCAAGATCGGCGCCACCGGCACGATCATCGGAATCGACGAGGCACCGGCGATGCTTGCCGTCGCGGCCCGCCGAGTCACCGAGCACGGCTGGCGTAACGTGGAGCTGCTGGCCACTCCGGCGCAGGATGCGACGATCACCGAGGCTGCAGACGCCGCGCTGTTCTGCGCGGTGCACGACGTGCTGCAGTCCCCGGCCGCGCTGCACACCGTGCTCACCGCCCTGCGGTCCGGAGGTTGGGTGGCTGCCGCCGGGGGGAAATGGCCGGGTCCCTGGCTTGCCCCACTATCGGGTGTGGTCGCCGCGGTGCACGCTCCATTCGTCCGGAACTTCACCGGCTTCGACAGCCCTTGGCGGCACCTCGCCGAGCTGGTCGATGATCTACGGGTCACCGAGACCGCCTTCGGCGCCGGCTACCTGGCCATAGGCCGCACCTACTCAACATGACGTCAGGGGCGACTGATTTTTGCCTTTATCGGCCCCGCGCACGTGGGACGCAGATGGCAGACTTGTACCGGCCCCCGATCAGTAGAAAATGCTCGGGAGGTAAGCGCCCTGGGGTGGGGTGTACAGGCCGGCAGTCATCTGGGTCATCAGCTGCACCACCCGAAGGTCTCGCTCCAAGCACCAGCGGAACAGGTCCGCGTTCGTCGTGGGGACAAGGATGCCGGGTCCTTCCAACGCATCGACGGCCATGATCAGCGCTTTGATGTCCTCGTTGCTTTCGCCCACCGCGTGCGCGAAGAACGCCAGGCCGGTGGCGTAACCGCTGATCCGCCCGTCATGCTCGACGACCAACGCCGAACCTTCCACAAGGGCGTCGGTCAACTCGCCGGCCCGGTCGTGCCCATGAACGCGGCGGCAGATGGCGTTGCACGCTTCGACGTCGGAGGGTGTGGCGCACCGGGTCCGGTAGCCGGGGATGTCACCCTGCAGGGGAGTGCCCTGCAGGCAGGCGAGCAGCTCACGCACCTGGAAGCACGACGTGGGCTCCGTCCGGGCCGCCGCGATCAGGCCGGTGCGCAGCGAGTGTTCCGCCTGGCCGGCCGGGTTGAGAAGTGCACCAGCTTACGAATCGGGGACCATGGCTCGCCCGCCGGTTGCCCCATCCGCACCGGACTGGTTGCCTTCTCCGTGTGCTGCCGCTGGCTCGTCGCGATCACGGGCAGCTGCGACCGTGGTATGAGCCGGAACGGCCCGGCCCGCTGGTGTGGCTGCACATCATCCGAACTGGTCACGGCCGGTGCCTGGTGGATCGGTGGCCCAACCCGCGCACGGTGCTGGCGGAGGTTGCCGGCAATGTCAGCCTGCGGGGCGATCCGGGTCACCTGAGCGACCTGGAAGAGCCGATGGCCGGATTCGTCGAGGCTCCTGAATCCTTTCTGGCTGTGTTGCGCGAACTGGATCCCGGCCTGCACGTCTGGGACCGGGTGGTCTTCGAGCTCCCCGGTGCAACGCTCCGCCTACCGCAGCCGGCCGCGACCGTACGCCGCCTCACCGCGGCCGACGCTGACGCTGCCGTCGGGCTTTCCGAGGAGATCCGCTGGGTCGCTGCAACCCACGGCGGGCCCGTGGAGCTGGCCAGGAGCGCACTGGCGTGGGGCGCTTTCGTAGCTGGTCGGCTGGTTTCGGTGGCGGTGCCGTTTTACCTGGGCGAGCACTACGAGGACGTGGGTGTGGTCACCGAGCAGGCGTTTCGGCGCCGGGGCCTGTCCACCGCGTGCGCCGCTGCGGTGGCGGCCGACATCCGAGCTCGAGGACGGCGCGCTAGCTGGACTACGTCTCCGGACAACTTCGGCAGCCTCGGCGTTGCTGCGCGGCTCGGCTTCCGGCCGGTCCGCGAGGACGTCCTGTACCTGCTGCGGACCCCGATCCCAGGGGCGTGAGCCTGGATCACGACACTAGCCGCCCGCCATGGCCCCCACGATCAGCAAGGGCTCGGTCCCGGTCGCGACCGCGCCGGGCAGCAGCGTGTCCGGTGGTTCGTGGGACAAGTCCTGCTCGCAGGCGAAGAACCTCACGAACGCACGGCGGCGCCCGGTGACGTGGTCGCGGATCGTCCCGCGCAGCACCGGGTAGCGGGCCTCGAGCGCGTCGAGGACCGAGCGCTGCGTTGCCGGGCCCGCAACGTGGAGCTGCACCTCGCCGTCGAGGTGCGCGAGCGTCCGCAGATGCACTGGGAGTCTGACGCGGATCATGGCAGGCTCTGAACTTCGACGGATAGCACGGCAGGAAGATCTCTGACGATAGGTGCCCAATTGTCCCCGGCGTCGGTCGACGCGTATACCTGCCCACCGGTTGTACCGAAGTACACCCCGCACGAGTCGAGTGAGTCGACGGCCATCGCGTCGCGCAAGACGTTGACGTAGCAGTCGCGTTGCGGCAGACCTTTGGTGAGTGGCTCCCACTCGTTTCCGCCGGTCCGGCTGCGATACACGCGCAGCTTCCCGTCGGGCGGGTAATGCTCGGCGTCGCTTTTGATCGGAACGACATAGATGGTGTCCGGTTCGTGCGCGTGCACGTCGATCGGGAACCCGAAGTCGGTCGGTAGATCACCGCTGATCTCGTACCACGACTCGCCGGCGTCGTCGCTGAGCATGACGTCCCAGTGCTTCTGCATGAACAGCACGTCGGGCCGCGACGGGTGCATCGCCAGGCAATGCACGCAGTGGCCGACCTCGGCAGCCGGGTCGGGAATGCCTTCGGAGTGCAGGCCGCGGTTGGTCGGGCGCCACGTCTTGCCGGCGTCGTCGGTCCGGAACACGCCCGCAGCGGAGATGGCCACGAAGATCCGCCCGAGGTCGCTCGGATGCTGCACGATCGTGTGCAGGCACATCCCTCCGGCGCCTGGCTGCCAGGAGGGCCCAGAGTCGTGGTCGCGCAGTCCGGGCAGCTCGTGCCAGTTCTGCCCGCCGTCGCCAGAGCGGAACAGGGCCGCGTCTTCGACCCCGGCGTAGACGGTGTCCGGATCGGTCAGCGAGGGTTCGAGATGCCAGACCCGCGCGAACTCCCACGGGTGTGGCGTGCCGTCGTACCACTGGTGGGTGCCGGGAACGCCGTCGTAGCTGAATTGGTTACCGACCGGCCGCCACGTCGTGCCTCCGTCGTCGGAGCGCTGGATCACCTGGCCGAACCATCCACCTGACTGTGACGCATACAGCCTGTTCGGATCAGCGGGAGAT
>JBOHGX010000330.1:0-1716 GCA_050700255.1 Pseudonocardiaceae bacterium
GGGGTCAACGTGATATTGGGCGAGATCGTCGCGCCGCCGCCGATACCCGCGACGAGTAGTGACAACCCAACCCACACCGCCGATGCGGCGGGGGACACGTACAGCACCAGCGCGGTGCTCGCCAACCCGACAGCGGCAGCGCTCAACCCGGCTAACGTCAACCAGCGGTTGTACCTGCCCACCAGCCGGCCGGCTACCGCGGCGGACACCGCCGATCCGAGCGCGAACGGCGTCACCATGAGACCCGACTGCAGCGGCGTATACCCCAGCCCATCCTGGAAATACAGCGCGAAGACCAGCCAGATCCCACTGAAACCGATGAAGTACACCAACCCCAACGCGGCTCCCATGGGATAGCCAGGGGTGGTCGACAGCAGCCGGGTGTCCAGCAACGGAGCACGGTGGCCTCGCATCATGAGCTGCTCCCAGCGCAGGAACAGCGCAACCAGGATCGGCACCAGCATGAACAGCCACCACAACTGGCCCACTCCACCGGTTTCAACCTGCACCAGCGGCAGCAGCAAACACAGCACACCGGCGCCGAGCAGCACCGCGCCGACGGCGTCGATCTGGGACGCCAACCGCTGCCCGGTACGCTGCCGGGACGGCACCAGGCGCGCCGCCGCCACCAGCGCGATCAGCCCGATCGGGACGTTGACGTAGAAGATCCACCGCCAGCCCTCGGGCCCTTGCGCCGCGGTGAGAATGAGACCACCAAGTATTGGCCCGACCGCCGTAGATAGCCCGACCGTGGCGCCGAAGATGCCGAACGCCTTCCCCCGCTCCGGGCCCCGGAACAGCACCTGAATCAGGCCCGAATTCTGCGGGGTGAGCAGCCCAGCAGCGAGGCCCTGCAGCAACCTGGCCGCCACCAGTAGCTGCGCATTGGGCGCCGCCCCGCACAACGCGCTGGTGAGCACGAATCCGGTCAGCGCGACGAGGAACATCCGCCGCCGGCCCACAGCGTCACCCAGTCGCCCGCCCGCCACCAGCACCAGCCCGAAGGCCAGCGCATATCCAGACACCACCCACTGCACCTGGGCCACCGAGGCATCCAGACTCCGCGCGATGGAGGGGAGCGCGACATTGACGATGCTGACGTCCAGCAGGCTCATGAAGCCCGCCATCTGGGTGACCGCGAGGGCTCGCCACCGACGTGGGTAAGCGGGCTGGTCGGCCTCGGACCGGGTAGTCACCACACCATCCTGGTTCACCAACGCCGCAAAGGCTTCCCGTACGCTTCGAGCCGTGAGAGGGCGCGGGTGACCTACAGCCGCACCACAGCGGATGAGGTGTGCCAGGCGTTCACCGCAGGCGCGAGGCTTGACCTCGCCGGTGCCGAGGTGCCCGCTGCCCTGCTTGTCGGGCTGCTCGCCGGCGCGCCGTTGCAGGCCGAAGGCCGGATTCCCGCGCTGCGACTGGCCGGTGCGGTGATTCGCGGCCCGCTGGAGCTGCCCGGAGCAACGGTTCCCGCGCTGGTCGAACTTACCGGCTGTAACCTCGACGAACCGATCGACCTATATGCCGCGGAGCTCACCGGCTGGCGCCTTGCCCGCTGCACCCTGCCCGGCCTGCAGGCAGCCAACCTGCGGGTGCGCAGCGAGCTGGCGCTGGAGAATTGCACGGTGACGGGGCCGGTCGTGCTGCCCGACGCCCGGATCGAAGGACCACTGCGGCTGATCGGCACGCGGCTGGATACCGCCGGTGGTCACGCCC
>JBOHGX010000331.1:0-8518 GCA_050700255.1 Pseudonocardiaceae bacterium
ACAGCACGTCCGGCGCCTTCAGTGGCTGGATCCGGCCGATGAAAGCGAGCACCACAGCGTTGGGTGGCAGGTGCAGCTCAGCGCGGGCGACGTCGCGGGATCCCGGCGTGAAGCGTTCCAGGTCGACCCCCGGCGGAATGGTGACAGTGCAAGCCGGGTCGGCACCGTAAAGCTCGACAAGTTCGGCCTCCTCAGCCGGAGTGTTCGCCACCAGCCGGTCGGCCTCAGCCACCACCTGCTGTTCGCCGATCACCCGGGTGTGCGGCTCCGGGACGTCGCCGCGCGCCAGTGCCGCATTCTTCACTTTGGCCAGGGTGTGCGCGGTGTGCACCAGCGGCACTCCCCAGCGATCCCGGGCCAGCCAGCCGACTTGCCCCGACAGCCAGTAGTGCGAATGCACCACATCGTAGTAGCCCGGGTCGCGGCGCGCCTCGACCCGCAGCACTCCCGAAGTGAAGGCACACAGCTGCGCGGGTAAGTCGTTTTTGGCTAGGCCCTCGTAAGGTCCTGCGGTGATGTGCCGCACGGTGACACCTGGCGTGAGCTCTACCACGGGGGGCAGTCCCGAGGAAGTGGCCCGGGTGAAAACCTCGACCTCGACGCCACGGCGAGCCATCCGGGTCGCCGTCTGCACGATGTAGACGTTCATCCCGCCGGCGTCGCCGGTGCCCGGCTGGTCCAGCGGAGAGGTGTGCACAGAGAGCACCGCGGCGCGGCGCGGCGCCATCCCGATCCGGCCGATCACTCGCCCATCTTGCCGTCATCCCCGCCTCATCCGCATTGCGCGGGGCGCGCTTAGGGTTGGAGGTGTGGATGTACAGCGGGCGACAGCAGTTGTCACGGGGGCCAGTAGCGGGATCGGGGCAGCGACCGCCCGAGCGCTGGCCGCGGACGGCTTTCACGTGGTACTCGGCGCCCGCCGGGTGCAACGGTGCCAGGAGATCGCTGACGAGATCGGCGGCACCGCACTGCCGCTGGATGTCCTCGATCCCAACTCGGTGGACACCTTCGCCGCGGCAGTACCCACGGCCCGCGTGCTGGTCAACAACGCCGGCGGCGCCAAGGGGCTCGATCCGGCCCTGGAGGCCGACGAGGCCCAGTGGCGCTGGATGTGGGAGGCCAACGTGCTCGGCACGCTACGGATGACCAAGGCGCTGCTGCCGAAGTTGATCGACTCCGGCGATGGCGTGCTCGTGACCGTGACCTCGATCGCCGCCCTGGAGGCCTACGACAACGGCTCGGGCTACACCTCCGCCAAGCACGCGCAAGCAGCGGTGCACCGCACATTGCGCGGTGAGCACCTCGGGCAGCCGGTACGGTTCATCGAGATCGCACCCGGCATGGTGGAGACCGAGTTCTCCGTGGTGCGTTTCGACGGCGACAAGCAGCGGGCGGATGGGGTCTACGCCGGGCTGACCCCGCTGAGCGCGCACGACGTCGCCGAGGTCATCGCCTTCGCCGTGAGCCGCCCCTCACACGTCAACCTCGATCTGATCGTGGTCATGCCCCGTGCCCAGCACTCCGCCATGCGTTGCGCTCGCAGCCTGGATGCAGACCGCGACTCGGTTGACACGCGCCCACGGTAGCCTCCGCGCCATGGCCAGCCGATTGCAGCTGCGGCACCGCTACCCACAGCCGCCGGAGCGGATCCAGGCGGTGCTGACCGACCCCGATTACCTGCGCGACAAGCTGCGTGCGGTAGGCGGTCCACGGGCCGAGCTGGTGTCACGGGAGCAGGACGGGCGCGGCATCACCGTCGTGCTGCGCCAAGCTGTGCCCGACGACGCGCTGCCGTCCTTCCTGCGTTCCGCGTTTTCCGGGGGGTTTGCCGGGGGGTTTGCCGGGGGTTTGACGATCCGCCGTACCGAGACCTGGACCAACTCCGGCGGCAGGGTGCACGCAGTGGTCGACGGGGCACCGGGGACCATCACCGGGACGATGCGCCTGGAGCCGGAGCCCGCCGGGTGCGTGCTGGGCGCAGAGCTCACCGCCGAGGTCCCGTTGCCACTGATCGGCGGCAAGGTGGAGAGAGTCATCACCGACAACATCGGCAAACTGATGGACGCCGAGCATCGGTTCACACTTCAGTGGCTTCGCGACACCGGGGCTTAGGCTGGCCAACCGTGGAGCTCGCCGAGTACCAGTCCAGGATCGCGGTCGAAGCTGGCCTGTTGCGAGCTGCGGCTGTTTCCGTCGATGCGGACGCCCTGGTGCCGACCTGCCCGGGTTGGACCACGCAGCGGCTGGTGCAGCACGTCGGCCGGGTCTTTGACATGGTCATCAGGGTGCTCCAGGCCGCTGATCCGGGGTCGCCGCCGGTGCGAATGCAGCCGCCGTCGGGCGAGGTGTTCGCCGGTTTCGACGACCGGCTGGCCACCCTGCTCGACCTGCTCGCGGCCACCGATCCCGCCACCCCGGTCTGGCACTTCTCCCCCACGGCGCCAAAGACCGCGGCGTTCTGGTCCCGCCGGATGGCGCATGAGGTCACGGTGCACCGGATCGATGCGCAGTCCGCGGCGGGCATCGATTCGGCAGTGCCCCCGGATTTCGCCGCGGACGGCATCGATGAGGTGCTGACCCGGCTGATCGCGCGGCACACCGATACGTGGGCCGTCTCGGAGTTGGCCGGCACGGTGCTCTACCACGCCGCAGACGCCGGGCGGGCCTGGGCTGTCCGCCTCGTACCGGGTCAGCTGCCCCAGACCGTGCCGGAGGCGGTGACCGAGCCGGGCGCCTCGGTGGTCGGGCTTGCCGACGCCGTCTACCGCGCCGCCTGGGGCCGCCCGTCCGGTGCTCTGATCAGCGGCGACAGTGCCCTGGTGGACGCCACCCGGGCTGGCTGAGCCCGGCCCGGGCACAGGTGCCCGACACACCGGGCATGAAAGACGGACACGCCGGGACGGGGTTAGCAGGTGTGTTCGTGGGAGGCGTGGTCGTCGTGCTCGATCTGCAGGGTGCTGTGGGTGAGCCCGAAATGCCGGCTGAGCTCGATGGCGGCGGCGTCGAGCACCGAGGCGTCCCCGCAGTGCAGCGACCGTGCCTCATCGACTACCAGGTGCGCGGATACCGCGTGCCGGCCGGCCGTGATCGTCCACAGATGGAGGTCGTGCACGTCACGCACACCCGGCACCGCGCACAGCACCCGGTGTACCTCCGCGGCGTCGACGCCTCGCGGGACACCCTCCAGCAGCACGTGCGCCGCCTCACGAAGCAGGGCCAGCGCCCGAGGCACGATCAGCGCGGCGATCACCAGTGACGCAACCGGATCGGCCTGGCGCCAGCCGGTAGTGAGCATCACCAGGGCGGCGCCGAGCACCGCCACCGAACCGAGAGCGTCGCCCATCACCTCGAGCATCGCGCCGCGCAGGTTGAGGCTCCGTTCGCGAGATCCATTCGCGCCGGAACCGCCCCGGGTGAGCACTGCCAGCGCGGCCAGATTGCCGACCAGACCCAGCGCCCCGAGCACCAGCAGTGGAACCCCGGGAACCGCGGGTGGAGCGCTCAGCCGGCTGACCGCCTCCACCGCGACCACCCCCGCTACCACCAGCAGGATCAGCGCGTTGAGCGCCGCGGCGAGAACCTCCGCGCGGCCCAGCCCGTAAGTCCGCATCTGACTCGGCGGGCGCTGCGCCAGTACAGTGGCGATCAGCGCAACCGCCAGACCGAGCACGTCCGTGGCCAGATGTCCGGCATCAGCGAGCAGGGCCAGCGAGCCGGTCAGGGCGGTGCCCACGACTTCGACCAGCAGCACCGCAGCCGTAATGGCCAGCGCCCAGCCGAGCCGGCGACGGTCCGACGGTGCGGCACCGTGGCCGTGTCCATAGCCGTGCCCGTGGTCGCCCATACGCCTCACCATACATGCATGCTTACGCATGAGTTATGCGAGCATCGTATTACGAAACCGGGCGTCCCAGACCGTCGACGACCTCGGCGCCGGGCAGCGCGGCCAGCACCTCACCCGGCAACAGAAGCTTGCTACGCCGCAGGCCCGATCCCACGATCACCTGATCGGCAACGACCACCGCAGGGTCGAGCAGTACCGGCCATCCGGCGGGCAATCCCAGCGGGGTGATACCGCCGTACTCCATCAAGGTCAACTCCACCACTTCGTCCCGGGTGGCGAAGGACGCCTTGCGCACATTGAGCCACCGCCGGACCACGCCGTTGACATCGGCCCGGGTGGTGGCAAGCACCACGCATCCGGCCCAGCGCTGCACACCAGCGCGCTTGCCGGTGACCACTACACAGTTGCCGCTGGCGTGCAGCGGCACCTCGTAGTACTCGCACAACGCAGCAGTGTCGGCCAGCGCCGGATCGATCTGGGCGACGACGCAGCGTGTTGCCTGCTCACCAGGCAGCGCGGTCAGCGCGGCGGCAACCGGCTCGGCGAGCAGTTCGCGAGCGTTCAGAGCGGGCCGAACCTTCAGCCGCCCAGCTATCCGGCCCGACGTCACCAGCGCGGCCCGCGCTGTACCTCGGTCACCGCGGGCCTGACATCCACGAGATAGACCAGCACGGCCACCAGCCCGAGCAGCCAGAAAAACAGCCAGGCGGCCGGGTTGAACAGGATCAGAACGGCGGTGCCGCCGCCGGTGATGCCCAACCAGGCCGGCTTGGTCAGCTTGTCGGTTGCGGTGTAGGCATCGGCTCGCTGGAGCGCAGCGTGGATGAACGCGAAGAGCCCGACCGGGATTGCGAGCCCGTAGAGAATCAAGAAGACCCAGAGGTCCAGCGACTGCAGCAGCACCCGCCCAGGATACGCAGACAACTACCGGCCCGGAGAATCCGAACTCGCAAGGCGGTCGCTGCCGTGCCCGTGAGACCTCCACCCGACATGGAGACATATCGGCGCTATACGGCTCTGGTAACCCCGATATGTCTCCATGTCGGGACGGGACGGGGACGGAACGGGTTCAGAGCAGGAGTTGGGAGATGGTGTGGATGGCCAGGCCGGCGAGGGCGCCGACCACGGTGCCGTTGATCCGGATGAACTGCAGATCCCGGCCGACCTGCAGCTCCACCTTGCGGGAGGTCTCCTCGGCGTCCCAGCGCTGCACCGTGTCGGTGATCAGGGTGGTGATCTCCCCGCGGTAGTTGGACACCATATAGCTCGCCACACCTTCCAGCCAGGTGTCCACCTTGGACCGCAGCTCAGCGTCTGAGGCCAGCCGCAGGCCCAGGGCGAGCAGCGCGTCGCGCACCCGGCGCCGCAATTCGGAGGACGGGTCCTCGGCAGCCTCGAGGAGCATCTTCTTCGCGGTACCCCACGCCGACCCGACCAAGGTCTGAACTTCGGGGTGCGCCAGCACCTGCTGCTTGACCACTTCGGCGCGCGCGATCGTCGCCGGATCCGTGCGCAAGTCCTGGGCGAACTCCAGCAGAAAGGTGTCCACCGCCTTGCGCATAGCGTGGTCGGGATCGCTGTGCACCGCCCAGGCGAACGCCAGCACCTCCGAGTACAGCTTGTCCGCGACCAGCTCGTCGACGAACTTCGGCGACCACCCCGGCAACCGCTGGCTGACCACCCGCAACACCGCGCCGTGGTTGTCGCGTACCCACTCGTAGGCCCGCTCGGCGACCAGGTCGACGAGTTTGTGGTGCTCCCCGTCTGCGAGCAGCTGACCGAGCAGCCGGCCCAATGGTGGCCCCCAGGGCGCCTCGACAAGCCGCTTGACGACCGCGTTCTCCAGGACCGCCTGGACGTCGTCGTCGCGCAGTACGGTGACCGCAGCGCGCACCGCGGTGGACAGTTCCGCGGTGACCCGCTCGGCGTGGCGGGGCTGCGCCAGCCACCGGCCGAACCGAGCGCTGACCCCAACCCGTCGCAGCTTGTCGATCACGACCACATCGGCGAGAAAGTTGGCGCCCACGAAATCACCGAGGTTCTCCCCCAGCGCGTCCTTCTTGCGCGGGATGATCGCCGTGTGCGGGATCGGCAACCCGAGCGGGTGCCGGAACAGCGCGGTGACGGCAAACCAGTCGGCCAGCGCACCGACCATGCTGGCCTCGGCCATCGCCCGCACATACCCGATCCACGTCGCGCTGTTGGGTTGCTCGTAGAGCCGCGCCACCACGTACACCACCGCGGCACCCAGCAGGAAGCCCAGCGCGACCGCCTTCATCCGGCGCAGGTCCCGCTGTTTGTCCTGCTCGTTTGTCGTCAACTCCACGCTGCCGATTGTGCCTGCCTCGGCGCGACGATGGGCCCGGCAGGATGAGGGCTGTGCGAACCCACGGACTGGTCCCCCGGCTGCAGCCGTTCACGTCGACGATCTTCGCGGAGATGACCTCGCTGGCGCTGCGCACCAACGCGGTGAACCTCGGCCAGGGCTTCCCGGACACCGACGGCCCGGCCGGCATGCTCGAGGTCGCCCGCTCGGCGATCGCCGGCGGGTGCAACCAGTACCCGCCCGGATCGGGAACCCCCGAGCTGCGCAGCGCTATCGCCGAGCATCAAGCGGCGCATTACGGCCTCGTGCACGATCCAGACACTGAGGTGCTGGTCACCGTCGGCGCCACCGAAGCGATCAGTGCCGCGCTGCTGGCCCTGGTGCACCCGGGCGACGAGGTGCTGCTCATCGAGCCCTATTACGACTCCTACGCCGCCGCGGTCGCGCTTGCCGGCGCGACCCGCCGAAGCGTGCCGCTGGTCGCCGACGGCGACCGGTTCGCCCTGGATCCAGACGCGCTGGCCGAGGCGGTCACACCCGCTACCCGGACGCTGATCCTCAACAGCCCGCACAACCCCACCGGCACGGTGTTGCACCGCGTCGAATTGGAGGCACTATCGACGCTGGCCGTCGAACACGATCTGCTGGTGATCGCCGACGAGGTGTACGAGCACCTGGTGTTCGACGGTGCACAGCACCTCCCGATCGCCACCTTGCCCGGGATGGCCCAGCGCACGCTGTCCGTCTCCAGTGCCGGTAAGACGTTCAGCGTCACCGGCTGGAAGATCGGCTGGGTGTGCGGGCCGGCACATCTGGTGGCCGCGGTGCGGGCGACCAAGCAGTTCCTCACTTTCGTCGGCGGGGCGCCATTTCAGCCCGCGGTGGCCCACGCACTGCGCGCCGAACAGCAGTGGGTGGCGACGCATCGCGCGGCGTTACAGGCCAAGCAGCACCGGCTGGCCACGGGGCTGGGTGCGGCGGGATTCGGCGTGCACCGCAGCGAGGGCACCTATTTCGTCTGCGCGGACGTCCGACCGCTCGGATACTCCGACGGCCTCCAGTTCTGCCGCCAGCTTCCCGACCGCGCCGGTGTGGTGGCAGTACCGGTGCAGGCCTTCGTCGACGATCCATCGCCGTGGCGGCACCTGGTGCGCTTCGCGTTCTGCAAGCGCGACGAGGTGCTCGACGAGGCAATCGACCGCCTCGCGTCGGCGCGCGTGTCTGCATCGCCAGATCGGTGACGATCGCTACAGATATCCCATCTAGCGGTCACAGCGTGTAGTGTGGGGTAGCGATTGTCCGGGTGACGGGAGTCCAGACTTCTCGCCCGGCTCCGATCAGGACGTTGGCGCGGCAAGCCGGCGCAGGGCCGGTCCCGCGGAAGGGTTGAGGGGGAACCGGGTGGCCGCCATCCCCGACGCAGGGGGCGCACGGTATGCGCCCCGCGGGGTGCTGCGTGCACTGCCATGGGGTGCACTGCTACCGGGTGCACTGCTGCGGGTCGCCGTTGTCGGGGGGCTCGTCATCGCGGGGTGGTTGCTGGGATCTGGGATCGGCCAGGCACAGGAAGAACTAGTTCCTCAGGACTTGGGCCGGCAGGACAATATAGTCCGGTTGGTCGGGTTTCCGTTACCGGATGACGACTCCGGAG
The DNA here is from genome assembly GCA_050700255.1 of Pseudonocardiaceae bacterium. GTDB lineage: Bacteria > Actinomycetota > Actinomycetes > Mycobacteriales > Pseudonocardiaceae. Next base: position 7,822 of record JBOHGX010000331.1, read on the forward strand.
GTCTGCCCGGTGCGCCGGCTGCGCCGCTCACGGTGACGTCGACGGTCGCCAGCGTGCAACGTGCGGTGCCGGTACCGGTACCGCGACTTCCCGTCCGGCCTCCGCAGATCCCCGTGCTGGCTCCCGTTCTGGAGCCGGTGTCGAAGCTCGCTGCGCCGGCTCCGGCGAGCCGGTCGCACGGCCAGCCACAGCCGAAGACCAAGCAGGTAATGGTCGTGCCACCGCCGGCCGCGCCAGCTGAGCCGACCGTCCCGGCAGCGACCGTCGTCACCCCCGCCCCGGTGTACACGGTGCACAATGCCTTACCCGCGGCTGCGGCCTGCATTGCCGCTCATCCGGTTGCCGACCCGTTAGCGGACCAGGTCGCCGATACATCGGCCGGGAAACCCTCAGCACTGGGCAGCGGCCCAGCGGCCCCGGCTCCCGCAAGTCCATTCGGAACTACCACCGCGCCGTGCCCATCCGGTGGCAGCGGAGGTGGGGGAGTCACTAGCAGTTTCCAACCCGTCACCATGAGTGACGGGTTGTCCGGCATGGATCCGGCTTCGACGTATTGCCTGCTGTGCGCTGACCTCAGCGGCATGCCGCTGGCCGCTGCTCAGCGGCCCTCCACGTCACCAGACTGACTTTCACGACCCGGCGGGTCGCCGTTACCGGCGACCCCGGTCGATCAACCCTGCCGCAAGAGCCCCCGATC
>JBOHGX010000332.1:0-15856 GCA_050700255.1 Pseudonocardiaceae bacterium
GCCGGTCGGGGTGATCTGCACCGCTGTGGTGTACCTGAAGACGCGGGGTGACCGGCGATGAACCCGCAGTGGACCGAGATCATCGTCTTCACGCTGCTGTTCGGTTTCGTCACGGTGCTGGGCTTCGTCGCGGTGCGGTGGCGGACCGCGGCCACGCTGGACCATCTGGACGAATGGGGGCTCGGCGGCCGGAAATTCGGCTCCTGGATCACCTGGTTTCTCATCGGTGGTGATCTCTACACCGCGTACACGTTCGTCGCGGTCCCGGCGCTGGTGTTCGGGGCCGGTGCACTGGGCTTGTTCGCGCTGCCCTACACGGTGATCGCTTACCCGCTGGTGTTCATGCCACTGCTGCGGTTGTGGTCGGTGTCCCGGGTGCACGGATACGTCACCCCCGCCGATTTCGTGCAGGGCCGTTACGGCTCACCGGGACTCGCCCTGGTGGTGGCGATCACCGGGATCGTCGCGACCATGCCCTACATCGCATTGCAGCTGGTCGGGCTGGAGGCGGTGGTGCGCACGATGGGGCTCAACGGCACCGGAATCGTCGGGCACCTGCCGCTGATCGTGGCGTTCGTCATCCTCGCCGTCTACACCTACAAGTCCGGGTTGCGAGCCCCGGCGCTGATCGCGTTCGTCAAGGACGGCCTGATCTACCTGGTGATCGCAGTAGCGGTGGTGTACCTGCCGGCCAAGCTGGGCGGCTGGGGCACCATCTTCGACGCCGCGAACACCAAGTTCACCAACTCCCCGGCACCCGCCGATGGGCTGCTGCTCAATGCCAACAACCAGCTGCAGTTCGCGACACTGGCGCTGGGCTCGGCGCTGGCGCTGTTCCTGTACCCGCACTCGGTGACCGGGGTGCTGGCCTCCGGCGGCCGCAACGTGATCAAACGGAACATGTCGGCGTTGCCGGCGTATTCGCTGTTGCTCGGGCTGATCGCGCTGCTGGGGTACGCGGCCATCGCCGCGGGGACCACGCCCATCGTCAACGCGGCCACCGGCCGGCCGGACTCCAACACCATCATCCCGGTGCTTTTCGGCACCCAGTTCCCGGCCTGGTTCGCCGGTGTCGCCTTCGCCGCCATCGGGATCGGCGCGCTGGTGCCGGCGGCGATCATGTCGATCGCGGCCGCGAACCTGTGGACCCGCAACATCTACAAGACCTACCTGAACCGGAATGCGGACTCCCGGTCCGAGGCGCAGCAGGCCAAACTCGCCTCCCTGGTGGTCAAGCTCGGCGCGGTCGGGTTCGTAGTGTTCATCGACCCGCAGTATGCGATCGACCTGCAGCTGATCGGCGGAGTGATCATCTTGCAGACCCTGCCCGCGGTGGCACTTGCCCTCTACACCCGGTGGTTTCACCGCTGGGGCCTGCTCGCGGGATGGGCAGTCGGGCTGGCGTGGGGCTTGGCGATGCTCTACGGCATTCCCAACCCCACTACCGGCGCGGCGCATTTCGGCGGCTCGGCACTACGGCTCGGCGCACTGTCGATCCTGGGTTGGGAGCCCTTCGCGGGTTCGTCGATCCAGATCTACGCCGGACTCATCGCGCTGATCGGCAACCTCGTGGTCGCCGCGCTGGTGACCATCGTGCTCCGGCGGCTGCGGGTGTTCAACGGCACCGACGAGACCGACCCGCCGGACTACCACGCCGACGAGGGCTCCCCGCGCCTCAAGCCGGTAGCCGGAGTACTCAAACAAACCACCTCGACCTAATGGGGCGCCCGTTCCGCGCCTTTTTGCGCATTACGCGGTTCGGGTACGTTGAGGGCATGAGTCCGGTCGTTACGTTGAATAACGGTGTGCGGATTCCGCAGCTCGGTTTCGGGGTTTTCCAGGTGCCGGTGGAGCAGACCGCGGCAGTGGTGTCCACGGCGCTGGACGTCGGCTACCGCAGCATCGACACCGCAGCGGCCTATCAGAACGAGGCGGGCGTTGGAAAGGCGATCGCATCCTCCGGGCTGGCCCGTGACGAGGTCTTCGTAACCACGAAGCTGTGGAACGCCGACCACGGCTACGACCGAGCGCTCCGCGCGTTCGATGCCAGCGCGCGGCGACTGGGCCTGGAGACAGTGGATCTCTACCTGATCCACTGGCCGGTGCCCGCCGCAGATCGGTACGTCGAGACCTGGAAGGCGCTGGAGAAGCTCGCGTCCGACGGTCGGGCGCGAGCGATCGGGGTGTCCAACTTCGCCGTCGAGCACCTGCGGCGGTTGATCGACGAGACCGCTACGGTATCCGCCGTCAACCAGGTCGAGCTGCACCCGTACTTCCAGCAGACCGACCTGCGCGCCGAGCACGCCGAGCATGGGATCGCCACCGAAGCGTGGAGCCCGCTAGGCCAGGGCGGCGCACTGCTCTCCGATGCCACCATCACCCGGCTCGCCGATCAGCACGGCGTGACGCCGGCCCAGGTAGTGCTGCGCTGGCACCTGCAGCTGGGAAACATCGTGATTCCCAAGTCGGCGAATCCCGCGCGGATGCGGCAGAACCTCGACGTATTCGGCTTCGAGCTCTCGGCCGAGGATCTCTCCGCGATCGCGGATCTGGAGACCGGCAAGCGGATCGGCCCCGATCCCGCCACCGCCAACTTCGGCACGTGAGGTCGTGAGTGGGAAACAGTGTCATAACACTGTTTCCCACTCACGACCACGCTGCTAGCGCAGCTAGCAGCGTGGTGACTGCGCGGTCGTGGGCGTTGTGGCCCATCAGGCCGATCCGCCAGCCGGAGCCGGTCAGCGGTCCCAGACCGCCACCGACCTCGATTCCGAAGTCCTCCCGCAATGCGGCACGGGCCTTGGCGTCCACCACCCCCTCGGGTAACCGGGCCGCAGTGAGCTGCGGCAACCGGTGCCCGTGCTCGGCGAACAATTCGAAACCGTGCTCGGGCAGCGCCATCTGCAGCCGTTCGCCCACTCGCGCGTGGCGTTCCCACACTGCCGGCAGGCCCTCTTCCAGCAACCGTCCCAGACCCCCGTGCACGGCCGAGATCAGGCTGGAGCTCGCGGTGTGGTGATAGCGGGCTGGGTCGCCCTGGTAGTAGTCGGCCAGCAAGGTCAGATCGAGATAGAAGGAGCAGACCGGCCGTTGCCGGTCCCGGATCCGCTGCACCGCCCGGTCGGACAGGGTGACCGGCGCGATCCCCGATGGGGCGCCCAGGCACTTCTGGGTCGCCGAGTAGCAGGCGTCGATGCCCCAGGCGTCTACCTCCACCGGGATCCCGCCCAGCGAGGTGACGGTGTCGACGACCAGCAGGGTGTCGGTGTCCTGCAGCTCACGCAGTGGGGCGATCTGGTTACGGACCCCGGTGGAGGTCTCGGCGTGCACCACCGCAACGAGCCGGGCTTGCGGCCTGCGACGTTGGGCATCGAGCAGCTGTTCCGGATCCAGGGGCCGTCCCCATGGCGCGTGCACGGCCTGCACTTGGGCACCGACCCGGCGCGCCACCTCGCACAACCGGTCGCCGAAGTAGCCGTTCACCCCAACGATGGCCAGCTCCCCGGGCTCGAGCAGGCTGGCCAGGCAGGCTTCCATCCCGGCTGACCCGGTACCGCTGACCGGCAGGGTGAGCCGGTTGCGGGTGCCGAAGACGGTCCGCAGCCGTTGTGCAGTGTCGGCCACCAGGGTGAGAAACTCCGGGTCCAGATGCCCGAGCACCGGGCGAGCCAGCGCCTCGAGGGCCTCGGGGTAGGGGTTGGACGGGCCTGGCCCGAGCAGCAAGCGATCGGAATGCACAGATCCGATCTTGCCACTGTCGTACTGTCGCCGCGATGGACAGCTTGTGTGGTGTGGCGCAGTGGCCGGCGGACACGGTGGCCGTTGCGGTGGTGGCCGCTTCCGGTGCGGTGCTAGGCAGCCACGGTCCGCAGGACCGGCCGTTCCGGCTGGCCTCAGTGACCAAGCTGCTCTCGGCCTACGCGATGCTGCTGGCGGTGCAGGAGGGAGCACTGGACTGGGACCAGCCTGCCGGACCGCGGGAGTCCACGGTGCGCCACCTGCTGGCGCACACGTCGGGGCTGGCGTTCGACTCCGCTCAGATCGTGACGATGCCGGGGACCAAGCGGATCTACTCCAATACCGGCTTTGTGGTGCTGGCCGAGACGGTGGCTGCTGCGTCCGGCATCCGGTTCGACGACTACCTGGCGCAAGGGGTGCTGCAGCCATTGGGCATGGCCGCGTCCCGCCTGGAAGGGCCCGCCGGGTACGGCGCGGTGTCGACCTGCGCCGATCTGGCCCGGTTCGCCGCCGAGCTACAGGCGCCCACGCTGCTCGCCCCGCAGACCCTGGCCGAGGCGACCCAGGTGGCCTACCCCGGCCTGGACGGGCTGCTGCCCGGCTTCGGCATGCAGCGCCCCAACGACTGGGGGCTGGGCTTCGAGCTGCGCGATCACAAAAGTCCGCACTGGACGGGAAGCCGGAACTCGCCGGGGACCTTCGGGCACTTCGGGCAGTCCGGGACATTCCTGTGGGTGGACCCGGTGGCCGGCGCGGCCTGCGTCGCGCTGACCGACCGCGACTTCGGTTCCTGGGCCCGCAACACCTGGCCAGCGTTCTCGGACGCCGTGCTCGCCGACCTCCCCTAGCCCCCTAGCTAGCCGCGTTCTGGGGCCAGACTGCAGTAATCGGACCTTTGGAAGGCGAGTTCTGGGGCCAGACTGCGGTAATCGGGGTCAGGGACGGCGGACGCCGCGGGAGGCGATGGCGCCGGCTACGACGGTGAGGGCGGCGGCGGTGAGCAGCGCACCGATGGTCGGCCCCAAGGCGGGCTGGGCCAGCGCCCATCCCCGGGCGGCGTCGATCGCGTAGCTGAGCGGGTTGATGATCGCGATCATCCGCATCCACCCCGGCAGTTCGGCGATGGGCACGAACGCGCTGGACGCGAACATCAATGGGAAGATTACCACGAACCCGACCATCTGCATCAGCTCGACGTTGCGCATCCAGCTGGCCAGTGCGATGAACACCCAGGACAGCCCGGTGCCGACGGCCAGTCCGATCAGCAGCGCCAGCGTAGTGCCGAGGACCCCGCCGACTGGGGCGTAACCGAAGAGCATGGCGCCGGCGATGAGGAGCACGATGAGCTGGGTGGCGCTGCGCACGAGGTCGAACACGCTGCGCCCGACCAGCACCGAGGTCATCGAGATGGGCAACGTGCGAAACCGTGCCAGTGCACCGTTGCGCAGGTCGGTGGCCAGTCCGGCACCCGACCACATCGCCGCCTGGCTTGCGGTGGTCACCAGAATCGCGGGCAGCACGTAGTCGATGTAGCTCACCCCGGACGGGAAGCCGGGCGAGTTCGCGATGCTGCGAAACACCTGGCTGAACAGCGTCAGCATGATCAACGGCTGGAGCATGCTCAGCACGATCATCCGGGGGTCCCGCAGCCGGCGCAGCGCCCGGCCGGTGAGTACCTGCACCTGGGTGAGTACCCCGCTACCGGCCGGGCGGAGCCGCGGGGTGCTGGGTTTCGTGGCGACCGCGGTCATGGTCGGGCTCCGGTCAGGGTGAGGTAGACATCGTCGAGCGTCGGTTCGTGCAGGGCGAGTTCGTCGGCCTCGATGCCTGCGTCATCCAACGCGCGCACCACGACGGCCAGCGCACGGGAGGACCCGACCGCAGCGGTCAGCGTCCGGCCGGACTGCAACGGTTCCAACCCTGCTCGCCGCAGGGTGTCCAGCGCGGGGACGATGTCAGCCGCAGCGGCCAGTGTCGCGCTGACGGTGCGCCGGCCGACGCGGTCCTTGAGCTCGGCCGCGGTGCCCGCCGCAACCACCTTGCCCTGGGCCAGCACGGTGATGGTGTCGGCCAACCGGTCCGCCTCGTCGAGGTACTGGGTGGTGAGCAGCACCGTGGTGCCGCCGGCCACCAGATTGAGCACCACGTCCCACATGCCCAACCGGCTCTCCGGGTCCAAACCGGTGGTGGGCTCGTCGAGGAACACCACATCGGGTCGCCCGACCAAGCTGCTCGCCAGATCGAGTTTGCGTCGCATCCCTCCGGAGTAATCCTGGGCCGGCCGGTCGGCGGCCTCGGCGAGTCCGAACAGTTCGAGCAGCTCGGCGGCCCGCCGGCTCGCCTCGCGCCGGCCGGCACCCAGCAGCCGGCCCAGCAGCACCAGGTTCTGAGTGCCGGTGAGGTCCTCGTCCACCGAGGCGAACTGGCCGGTGACACCGATCCGGCGGCGCACCTCGGCGGCGTCGCGCACCACGTCGAAACCGGCTACCGCCGCGCTGCCGCCGGTCGGAGCAAAAAGCGTGGTGAGGACGTTCACCAAGGTGGTCTTGCCGGCACCGTTGTGCCCGAGCAAGCCGTGTACGGTGCCGATGGGGACCGCCACGCTGACCCCATCCAAGGCGGTGACGTCACCGAAGGTCTTGCGCACCTCGACGGCGTCGATCATCAGCTCGCTCACTCGTGCTCCCCTCGCAGCGCGCCGTGCAGGAAGACATCCACCAGCTCCTCGATGTCCCCCAGGGTGGGTGCGCCGAGCCCGCCCATCCGCAGCCGCAGCATCCGGTCGCTGGTCACCGTCAGCAGGAACAGCTGCGCGGTGCGCTCCGAGCTCAACCGCAGCGTTGAGGCGTCCGGGGTCAGCAGATCGGCGAGTGCGCTGATGAGTTCGCTCATCGCTGCACCCGGGCTGCTGGGTGATCCCGCCCTGGGTGGCCCGATACAGGCCGCGTGTACCGCGTGCCCGACCGACAGTGCCCGGTCCCAGTGCTCGGCAACGGTGTCGGTGGCTTGCAGTAACCGATCCCGAACCGGGAGATGCCGCGGGATCTGTCGCAGCCTGGCCACCGGATCAGCCGGATCGAATGCAGCGTCGAGGCACGCCGCCAGCAATTCTTGCTTGTCGGCGAAGACCCGGAACACGGTGCCCTCGGCGACGCCGGACGCGGCGGCGATCTGCCCGGTGGTGACCGTTGCACCATGTTCGATGATCAACGGCACGGTGGTAGCCACGATCGCCGCGCGACGATCGTCCGGCCGCATCGCGGTGGCCCTTTTGCGGTGTGTCTCGATTACCGTGGCGATGGTACGGAGTGAGCGCTCACTCCGCCAGGAGTTTACGACTCCAGCAGCTGGAAATGCACGCCCTGGTCGTCGATGCATTCGGCGATCCGGCCGTAAGGCTGCTGGCGTGGTGCACCGGCTTGGCCGCCATGGTCGCGGACCGCGGCGAGTGCGGCGGCCAGGTCGTCGACCTGGTATACCGGCTCGATCCCGGCCTGGCTGGCGCCGCCGTGCATCCCGGCCGGCGGAGTGGTGCCCTCGATGTGCCAACCGTCCTCGATCCGACCCGGAGTGAAGGTCCAGCCCAGCACGGCACCGTAAAAGGTCCGGGCCCGCTCGGTGTCGGCGACCGCATGCGTGAGGTAGGCGAGGTCGCCGTGCCTGGAGACGGGGGTCGCGGCCGGTGCGGAGGCGATCATCCAGCGATGCCCGGAGGGGTCGACGACGACAGCATTGCGGCCGTAGTCGTAGTCGGCGGCAGCCCGCTCCAGCCGCCCGCCCGCCTCGACGGCGTCGCGCACGGTGGTATCCACTGCCTCCGGCTCGGACACCCGCAGGTACAGCGACTGGCTGGGCCCACCGCGGGTCCGCGGGGACAGCATCCCGATCTCGGCGAACTCGTCGGCCAGCATCAACACCGAATCACCGATGGCCAGTTCGGCGTGCCCGATCCGGTCGTCGTCCATCACGATCGGCTCACCGCGGCGCCGGGCACCGAAGGCCAGCTCGTAGAAGTCCAGCGCGCTGCGGGCGTCGTTCACGGCGAGGTAACAGCCGAGGGTCTGTGCAGGGGTCTCGACGGTGGTGGTCATGGTGGCTCCTTGCGGGGCGAGCAGCGCGCGCTCTAGGCGGGAGCGCAGCTCTGCGGCGAATGCCGGGTCGGGATCGACCGGCGTGATCGGCTCGCGCAGGGTGTTCAGCGGATCGGTCATCGCACACCCTCCGGGTCCTCATAGGCTGCGCGGAACGCGGAGCGAGCGCGGACCAGCAGTGCCTCGGTGGCATGCACGGTCCGTCCGAGATGCTCGGCAACCTGCGCAACCGGCAGCCCATCGAGGTAGCGCAGGGTGAGCGCGGCGCGGTGGTGTGCACCCAGGGCGTCGAGCACCTGATGAGCCACCACGGTGTCGATCTCGACGTCCCACGGGTCGTTGGTCTCGTAGGCGGTGGTTCGCACCAGGGCAAGGCCGCGTTGCTCACGCTCGACGCGGCGCCAGTGGTCGGCGAGTTTGTGCCGGGCCACCCCGATCAGCCAGCCGGTGGTGATCGGTGGCGCCGGCTGCTGCCGGGCCGCAGTGACCGCGGCGAGGAACGTCTCCGCGGTGAGGTCCTGGGCCAGTGTGCGGTCCCGGCAGCGCGACAGCAGGTAGCCGTGGACGTGGGGCAGCGCGGCGTCGTAGACCTCCAGCAACTCCAGCGCCGGATCCGGCCGCACCCGTGGTTGCCCGCTCACATCCGCATCGTCGTCTGCGGCACCGACATTCCGACGCCCTCGATCCGAGTTTTCTCATCCGATGTGACGCAGCTGCGGCCACGCCTGCGACCACGGCTTGCGCTGCTCGCGGCAAATCCACACGGTGCGGCCCTGCTCCTCGGTGTCCAGGCCGATGCCGTTGTCGATCCGCGCGGCCGGGGTCACGCTGGTGAACAGCTCGTTCAGCGCCGCCCGGTCCAGGCCGACCGCGATGGTCGGCGTTGCGCCGTCGGGCGGTGGTCCCCATTCGCCGAATCCGTTGTGGCCACTGAACACCGGTGGCAGGTCGAGCCGCGATCGAGCCTGCAGAAGTGCACCAGCCTCGCCGTGGTTCTCGGTGAAGATGACCGCTCGGTCGCGCTCGCCCGGCGGCAGGTTGCGGTGGACACCCGCGACGGTGCCGACCAGCTCCGGCCAACCCAGCGTCGCGCCAGCCTCGGGGTTCACTTCCGGGATCGGCGTGCTCGCCAGCATCGAGGGGGGCACCACAGGCAGGAACAGCACCACCGAGACTGCGGCCGAGACGGCCAGCGCAGCCGCGACCAGGCCGGTGCGCAGCGCGGTACCGCCCCGCCGCGCCCAATCCTGCACCGGCTGAGCGCCCGCTGCGAGCAGCACCGGGTACATGCCCGCCAGGTAGTAAGGCTTGCCCCCGGTCACGAGGAACAGGGCAGCGAGCAGCAGATAGGAGACTCCGAAAAGCCGGAATGTACGCAGCGCGGGGTCGCGCAGCAGGCGCCAGAGCCCGATACCCCAGACCGGCACCAGCGCCAGCCCCACCAGCACCAGCTGGAAGGGCAGGAACAGCGATCGCGGTGCGCTGCTCGCTGAGCCGCCTGCCGCGATCGAGGCGGAAAGCTCCCTGAGCGGCCAGCCGTGGGTGGCCTGCCACCACAGGTTCGGCGCCCACAGCGCCAGCGCCACCACCACTCCCACCCACAGCCACGGGCTGCGCAGCGCTGCTCGTGGACCGACCACCAGCAGCCCCACCGCGAGCGCGGCGAGGTAGAACGCCAGGAGGGTCTTGTTCTCCAGACCGATGCCGGCCACCAGACCGACGGCCAGCCACATCGGGCCACCGCAGCGCAGTGGCCGGGCCAGTAGCCAGGACAGGGCGGTCCAGGCCAGCAGGTCGAAGGTCGCCGTCGAGAACAAGTGACCGACCGCTATCACGTACGCCGACACCGCGGTGCATCCCGCGGCGAACACCTGCGCTCCGGGCCGGGCACCGAACTCCCTGGCGAGCAGCGCCGCCAGCACCACGACCGCCGCGATGGCCAGCGCCGAGGGCAGCCGTAAGGCGACCAGCGAGTCACCGAGCAGGCTGGTAGTCGCCCAGGCCAGCAGCGGCGTGAGCGGCGGCTGGTCCGGGTAGCCCCAGGCCGGATGTGCACCGGCGACGAGGAAGTACAGCTCGTCGCGGTGGTAGCCGTAGCCCCCGGACAGCGCTACCAGTACCGCGCCCGTGATGCCGGCGACGGCGAATACCGAGCGGGCCAAGGGTGGTGGCATCACGCCGTGGCGACCTGATCGATTTCAGCCAGCAGTGCGGTCTTACTGTCGGTGTCCATAAAGGACGCGCGCACGCCGTTTCGGGCCAGATCGATCAATTCAGCTGTGGTGAGCCCAAAGCCGTACGCGACACGGTACTCATTCGAGAGGTCAGTTCCGAACATCGGTGGGTCATCCGAGTTCAGCGTCACCATCAGCCCTGCGTCGAGCAGGGTGGGAAGCGGATGAGCTTGGTTTCTGGAAACGGCACCGGTGCGCCAATTCGAGGTCGGGCACACGTCCAACGGCAACTGAACGCTGCGCAGATATTCGACCAGCTCGGGGTCATCGAGGCAGCGGATTCCGTGCCCGATGCGTTCGGCGCTGAGCCGGTGAATGGCCGACCAGATACGGTCTGGACCGTGTGTCTTGCCGGCGTGCGGCACGCTGTGCAACCCCGCCGCGCGGGCCCGGTCGAAAACCTCGGCGAACGGGTCCCGATCGACCTCGATGCCTCCGACGTTGAACCCGATGATGCTGTCCAGACCGGCCTCCAGGACCGCATCGAGTGTCTTCTCCCCGCACCCGGCTCCCCAGTGGCCAGGAAAGTCGGCCAACCACCGCAGCCGGATGCCCAGTTCGCGCTCGGCTGCTTCGCGACCGCGTTCCAGGCCACCGAACACCTGCTCGGCCGGAATCCCGCGGTCCAGGTGAGCCCAGGGCGTGACGATGACCTCGGCGTAGCGGACGTTCTGCGCGGCCAGGGACGCCGCAGTCTGCTCGACCAGCAGCGCAAAGTCGTCCTCGTCACGCAATGTCTGGATGGCAGCCAGGTACACGTCGACGAAGTGCGGGAAGTCACGGAATTCGTACCACTGCCGCACCGCCTCCAGCGATCCCGGCAACCCAGTCACGCCGTGCTTGCGGGCCAACTCGAGCAGCAGCGCCGGCTGCATCGACCCTTCGAGGTGGACATGAAGTTCGACCTTGGGCAACGCCGCGATCAGTTCGTCGACCCCGCGATCCACGACAGCGACGCTATGCCACCGAAGACAACGACCGCAATAATCGCGCTTACCCGAGCCGTTGCGCTAGCGAGGTAGCGTCCACCGGGGCCCGCACTTTGGCGTCGTTGTCGAAATAGACGAACACCTCCCGCGGCTGGGTCAATGCGGGTGGCGCAATGGTGTGCTCGGTGCGTGGGCTCTCGCCGGCCCGCCACCCGCGGATCCGTTGCGCCCAGGTGTCCAGCGCTTCGTCGTTGTAGCCGCTGACGTAGAGCTCTGAATCCCCGTGCAGCCGGACGTAGACGAAGTCGGCGGTGATGTCCTCGAGGTAGGGCCAGGTGCCTGCGGTGTCGGCCACCACCAGCGCAACGCCCTGTCTGCGGAGTAGCTCGATGAGCGCCGGGTCGCGGTAGCTGGGATGGCGCACCTCCAGCGCGTGACGCAGCGGGCGGTCGGCGTCGGTGCAGGTCCAGGCCCGTCCCTCGAGCCGCTCGTCGTGGCCTTGCGCAAGCGTGGCGGCCTCGGCGGTGCCGCGTGGCAGCTGGGCGAGAAACGTGGTCAGCCGGTCAGCGTCGAACGCCAGGTTGGGCGATAACTGCCACAGCAGCGGCCCGAGCTTGGCGCCCAGCGCGAGCACTCCGGAGGCGAAGAAGTTCGCCAGCGGCGTCTCGACGTCCCGCAGCTTCTTCATGTGCGTGATGAAGCGGCTGCCCTTGATGGCGAAGACGTAGTCCTCCGGAGTGGCCGCCGCCCAGGCCTGGTAGCTGGCGGGTCGTTGCAGCGAGTAGAACGAACCGTTGATCTCGACGGTGTTCAGCTGCCGGGACAGGTACTCCAACTCCCGGCGGTGCGCAAGCCCCGGCGGATAAAAGGTGCCCCGCCAGGGCGGGTACACCCATCCGGACGTACCCACCCGGCACCGCTCGTGAGTGGGTAACGGTGTCATGACACCGTTACCCACTCACGAGTTATCCACAGACGGCGCCTTCCGCGGCGGAGCCGACCAGCCGGGCGTACTTGGCCAGCACGCCGCGCAGCGGGCGCTGCGGGGCCTTCCACTCCTGCTGGCGCCGGGCCAGTTCCCCGACATCGACCTGCAGGTTCAGTTCACGACGGTCCATGTCCAGCACAATCGAGTCGCCGTCGCGGACCAGCGCGATCGGCCCGCCGAGGGTGGCCTCGGGCGCCACGTGCCCGACGCACAGCCCAGTGGTGCCCCCGGAGAAACGCCCATCGGTGAGCAGCAGAACGTCCTTGCCCAATCCGGCGCCCTTGATCGCTCCGGTGACCGCGAGCATTTCCCGCATCCCGGGCCCGCCCTGCGGACCCTCATACCGGATCACCACGACGTCGCCAGGCTGCAGGTGTGGGATGGCGTCCATCGCGGCCTGCTCCCCATCAAACACACGAGCACGCCCGGCGAATCGGGCCGAGTCGAAGCCGGCGCTTTTCACCACCGCGCCCTCGGGAGCCAACGAGCCGCGCAGGATGGCGATCCCCCCGGTGGGATGGATCGGATCGGTGAGCCGGCGCAAGATCTTCCCGTCCAGGTCCGGCGGGGCCAGCTCGGTGAGGTTCTCGGCGACGGTGCGCCCGGTGACGGTGAGGCAGTCGCCGTGCAGAAGTCCCGCGTCCAGCAGCGCCTTCATCACCACCGGGACGCCGCCGACCTGATCGACAGTGGCCATCACGTGCTTGCCGAAGGGTTTGACGTCGGCCAGATGCGGCACCTTGTCTCCCACCCGGTTGAAATCGTCCAGCTCCAGCGGCACCCCGGCCTCGTTCGCGATGGCCATCAGGTGCAGCACCGCGTTGGTCGAGCCGCCGAAGGCCATCACCACCGCGATCGCGTTCTCGAACGCCGGGCGAGTGAGGATCTGCCGTGCGGTGATGCCGCGGGCAATGAGATCCACCACAGCGGACCCGCTGGCGCGGGCGAACCCGTCGCGGCGCCGGTCCACCGCGGGAGGGCTGGCCGAGCCGGGCAGCGACATGCCCAGCGCCTCGGCTGCGCAGGCCATCGTGTTGGCGGTATACATGCCGGCACAGGCGCCCTCACCGGGGCAGATTGCCCGCTCGATGACGTCGACGTCGGCCTGGCTGATCAAACCGCGGGCGCAGGCCCCCACCGCCTCGAAGGCGTCGATGATGGTGACCTCGCGGTCGTTCACCCGGCCGGGCAGGATGGTGCCCCCGTAGAGGAACACCGCCGCCAGGTCGAGCCGGGCGGCGGCCATCAGCATCCCGGGCAGGCTCTTGTCGCAACCGGCCAGCAGCACCGTCCCGTCCAGCCGCTCGGCCTCCACCACGGTCTCCACCGAGTCGGCGATCAGCTCACGTGACACCAGCGAGTAATGCATCCCCACGTGGCCCATGGAGATGCCGTCGGACACCGAGATCGTGCCGAACTCCATCGGGAACCCGCCGGCGGCGTGCACGCCTTCCTTGCTGGCCTTGGCAAGCCGGTCCAGCGACAGGTTGCAGGGGGTGATCTCGTTCCAGGACGAGGCGACACCGATCTGAGGCTTGGCGAAGTCGGCGTCGCCCATGCCGACGGCGCGCAACATGCCACGAGCGGCGGCGCGCTCCAGCCCCTCAGTGACTTCCCGGCTGCGTGGTTTGAGGTCTGGCTGGCTCATGCCGATCTCCCGTCCTCGTGCTACGGCCTACCGCTTGCCTGACAGAGCATGTCACGTAGGTATACAGACCGCGATCACCACGCGCGGCACTCAGCTGGGTTCGCGAACCGGCCTGTAACGCGGCTCAATGTCACTCCGATGAGCATAATGAGCCCCGGCGATTTCCCCCGACCGCCGGGGTTCCTGCACAGCTAGCCCCGCGTGTCCGGCTCTCCTGCACGGTGTGTCGTGCTCTGGTGCACGCTGCGAAATGTCCTGAGGACCGTGTCGCTGAACAAGACGAACCGGGCCTCACGCACGTTGGTGGGTGTGTTGGCGATGGTGGTCAGCGCGATGTGGGCGGCGTCGGCCAGCGGCCACCCGTAGATTCCGGCGGACACCGCAGGGAAGGCGACGGTCTGGGCGCCGAGCTCGTCGGCCACTCGCAGCGATTCGCGGTAGCAGGAGACGAGTAGCTCGGAACGGTCTTCGGACTCGGCGTACACCGGGCCGACGGTGTGAATAACCCATTGAGCTGGCAGATCACCCGCGGTGGTCGCGACCGCCTGGCCGATGGGCAGACCGTCGCGATAGCGCCCGGCCCGCAGTACCTGGCACTGCGCCAGGATCGCGGGGCCTCCCTGGCGGTGGATTGCGCCGTCCACCCCGCCCCCGCCGAGTAGCGAGCTGTTGGCGGCGTTCACTACTGCGTCGACGTGCTGCTCGGTGATATCACCTGGCACCAGGATGATCTGCGCTGCCATTACCGCACTGTAGCTACCAGCCGATACTGCAACACTGGCCTGGACGCAAAACCAGCGGTGCGGAAGGCCATCGCGGGCGTGGGACCAAGGCCCACCGCCGGACACCACCCGCCGTGGATCAATGCCGAGTAGTGGCTACCGCTGCGTTAACAGTGCCGCGGTGGATCGATCGGGTCCGTCGCTGCCGGTGGGCGGATGTCGAAGGCGTCTGCGATGCGGTTGAAGAAGTTGAGCAACGCCGCGTCATAGACCGCCTCGGCGATCTGTGCATCCGTCCAGCCGGCGTCCCTCAGGCCTTGAACCTGCTCATCGGTGATGCGGTAGGCGTGGCGAGTCAGGGTGCCCACGAACTCCAACAGCAACCGCTCCGCTGTGCTGAGTCCCGCCGCGTCAAGATCGCCTTCGCGCAGCGCGTGGGCGGTGTGGTGGTACTGCTCGCCGTGCAACTGCAGGAACCGGGTGTGGTCCGACAGGCAAGAATGGCAACGGTTCAGCGCGGAGACGTAGGAGGCGATCATCTCGTGCTGGGCTTGAGTGAGCGCGCCATCGGTGAAATGCAGGCGCGCGGCCTGCACGATGGGGGCGAGGAAGTCCGGACGCAGACTCAGGCAGCGGATGACGTCATCCACCTCCCCCGTGGGGGAGATCGCCTTTACTTCTTCATACAGGCTGGCGAGTTCGCCGCGGGCAGCGGCGTCTTCGATCCAGGCGATTCTTGGCATTCGTCACGTTCCATTCCCTGAGTGGTTCACCGGTTTGCTTCGGCTCGACAGATCCCATGTAGAGCCCTCCATGGTCGGCCGTCCAGATCGATCAGCTTCCTGGATGACATACAGGGGCTCATCGCCCCATGGGCTGCTCAGCGCCCTGCAGGTAACGGGCCACACCGTCCGCCGCTCACAGCGCTGCTGGTCTTCGACCATGCGGTGGCTGCCTTCAACCAACCAGCAGGTGAGACGAGCGTCACTGCACCTTGACCCAGACGGGCGTGTGCTGCCATTGCGGCACTGGAGCGTGGGGCTGGTGTGGCAGACTCCTTCCCCGCGCGCACAGCATGTCTCAAGGAGAACACGGTGAGTAGCGAGAACCAGTTGATCGGCGCCGCCAGTGATACCGGCAACCTGCTGGCCGGCACGGCGTTGGGTGAGCTGCTGGGCGGGAGCGGCGCGGCACAGGGCTTCTCGATCGACTACGAGCGCGTCCCGCAAGCCATCGCCGACCTGGAGCATGCCGCAGAGTTCTTCCGGGATCGGGCTGAGACGGCGCTCAGGCTCGCGAATATTCCCGCTCCCGGTGCGGATGGAGTCAGCGTGAACGCGGTTGCCCAGATCGGTAAGTGGGCATCGGATAGTGGCGCGAACAACCTGTACGCGACCCTTGTTGCGGGGGCCAAGCAGCTTGAGAACCTGGCGCAGAAATTGCGCGAGGACCTGATGACCTATCTCAAGGTCGAGGAGCTGAATATCCCCAAGGCCAGCCCGGGAC